>SUZD01000012.1 GCA_015060105.1 Rikenellaceae bacterium | reverse complement strand
TAAGCCCACCCGCACCGATGATACTGCAACTTGTTTGTGGGAAAGTAGGGGTCGCCTCTTTAAGGAGAGTTACAGTGATGTGACTCTCCTTTTCTTTTTGTGTCTTTTTGTGTTTTGTGGGTAAATTTAATACCTCACTTCGTCGAAAAATCCTCATTTACGCCGAGTAAACTGCGTTTTTTCTCCTCGTGTCGGCACTAAATTTTCTCCACAAAACAGCAAAAAAGTGTTTTGGAGAGGGATATTTTGGGGTTGTTGCTCGCCCGTCAAATGCTCACATACGCTGAGTATGCTGCGCTTTTCGCTCCTCGCACGCCTCGAAATCCCCTCACAAAACAACAAAAACCTCTCATCATCGTCGAAAAATCCTCATTTACACCGAGTAAACTGCGGTTTTTCTTCTCGTGTCGGCACTAAATTTTCTCCACAAAACAGCAAAAAAGGGTTTTGGAGTGGGAGATTTTGGGGTTGTTTCTCGCTCGTCAAATGCTCACATACGCCAAGTCTGCTGCGCTTTTCGCTCCTGACACGCAGAAAACGATTATTCTATTCTCAAAAAAAAATGCTGATTAGAACTATTTCTCTTGCTTTTCTCTTTGTCGTTTATTAACTTTGTTGTATAACACTAATAATTTATCTTATATGGCTTTGATTAATTGTCCCGAGTGTAATGCTCAGATATCTGATGCAGCACAGGCTTGTCCTCATTGTGGAGCTCCTGTACAGAAACCTTCTGTTGCCAATCCTCAATCTACAATTAGAACTAATTCGAATGAGTGTCCTGAGAGCCATTTAGCAAAAGCAATTATTATTACCATACTCTGCTGTTGGCCTTTGGGAATACCTGCCATTGTCCATGCTGCTGGTGTAAACAGTGCTTTTATTAATGGGTATTATGACTTGGCTTTAGATAGAAGTAGAAAAGCAGATAAATGGTGTACATATAGTCTTATAGCCGGTATTGCATTTTGGGTCGTATATATTATCTTTATCATTATTGCAGGGGTCAGCATGTGATTATTCCATATGAGGTTTTTATACAAGTATAGGCATATAATAATACTCGTATTTATACTAGCACTTGGTGGCATTTACTATATGTTTGATCCAAGTGCTAGTCTCTTTTTCCCCAAATGTCCATTTATGTCAATAACAGGATTGCCTTGTGCTGGTTGTGGATCACAGCGGGCTATTCATGCTCTATTGCATCTGAATTTACAAAATGCCATCCACTATAATTTTTTTGTAGTATTTGCCCTTCCATTTCTCTGTGTTCTATTGTTCTCATCTATTTTCAGAAGGCGGTTTCCGAAACTATATCTGTTGACTCATCACTATTATGTCGCATTTGCATTCCTATTATTAATTCTCTTATGGTGGATTCTTAGAATAGTTTTCCATTGGTATGTATAATATAGGTATCAAAAGGGTTGTTGAGTGGCACCCCTTTGTGTATTTACTTCGGAGGTAAACTATTTTGGAGCTTTGCTCGGGACGTGTAACAATAAAAAATAGAATAAATTTGTCAAATATAATGTTCGAATACTCCGTAATAATGTTGAGAATGATTATTTATGCCGAGAAAAGTGCAAAAATATTGCTTTTGGTCGAAAAAAAAGTTGTAAAAAGTTTGTATCTAAAATAAAAATATCTACCTTTGTACTGCGCAAGTGATCATACCTTTGCAAAATGAGTTCGGACTACCTCATTTTTTTTCTTTCACTTGCGTAATGTCGTGCAATGCGACGAAGATAGTGTGCATTATCGATGCAACCGCGAAAGCCATTCTTCGCGGTTGCTCTTTTTTTTTGTTGTGTATGCTGTGCTAATGTTGTTAAATTCATATTCTTTTATTATGTTTACAAATACTAATTCAGAAGAGATTTTATGGAAGGGGCTAAAAGTGGTTGGATTTCACTCACGCCAATAGTTGTTATGTTGGTGGTTTATCTTGGAGGTGCTTTGCTGGTTGGCGATTTTTATCGCATGCCGATTTGGGGTGCTTTTTTAGTTGCGGTGCTGTATGCACTCTTCCTGCTCAAAGGATATTCGTTCGAGCGTCGCATTAAGGTTTTTGTAGAGGGCGCTGCGAGTCGAGGTATTCTTTATATGATTGCTATATTCTGTTTGGCGGGAGTTTTTGCAGCTTCGGCTAAAAGTATGGGTGCTGTTGATGCAACCGTATCTTTGTCTCTTAGTGCTATTCCTTCGGGATTTTTGCCCATCGGTATATTTTTGGCGTCTTGTTTTATCTCTATGTCGATAGGTACTTCGGTTGGTACTATTGTGGCATTGACACCTGTTGTGGCAGAGATGCAGGTCGGTTATTCGTCGCCGTGGTTGGTTGCGATAGTAGTGGGAGGTGCTTTCTTTGGCGACAATCTTTCGTTCATATCCGATACAACGATTGCAGCAACGCAAACGCAGGGCTGTCGTATGAGTGATAAGTTCAAGACAAATTTTCTGCTTGTTCTGCCTGCGGCAATAGTTACGATATGCCTATATCTTTGGGGTAATCAAGTCGCCGAAATTCCTACGGTTGTGGGCGATGTCGAATGGATTAAGGTTTTGCCCTATGTTCTTGTAATTTTGTTGGCAGTTTTGGGTGTTAATGTACTTTTGGTACTATTGGTTGGTATTGTTGCGGCAGATGTTGTTGGATTGAGCACTGGCGCAATGTCGTGGATTGATACATTGCGTGCGGTTGGTATGGGCCTTGAATCGATGTATGAATTGATTTTGGTGACGTTGCTTGCCGGAGGTCTGATGTCGATGGTAAAAAGTGCAGGGGGCTTTGATTATCTAATTAACCGCCTGACCAAGAATGTTAATAGTCGTCGTGGAGCCGAAGGGGCAGTTGTTGCACTCACAGCATTGACGAACTTGTGTACGGCAAATAATACGATTGCTATATTGACTACGGGCCCGATTGCTCGTGATTTGTCGCAACGTTACTCTGTGTCTGCTCGTCGTACAGCCTCGTTGATGGATACAACATCGTGTTTTGTTCAGGGTATTATACCCTATGGTGCTCAATTATTGATGGCGTCGGGACTTGCGGGTATTACTCCATTTTCAATCATTCCGCACCTGTACTATCCGATGTTGATAGGCTTGATGGTGGTGCTGTCTATATGTTTCCAAAAAAAATAAGCTGTCCATTAAGACAGCTTATTTTTTATTAGTTCACAATCACATTGTCGAAATACTCTTTGAAAAGAGCCTCAGCACGATTTAATTGTTCGTGGGTGTTCTCTTTGACATCGGCCAGTTTGTACTCCAAGCCCATTGCTTCGTACTTGTGTACGCCCAAACGGTGGTAGGGTAGTATCTCGACGCGCTCGATGCACTTATAACCTCCCAACGCCTCGCCCAACGCGCGAATATCCTCCTCGGCATCGCTATATCCCGGAACAAGTACATAACGCATCCAGAAAGGACGATTATGCTCTTCGAGCCAGGCCGCCAATTTGAGCGTTTGCTCGTTGCTGCGCTCTGTGAGTGCGCGGTGTTTATCGGCATTGAACTGTTTGATGTCCAATAGAGGCAAATCGGTCAGTGTGAGTAACTTTTCGACATATTCGTTCCATACACCGCCATTTGTGTCCAAACAGATGTGTATTCCCGCCTCGCGCAACGACTCGAACAACGGAATCAACTCTTTGGCTTGCAGTGTAGGTTCTCCACCCGAAAAAGTGATACCGCCACGCTTGCCAAAAAATGGTTTTTGACTTACGGCCATATCTACAATCTCTTGCAGCGGTGTAGGTTTACCTCCCTTAACTTCGATTGTGTCGGGGTTGGCACAATACAGACAGCGAAACGGGCAACCTTGAAGGAATACAACCAAGCGCAGACCCGGGCCGTCAAAAGTACCCATTGATTCGTATGAATGAACGTTAATCATAGTTGTTGTGTTTAGTTAAGAACGAAGCCTGCCCAACGTTGTTGTGACAGGCTTCGAATATTGAGAATGTCGCTTCGGCGACGCACTCTTACATACGTTTGTGGAACGAACGGCTGATAACCTCCAATTGGTGCTCGCGGCTCAATTTCACGAAGTTTACGGCATAACCCGAAACACGGATAGTGAGTTGCGGATACTTCTCGGGGTGCTCCATAGCGTCCTCCAACATCTCGCGGTTCAAAACGTTCACATTGAGGTGGTGTGCACCTTTGGTGAAATAACCGTCCATCATAGTCACGAGGTTGTCAACGCGCTCGCTATCGGTCGGGCCGAGTGATTGAGGAACAATCGAGAATGTGTTGCTGATACCGTCTTGCGAGTCGCGGTAGCGAAGTTTAGCAACCGACGAAAGCGAAGCGATAGCACCGTTTTTGTCGCGGCCGTGCATGGGGTTTGCACCGGGAGCGAAGGGAACACCTGCGGCACGTCCGTCAGGTGTAGCACCTGTCTTCTTACCGTACATCACGTTCGAGGTGATGGTCAAAAGCGACAAGGTAGGACGAGCGTTCTTGTAAACGGGCAATTTTTTGAGCTCCTCGCTGAAATAGTATACGAGGTCAACTCCGAGGTGGTCAACACGGTCATCATTGTTACCGAAGCAGGGGAACTCTCCCTCGATGTCGAAACCGGTGGTCAAACCAATCTCGTTACGACGTGCGGTAACTTTGGCGTTTTTGATAGCCGACAACGAGTCGATAGCAATCGAAAGACCTGCCACACCGTAAGCCAAGTTGATACGGGGATTGGTATCTACAAATGCCATTTGAGCCTTCTCGTAGTAGTACTTGTCGTGCATATAGTGGATGATGTTCATCGCCTCGTTGTAAACGCGAGCGATTTCGGTCAGCACCTTCTTGTAGTTGTTCATTACCTCCTCGAATTTGAGGGTGTCGCTGGTAAGCACGGGAATACCTTTTACCATAACGGTACCGGTGTTCTCGCAACGACCGCCGTTGATGGCGAGCAACAAAGCTTTTGCAAGGTTGGCGCGTGCGCCGAAGAACTGAATTTGCTTACCGATTGCTTGGTACGATACGCAGCAAGCGATACCGTAGTCGTCGCAAGTACGAACCTCACGCATCAAGTCGTCGTTCTCGTATTGGATAGAGCTGGTATCCACCGAAACTTTGGCGCAGAAGTTTTTGAAACCTTGGGGAAGGTCGGGGCTCCAAAGTACAGTCATATTGGGCTCGGGCGACGGGCCGAGGTTGTAAAGGGTTTGCAAGAAACGGAACGAAGTCTTGGTTACCTTAACACGACCGTCGTTGAAACGACCACCGATAGCCTCGGTTACCCAAGTGGGGTCACCTGCAAAGATGTCGTTGTACGATTGCATACGCAAGTGACGAACCATACGCAATTTGATTACGAATTGGTCAATCAACTCTTGTGCGAAGGTCTCGTTGATTTTGCCGTGAGCCAAATCGTACTCGATATAGATGTCGAGGAACGACGAAACGTTACCAAGCGACATTGCAGCACCATCTTGCTCCTTAACGGCAGCCAGATAGGCCATATATACCCATTGTACAGCCTCTTGTGCGGTGTAAGCAGGACGGCTCAAATCGAGGCCGTAGTACTCACCCATAACTTTAATCTCTTTGAGGGCTTTGATTTGCTCTGCAACCTCCTCGCGAAGACGGATGCGAGCGTCGTCCATAGGACCATTCAACGAACGCAAATCCACTTGTTTAGCCTCAATCAGACGATCAACACCATAGAGAGCCAAACGACGATAGTCGCCGATGATACGACCACGAGCGTAGTTGTCGGGCAGACCTGTCAAGAAACCTAACGAACGGAACGAACGAATCTCCTCGGTGTAAGCATCAAATACACCGTCGTTGTGGGTTTTGCGGTAGTGTTGGAAGATGTCTTTTACTTTGTCATCAACCTCGACGCCGTTCTCGCGGCAAGCCTTCATAACGACATTGATACCACCGAAAGGTTTGATGGCGCGTTTGAGCAACTCGTCAGTTTGCAGACCTACGATAAGTTCATTCTCTTTGTCGATGTAACCAGCCTTGTGCGAGGTGATGGTCGAAACGGTTGTGTGGTCAAGCGAGCGAACACCGTTGTTGGCACGCTCCTCTTCGAGAGCTTTCAAACAGATGTCCCAAATTTTCTTGGTGCGCTCGGTTGCACCTTGCAGGAACGATGCGTCACCCGTGTAGGGTGCGATGTTTTTGCTTACGAAATCGCTGACGTTAATCTCCTTGCTCCAAGGACCGTCAATAAAAATCTTGTTCAATTCCATTTTAAGCGTATTTTATTGTTAATAATTATAATCTCTCCAAATCGCTACAAAGTTACGCATTTTTTGGCAGAAAACCACTATAAAGAACGATAGTTTCGTAAATTTTGTTGTATGTATTCTAATACTCTTGTTTAGGCGACAATAATGTTTGGTTTCTCCCCAAAAAAAAGAGTTTCAACAAACTTGAAACTCTTTTTTTCTTTGTGCCGAGGATTACTCCTCTTCCTGCATATTGTGATATACGTTTGTTACGTCGTCGTCCTCTTCGAGTTTTTCGATAAGCTTTTCGATAGCCTCTCGTTGCTCGGCGGTAACCTCTTTGGAGTCGGTCGGGATACGGACAAACTCTCCCGAGATAATCTCGTATCCGCCATCTTCAAGGTACTTCTGAATCTCGCCATAGTTTTCGAACGGAGCGTAGATTGTGATACCGTCCTCCTCTGCCTCGAATTCATCGACACCGAGGTCAATCATTCCGAACTCCAACTCTTCGAGGTCGGTTGCGGGAGTGTTGTTGAACTTGAAGGTGCACTTGTGGTCGAACATAAATGCCACGCTACCGCTGTTACCCAGAGTACCGCCACATTTGTTGAAGTAGCAACGAACATTGGCTACGGTACGAGTGGTGTTGTCGGTTGCAGTCTCGACCAAGATTGCGATACCGTAGGGGCCATATCCCTCATATACCATCTCTTTGTAGTCGCCTGCATCTTTCGAGATTGCACGTTTGATAGCGCGCTCGACGTTCTCTTTGGGCATATTCTCTGCCTTTGCGTTTTGAATCAACACGCGAAGACGAGTGTTGCCTGCGGGGTCGGGACCACCTGCTTTAACTGCGATTTCAATCTCTTTTCCGATTTTGGTAAAAGTACGCGCCATATTGCCCCAACGTTTGAGCTTGCGTGCTTTACGATATTCAAATGCTCTTCCCATATTTAGATATTTTTTTGATTTTTCGATAAAACTACCGCAAAAGTACAAATTTTTCTATTTTTGCATAAACAAAATCGAATAAAATGAACGAACAAATAGCAAAAGCTGTCGAAGTACTGCGTTCGGGCGGTATAATTCTCTATCCGACCGATACTGTTTGGGGTATTGGCTGTGATGCCACCAATGCCGAAGCGGTTGAGAAAATCTATGCACTCAAACACTCGTTGGGCAAAACAAGTATGACCGTTTTGGTCGATTCGCTGGATAATGTTGGTCGCTATGTCCGCAATGTCCCCGAGATTGCTTGGCAACTCTTCGAGGTGGCTGATAAGCCTCTGACTTTGGTTTTGCCCGGAGGTTGCGGTGTGGCCGAGAATTTGATTCCCGAACAGGGTACAGTGGGTATCCGCGTTCCAAAGTGTGATTTTTGTCAGGGCGTAATTCGCCGCTTGGGTCGCCCGTTGGTTTCGACTTCGGCAAATATTTCGGGCTATCCGACCCCTTTGACCTACGAGCAGATTGCAGACGAGGTGCGCGAAGGTGTCGATATGGTTGTTGAGCCGTCGTGCGAGAGCCCCGAGGCAACACATCGTGCATCGTCGATAATTCTGGTGGGCGAGGGTGGCTCCGTGCGCATTTTGAGAGATTAGTGTATGAAACAGACCAAGACGATAATACAGAGCCGCTTCGGAGATTTCGATGCGTTTAATCATGTCAATAATGTAAGCCAACAACAATACCTCGATATTGGTCGCATCGACTTCATTCTCGAACATATATGCTCCGATATGTTTCGCCGCACGACTCGTGTGATTTTGGTGTCGGTTGCTATGGACTTTGTATCGCAACTGACAATGGGCGCACCGATAGAAGTCGTGACCGAACTTGAAAGTGTTGGCAATAAGAGCATTAAACTGCGCCAACGTATTGTGCGTAAAGAGGCTGATGGCGATGTTGTTTGTACGACTTCGACCTCGGTGCTTGTGGCGTGGGATATGGAGAGCCAGCAAGCCGTTCCTGTCCTTGACGAATGGCGCACCCGTTTGCTTTCCGAGGATTGATTTCTGCGATATTGAGTAGTTGTATCGGTCGTTGCCATTGTGTAGCGACCGATTTTTTTTAGGGTGGGGAGGCGCAACGCGCCCCAAACAAAAAGAGCCTTCCGATGAAATTTTCAAACAAAAAAGCCTTCCAGCGAACTGAAAGGCTTTCTGCGGTGCGTACGGGACTCGAACCCGTGACCCCATGCGTGACAGGCATGTATTCTAACCAACTGAACTAACGCACCAATATTTTTAGAACTTTGCAATCGTTATTTCCCGATTGCGAGTGCAAAGGTAATACAAATTTGCGTATCTCCAAATCTTTTTATACAAAAAAATGATTATTTTGTAAAAAAAGTGAATTGAACGCTTCCATAACTGCGCTTTTCGCAGAAATTCGGGTGGTTGTCGAACGATTTGTCTTTGGAATGTTCGAAAATCAATAAACCATCTTCTTTGAGTAGATCGCCTTCGAGCACCAAGTCAATCACCTGTTCGCTCCCCGGCAAATCATAGGGTGCGTCCGAGAAGATGATGTCGTACTGCTTCGAGCAACTTTTCAAGTAGAGAAAGACATTGGCATTGACGGCGTGAATGGTACTTGCGCAACCAAGTTCTGCTGCTGTGCGTTTGATGAATGCGTGATGCACTCGGTTAATTTCGACCGATGTTACATTGTCGGCACCGCGCGAGGCAAATTCGTAACTGATTGAGCCCGTACCCGAGAAGAGGTCGAGTACATCAATTCCCTCCAACTCTACTCGGTTAGTGAGTATGTTGAACAGATTCTCTTTGGCAAAATCGGTAGTTGGTCTTGCTTTGAGGTTCTTGGGGGGATTTAACATTCGCCCTTTTAGTTTTCCGCTGACTATTCTCATACTTAATAATATATAATAGGTGTTGCTACGCCTCTTTGCAGTTGTTGAAAGCGTCTTTGAGGTTTTCGACAATCTCTCCTGCGTTTTCACCCGACACTCTGATTTCGTATCGGTTGAGTTTGAATACTTCGCCAAGTTTGTTCATCACAAAGGCAATGTTTGTCGGGTCGGTTGTCGCAAACACCTCGGCATATTGCAACGAGCCATTGTCGCTGATTGTGACATAGGTGTTTTGGGCTATTGTCTTAATTCGTACCGCTTTGGTGTAGCTAACGATTCCGTCGAGTAGTGGCGAAGTGTATGTAACCTTCCACGATTGATTGTCGAAGGCTTGTACCAAGCGTCTGCTGACGGCCATCAGAGCCACAATTTCGCCCTTCCGAGCAGTTACAATGCACTCGTCATCGTCCACCGCCTTGTCGTTTACCGCCATATACCCTTCGGCCAATGCCGGTTCATATAGCTCTTGGGGTACGAGTACGGTTTTCGCGCTGTCAATGCAGATTGTGATGTTTGCAGGGGCGTTAGGGTCGAGCGCAAGGGCGTGATTCTCGGCCATAAGAAAATCGTGTCCACTCAACAGCAGTTGGGTGGACACAATCTTACTTGCGCTATTTATATTATTCCCAGTTACCTTCACCTTGGTTTGCAGCGTCCATTGCGCCTACTTTGATACCGGGATAAACCTCATAGATAGTTTTGCTCTCGTGAATCAGGTTGATGAGCTCCTGACGATCGAGGTCAGCCAAGAATGCTTTGTAGGGAGCTTTGCACTCGAATACGGGAACGAGCACCTTTGCCTCGGTCATGAAAGTACCTGCATCGAGCGAGAACTCTTGTCCGTTCGAGTAGGGAATATAACGGAGGTTTTTAACTTGCTCGGGGGTAAGTTTGAGCGAGTCGATAACCGCCATTTTGAATTTCACGGTCTTAACCAAACCTTTTGCAACAGCAACCGAGTCGTCTGCCGAACCGAGTTTCTTTTCGAGCTCGATAGAGTCGTTAAGGACGAAGTTTGTCAAAGTGTCGAAACTTGCGGTGAAGCGGTTGTTCGATTTTTTGAACAAGTTTTCAGCCGAGCGAATGCTTTTGATTTGTTTAATCACGACTGCTTTACGAGCATCGGTTTGCTCTTGGAATCGAATCGACGAGAGTACCATCTCAACGGCGTAGTAACCCATGCCTATTGCGGTAATCGCGAGGATTATCGAAAGAATAGTTTTTTTCATATTTGTTATTTTTATTAAGTTTGTACAAAATTAACAATTTTGCATCGCACCTTATGCACGAATTACAAAATATTGCGACCCAAATTTACGCTAAATTTGCGTTTGAAACAACTTTTGGGCAAAAAAAAATTATAGAAAAGTTGGCGGAGTGGCTCGAAACACCCCAAAACGACCAAATTTTCATACTCAACGGCTATGCAGGAACGGGCAAAACCACGCTTATCGGAGCGTTGGTCGGTGTGTTGCGTGACAACTCCTGCCGATGTGTCCTGCTGGCTCCGACAGGCCGTGCAGCAAAGGTGCTGGCGCAATATACGGGCGAGAGAACATATACCATTCACAAGAAGATATATCGCCAACAGAGCAGAGCTTCCATCGAAAGCAAATTCTCGCTTGACTATAATCGTGAACGCGATGCTGTTTTCATTGTAGATGAGGCGTCGATGTTGGCCAATGGGTCGTCGTACGAGGACTCGCTTTTTGGTAGCGGCGCTTTGCTCGAAGACCTAATTAAATATGTGCAGAGTGGCCGCAACTGCCGACTGATATTGGTCGGAGATAATGCCCAACTGCCACCTGTTGGAAACGATTATAGCCCTGCGCTCGACCCCGTCTATATGTCCACCTTCGGCACGGTTGATTATGGCTCGCTTGATGATGTCGTGCGTCAGGATATAAATTCGGGTATCCTGTTCAATGCAACGCTGGTGCGCACAATGCTCGAAAACCACATCTACGAGATACCTCTGCTCGATATGAATTATCCCGATGTCGAGCAACTTTCGGGTGCCGATTTTATGGAGCGTATCGAGGAGTGCTACTCCAAGTATGGCCGCGACGAGACCATTGTGATAACCCGCTCCAATCGCCGCTCCAATCGCTATAACGAGGCGTTGCGCCGTACGGTGCTCTTTGCCGAAGAGGAGATAGAGTCGGGCGATATGCTGATGGTGGTCAAAAACAATTATTTCTATGCTTCGGACAGCGATGACGAGGAGGGTAAAGATGGTCGCTCGATGAACTTTATTGCCAACGGAGATATTGCACGCCTGCGCCGCCTGCGCCGCATCGAGGAGTTGTATGGATTTCGTTTTGCCAATGCCGTTTTGGAGTTCGACGACTACGACTCGATCGAGATAGAGTGTAAGATATTGCTCGATACGGTTGCCAGCGAGTCGCCTTCGCTCACCCGTGATGAGAGCCTGCGTTTGTTCCGCGCTATCGAAGAGGACTATCCCGAGATTCGTTCCAAAGCCAAACGCTACAAGGAGATACGCGAAAATCCCTATTTCAATGCCGTGCAAGTCAAGTTTGCCTACGCCGTTACCTGCCACAAATCGCAAGGCGGTCAATGGTCGGCGGTATTTATCGACAAAATGCTGTTCGGCGACGAGCAGATGAGCAAAGATTTGTTGCGCTGGCTCTATACGGCGATGACTCGTGCTACCGAAAAACTCTATTTTGTCAATTTTGATGAACGATTTTTCGATAAATAGTGCACTAATTCGAGGAAAAAGAGTACATTTGTATAATGTTTAATCCTGCAAAAAGTAGTAATAAAAAACATAAAGTTATGAAAAAGAGTTTATTGTTGGCCGTTGTTGCGTTGTTTGCAACCGTATCAGTATCGGCCGAGCGAGTAACCAAAGAGTTTACACGAGCAATGACAACCGAAGTGAATATCGAGGGCGATTTCCGTGTAGTGTTGTCGGAAAACTATCGTAACAATGTAGTGATAGAGTATGATGATGCCTTGGCCGAGCATATTGTGACCGAGATTAAAGGCAAACAACTCAAAGTATATTATGGCCGTGGCGCAGCCAAGGTGCTCAAATCTACCAATGTCGCTCCCACCACCATCTATATCGACCGCAACTTTGTAAGCTATACCTTCTCCGAGGGTGTAACAGCAGCATCAGAGGAGCCTATCGAGGGTAGCGAGTTGAATATCCGCCTTGACGATGCAGCATGCTCTTTTGCCAATGGTATCTCGACAGGTAAATTGACTATCAAAATGACAGGTGCGTCGTTGCTCACAAGTGAGATTTCGTCGCGCGATTTGAGCGTTTCGATTGGCGGAAGTTCCAATGCCGAGATTAGCGGTGTTGCCAACAAAGTGAAACTTACCGCTTCGGGTAGCGCTGTGTTGAAGGCCTCGCGCCTTAACTCGCAGTCGAACGTTGCTGTGTCGGCAAGTGGCTCGTCGAGTGTATCGCTGATGGCAAAGGGTGCGGTTAAACTGAGTTCAATCGGCTCGGCTACCATTACCGCAGCTGTTGATTGCAAAAACCTTACAATATCATCTTCGGGCTCGTCGCAAGTCGTGTTGAGCGGTACTTCCAAAACAGCCAAAATGTCGGTTTCGGGTACTGCCCGTATCGTAAGCGAGAAATATATCGCCGAGATGAGCGCAAATGTATCGGCCAAAGGTGCTGCAACCGTTGAGGTCACCTCGCGTGGCTCGATGAAGATTTCGGCATCGGGTACCTCTATCGTTAAAGCCGATACCGAGGCCAATCTGACCGTTTCGGCAAGCGATACAGCATCGGTAACCCATAACCCCAATGCCAAACTTGTAAAACTCACACTCAAAGACCAAGCAATTGTTAAGGCTTTCGAGGAGAAGAATGCTACCGTAAACTTCTTTGCTTCGCCACAAGGTTTTAATCGTAACCACCGTTAATGGCAGCCGAGAAGAAGAAATATGTCGAGACGCCCTTGATGAAGCAATATTACTCCGTCAAGGCGACCCACCCCGATGCAGTGTTGCTGTTTCGTGTAGGCGACTTCTACGAGACCTATGGCGAGGACGCTGTGAAGGCGAGTGCCATTTTGGGTATTACGCTTACGCGTCGAGCCAATGGTACGGCAGCCTATGTCGAGATGGCGGGCTTCCCGTATCACGCAGTTGAAACCTACCTGCCCAAGTTGGTGCGTGCAGGCGAGCGTGTGGCTATTTGCGAACAACTCGAAGACCCCAAAAGTGTCAAAGGTATTGTGAAACGAGGTGTCGTGGAGTTGGTAACTCCGGGCGTTTCGCTCAGCAATAATGTTCTGGCAAGCAAGGAGAATAACTTTTTGGCGTCGGTATATTTCGGTCGCAAATATACGGGTGTGGCATTCCTCGACATCTCGACGGGCGAGTTCTATGTAGGGCAGGGTAGTGCAACCTATGTCGATAAATTGTTGTCGAACTTTGCTCCCAAAGAGGTCATCTACCAAAGAGGATACGAAGCCCCTTTCCGCGAGAATTTCGGTAATACATACTATACCTATCAACTCGACGAGTGGATATTTTCGGAGGATATCAATCGCCGCAAATTGTGTGACCAATTCGGTGTCCGCACACTCAAAGGCTATGGCGTTGAGGCTATGCACGAGGGTATCTCGGCGGCGGGTGCTATTCTCTACTATTTGGAGTTTACCGAACACCGTTCGATTGGCCATATTCGCGGTATCTCGCGTATTGATGCCGATAAGTATGTATGGGTTGATAAGTTCTCTATCCGCAACCTCGAATTGCTTTCGAGTAATGACCCGACGGGTAAGGGTTCGTTGTTGAGCGTATTGGACCGTACCCTCTCGCCAATGGGTGGCCGTCTGTTGCGCCAATGGATAGCAATGCCTATCAAAAACATTGATGATATAAACCGACGACTCGATGTGGTTGAGGACTTGTGCGAAGATGTCGAACTTAAAGAGCAACTTGGCGAGCATGTGTCGCTGATAGGCGACTTGGAACGCTTGGCAGGACGCATTGCAACGGGACGTATCTTGCCCCGTGAGTTGATTCAACTCAAAAACTCACTCGCATCGCTCGAACAGATAGCTGCCTTGTGCTCGACAAATGAACGCTTGTCGGCCTATGCTGCTGGCCTGAAATTGTGTGTTGAGGCGCGCGAGAAGATAGCGCGTGAACTCTATCCCGACCCCGAAACCAACCAGATTGCCAAAGGTGGTATCATTGCCGATGGTGTCGATGCCGAGTTGGACGATTTGCGTCGTGTGGCGGGTCGTGGCAAAGAGGTGCTTGTCGAGATTCAACGCCGCGAGAGCGAAATTACGGGTATCCCGTCGCTCAAAATCAGTTATAATAATGTTTTTGGCTACTATATCGAGGTGCGTAATACGCATCGCGACAAGGTGCCGGCAGAGTGGGTGCGTAAACAGACTCTAAAAGATGCCGAGCGATATATCACGCCCGAACTCAAAGAGTACGAGGAGAAGATTCTCGGAGCCGAGGAGCGAATATTGGTTATCGAACAACGCATCTATAACGCATTGGTTGGTAGCCTTTGCGGTATCCTTACCGAGTTGCAACGCGATGCCGCTATTGTGGCAACACTTGATGTCCTTCATTCGTTTGCGACGGTGGCTATCGAGAATAACTATTGCCGTCCTTCGCTTGACGAGAGTACCGCAATCGATATACGCGATGGCCGCCACCCCGTTATCGAACGCCTGCTTGATGTCGGAGACGAGTATATCCCCAACGACCTATTCCTCGATAACGATAGCCAACAGATAATGATGATTACCGGACCGAATATGTCGGGTAAGAGTGCTATCCTGCGTCAAACAGCACTCATTGTGCTTATGGCGCAAATGGGCTCGTTTGTTCCTGCATCGTCGGCCCGTATCGGTATTGTCGATAAGATTTTTACCCGTGTGGGTGCAAGCGATAACATCTCGCAGGGCGAATCAACCTTTATGGTCGAGATGTTGGAGTCGGCAAGTATCCTGAATAACATCTCGGAGCGCAGTCTTGTGCTGCTGGACGAGATTGGTCGTGGTACAAGTACCTATGATGGTATTGCTATCGCTTGGGCGATGGTAGAATACCTGCATAATAACACTTCGGCTCGCCCCAAAACGCTGTTTGCAACACACTATCACGAGCTCAACGAGATGAGCGAAACAATGCCGCGTATCCGTAACTATCACGTCGCAGTTAAAGAGGTCGGTAAAACGGTGGTCTTTCTGCGTAAGTTGATGCAGGGTGGTACCGAACGCTCGTTTGGAGTCCATGTTGCCAGAATTGCGGGAATGCCCAAGAGTGTTGTCGAGCGCGCCGAACATCTGCTTGATGGCTTTGGAAAGGCGAATGTTGTAGGTGCTGTCAAAAGTGAACGAGGTAAGAAATCTGCAACCCCTTCGGTGCCCGATATTCAGTTGAGTATGTTTCAGTTGGAAGACCCAGTGCTCATACAGATACGCGACCAGATACGCGGACTTGACATCAACTCATTGACACCGTTGGAAGCGCTTAATAAGCTTAATGAGATAAAGAAGATAACAGGAATATAGAAGTTGTATAACAAGGTGATTTCTGCGTTGTCCTCCGACTCGCAATCCTCACATACGCCGAGTATGCTGCGGTTGCTCGTCAGTCGTCCGCCTTGAAATCCCTCTTGTTATACAACTTCTTCTTTTTAGAGGTGAGGTGATTTCTGCGTTGTTCTCCGATTTGCAATCCTCACATATGCCGAGTATGCTGCGGTTGCTCGTCAGTCGTCCGCCTTGAAATCCCTCTTGTTATACAATTTCTTCTTTTTAGAGGTAAGGTGATTTCGGCGTTACGCTCGCTTTTGTTATACAACTAAAAAGAAAAAGAGGTTGCCCAATCATTGAAAGGCAACCTCTTGTGGATTAATCTTGTAAAGTGTAATTTACGGTGGTTACCACCCTTACGACTTTGATGTGTGGCGTATTGCTGTCGCGGTCGGAAACCGAAAATTGCCCTTGCGACGCCGAGCGGATTTTGCCCAATTCGCTATCCGAATCCTCGGCAAACTTTTCTGCCGCCTGACGAGCATTTTTGGTCGCCTCCTCAATCATCTGCGGTTTGATTTCATTCAGCGCATTGTAACTGAATTGAACGGGATACTCCCATTGACTGCCCGTACCGATGGCAATGCCGCTGTCCAACAACGAAAACTGCTCAACCATCAAATCTTTGACAAGCATAACTTGATTGGAACAAACCGTAATAATTGAGGTCACAATGTAGTCAAATGTGCGACGCTCCGAGGAGTATTGATTGGTGCTCAAATCCTCGATGCGTGGTGTGGTTATCGAGATTTCGTCGGCAGTGATGCCCGATTTTGTGAGCCAATCAATGATAACCTTGTTCTTTTGCGTAACGCTTTTGTATATTTCGTTGAGGTTGTTGCCGCCCACCTTATATACAATAGGCCAGATAACTTGGTCTGCCACGACCTCCTTCTCGCACAGACCTTTTACCGTTACCGTACGACTGAAATTACTCATCGATTTGAATGCACCGAAAATGCTGATTGCTATCGCAATCAAACCGAGCATGATGAATAGCCCGTTTAACCCGTTCTTGCGTTCCATATTATTGCGATTTTAGAGTACTATTGACGAGAGTATATCATAAACGACTCGCCGTCCTCGCTTTCGAGAGTCAGGGTTGTGTCGCTTATACCTTTGATGATGTAGATTAACTGCTGCTCGAAAGATTGTTCATCGTCTTCGCTCTCGCAAATCAATACAAGACGGTTTCCGCGCAACTCCCAGCGTTTATATACCACCTGACTTGTGTTAATCGACGAAGCCGAGCCGTCCGACAATAGGCGGAAGCCTTGAATTTGGTCGGGCGCTTTGGGCGATTTCTCAACCCAACCACCCACGATGTATTGTTCGTAAGGTTTTGCCGGAGCTTTGATTTTGAGAGCAGTAAGTTGCTCTCCCGTAGATGACGCGCGAGCGTGACAATCGGCAATAATCGACTGTCCAACCACCAAATCGTAACACTCCGATAGGTCGGTGGCATCGACAATTTCCACCCACACGCAGAGCGAATCTTTGCTCTGTATCATTACGGTTTTGTCGTAGGCATCAAGCACTACACCCTCGACGGTTTTGCTCTCGGGTTGCGAAGCACAGGCGGCCATCATTGCGCCTGCCAACATTATGACGAAACTTTTTCTCATAGGATTGTCGGTTTTGCTATACGCAAATATACAAATTTTCTTCGGTAATATTATGTGTAGATAAAGATTCCAGCCACAGCCGATAGCCCTATAAGCAGAATTGGGTTGGCCTTGAACATTGACATCACCATACACATACCGAAAATAACCCAACTCCACGCATCAATAAAGCTCGCTCCCTGCGTATCCGAAGGGAACATCAGCAACAGAGCCGCAGCAGCAATCATACCAACTAGTACGGGTGTCATTCCCGCCATCGCTCCGGCCATATAACGATTACCTCTTACGCGAAGATAGAAGTGCGCCAACGACATCATAATAACAAAACACGGAACGCAGACTGCCGTTGTGGCAATCACAGAGCCAAGTACACCCGCAACTTCGTAACCGATATAGGTTGCGCTGTTGATGGCAATCGGGCCGGGTGTCATCTGCGAAATGGCGACGATGTCGGTGAATTGGGCGTTGGTAATCCATCCACGACTGACCACCAACTCCTGCTGGATAAGCGACAACATAGCATAGCCGCCTCCGAAACCGAAGAAACCAATCTTCAAATATGATAGAAATAGTTGTAGGTATATCATCTTTTGTCGATTTTTTTGTGCGCGTTATACGCTGTTACACCAATGCCGATTAAGGCTCCTGCCATGAGTGGTAAGATAGGCGAGAATCCCCAATACCATAATGCCCAACCGATGAAGGCAGCAATGACAATCTTCCACCAATCCATACTGCGCGAAAGCGAGATGACGGGACCCACAATCAACGCCACAACAGCGGGGCGCATACCCTTGAAGGCCGCATCAACATAAATGTTTTCGCGTATGCTGGCAAAGAATATGGCAATCAAAAGTATTATCACAAACGACGGAACGATTGTTCCCAGAGCCGCAGCAAAAGCCCCCGGCACGCCTTTGTGTTTGTATCCCACAAAAACGGCAGTGTTGATGGCAATGGGGCCAGGCGAGGATTGTGCTATGATGAGCAACTCCATAAAGGTCTTCTCGTCAATCCACTTTTTGCGTTCGATGATAGCGCGCTGAATAAGTGCTATCATGGCATAACCTCCTCCGAATGTGAATAGACCGATTCGGAAGAATGTGAAAAATATTTCGGCAAGTTGTCGCATTACAAGTTGATGAATGATGTGTGTATAACGCCTGTCAGAGCGGCGGTTTCGGTACGCAAGCGCATCTCGCCAAGCGAAACTTCGATAAATCCGGCCTTACGGGCAGCCTCAATTTCGGCCATCGAGAAATCGCCCTCGGGGCCAATCAGTAGTAAAACATTGTCGCCTGCCTTTACTACATCTTTGAGCAACTGACGACTCTCGCTCTTCTCGCAGTGGGCAATCAGCCGCTTACCCTCGAAAGGCATTTCGATAACCTTTTTAAGCGGAGTCATCGGCGCCACCTCGGGCTTGTAGGCTTTGAGCGACTGCTTCATTGCGCTGACCACAATTTTGTCGATGCGTTCACACTTGATGATACGTCGCTCGCTATGCTCGCACTCTATGGGTATTATGCGGTCGATACCCACCTCGGTAGCCTTCTCGGCAAACCACTCAAAACGGTCGATATTCTTGGTCGGAGCAACCGCCATTGTCAGATGATAGGGGCGTTGCTCGAAGTTTTCGGTCTGTTGTTCGATGCGAACGGTGCATCTTTTGCCTGTCGAGAGAATACGGGCCGTATAGATTGTTCCCACTCCGTCGGTCAGATGCAGAGTGTCGCCCACCACTTTGCGAAGTACCTTTTCGCAGTGACGGCTCTCCTCCTCGGGTAGGGTATATTCGGGTAAAGTAATCTCTGGTGCGTAGAAAAGTTGCATTTTAGGCTATTATTTAATTACTTTGCAAAGAAAATAATTTTTTGTGATTTTATGGTAAAAACATTGCTTTTAATTGCTGTCGTGGTAGCAGGTGTAGGTATGGCGGCCTCCATTGTGCACTTTATCCGAGTGTCGGGCAAAGTGGGTGCGACGGGTAAACCCGTAAGTAAAACGTCGTCGATTGTCACCGCTGTTGCGATGATTGCTGTGGCTGCGGCCGCGGCAATTGGGCTACATCGAATAAATAGCAACAATGATATGATTGCAGAACAAAATCCCTTCTTCGAGGAGTGGACAACTCCGTTTGGTGTTCCTCCATTCGATAAGATAGCCGTCGAGCACTATGTGCCCGCATTCGAGCGAGCAATGGAACTCCAAAACGCAACCATCGATTCAATCGTGCGCTCCGATGCTCCTCTCTCGTTCGAGGGTGTTATTGAGGCGCTGGATCGTAGTGGCGCCGACCTTAATCGTGTTGCCAATGTCTTCTTCCTGCTGTGTTCGGCCGAAACATCGGAGGAGATGCAGGAGATTGAGGCCGAGATTTCGCCCCGCTTGTCGGCTCATAGCGACCGTATCATTCTTAATGATTCGCTTTTTGAACGCATTAAAGCTGTGTATGAACATCGTGACGAATTGTGTGACAATGCCGCTAAACGTCGCTTGACGGAGCAGTATTATAAACGCTTTGTGCGTAACGGTGCGCTGCTTTCGGCCGAGGATAAGGCGGAACTGCAACGAGTGAACGAGGAACTTTCGCTGCTCGAAGTGAAGTTTGTCAGCAATGTACTTGCAGCAACCAACGAGTATGAATTGGTACTTACCTCGCGTGACCTTACGGGTCTTCCGAGCAATATCGTTTCTGCGGCCCAAGCCAAGGCCGAGGAGTTGGGATACAAAAACCGTTATGTCTTTACGCTCCACGCACCGAGTTGGATTCCTTTCTTGACCTACTCGTCGCGTGAGGATTTACGCAAGCAACTCTATACAGCATACCTCAATCGTTGTGCTGCGGATACCGAATACGACAATACCGCAATCGTTAATGATATGATTCGTTTGCGCTTGCGTAAGGCAAAATTGTTGGGCTTTGACTCCTATGCGTCGTTTGTGTTGGATAATGTGATGGCCAAAACTCCCGAAAATGTCTATGACTTGTTGGACGACTTGTGGGAGCCTGCGCTGAATAAGGCCAAAGAGGAGTTAGAAGTTTTGCGTGCCGAGAAGTTGAAAGACCACAAGGCTAAACTCGAACAAGAGCGTGCGAAAAAGAAAGAACCTAACCCCGAGGAGTATTTTGTAGATGTCGATGAGGAGGCCGAAACCGAAGAGGCCAAACAAGACTCTATTGACTCCGATGATGTTGTGTTTAATAGTTGGGATTGGTGGTACTATGCCGAGCGCGTTAAACGTAGCAAGTATAGCTTCGACGAGGAGAGTTTACGCCCTTATTTGTCGTTGAGCAATGTCCGTCAAGGTGTGTTTGAGTTGAGTAATCGCCTTTATGGCGTAACCTTCCGCCCCGTAAATGTTCCGGTGTACCACTCGGAGTGCCAAACTTACGAGGTGCTCGACCGCGATAACTCACACTTGGGCGTTATCTATATGGACTTCTTCCCGCGTGCAGGTAAGGAGAGTGGTGCTTGGTGTGGCGAGTATCGCTCGCAATGTTATAGCCCCGAGGGAGAACGCATTTCGCCCGTTGTTACCATCGTGGCAAACTTTACCCGCCCTGTCGGCAATGGCGAGGCACTGCTCACTATCGACGAGACGCTGACCTTCTTCCACGAGTTTGGTCACGCTCTGCACAATCTGTTTAAGGACGTACCCTATGAGGGCGTTAATGATGTGGAGCGCGACTTTGTGGAGTTGCCCTCGCAACTGCTCGAAAATTGGGCCTTCGAGAGTAAGCTACTCAAACAGTATGCTGTTCATATCAGTACGGGCGAGGTTGTCCCCGATCGCTTGTTGCGCCGCTATCGCCAGAGCCAATCGTTCAACAAAGGTTTCCCGATTGTGGAGTTGCTGGCAGCTGCCTATATCGACCTCGATTTGCATAATATCAAAGAGTATAGCACCCCGATTGATTTGGCGGCTTACGAGGAGTATATGTTGAAGACCAAACGAGGCCTGATGCCGCAAATAGAACCTCGCTATCGCTTCCCATATTTCAAGCATATTTTTGGCGGAGGCTATGCATCGGGTTATTATAGTTACCTATGGTCCGAGGTGCTTGACAAAGACGCGTATCAGGCGTTTGTCGAGACCGGCGATATATTCAATCGCAAGGTGGCAGACCGTTTCCGTTTCAGTTTGTTGTCGCAAGGTGGTATGAAAGACGGAATGGAGTTGTATGTCGATTTCCGCGATACATTGCCGAGCCGTGAGCCGCTGTTGAAGGCTCGTGATTTGTGGGTCGAGCCTGTTGTCGATTCGCTTACGGCGGATTCGTTGCGGAAGGCGGCGGAAGATATACTCCCCAGATAAAATAATAAAGGCTGTCCGTTTGGGGACAGCCTATTTTATGTTTATTTATACGCTATTACATTGTAACGGTATAAGAACCTGCATTGTATTCCTTAGCCTCGCTCTCGCCAGGAAGAGTAACGGTTGCAGTAGCACCTTCTGGAATTGTGAACTCCCAAATCCACTGCTCGGCCTCGTAGCGCCATGCACTCTTGATTAAGCCTGACGCAGAGTTATACTCGGCAGTAAGATGACCCAATCGCTTGTCGGGCTGAGGTTTCATGATGATGTGCTTGAAACCAGGTGTAGCAGGGTCGGATGCGATACCCGCTGCAGTCTCCCAAATCCACTCGCAAACGCAACCATAAGCGTAGTGGTTAAAGCTGTTCATGCCGCGTGGGCCCATACCCTTGTCAAGCATATAGCTGTTCCAGCGCTCCCAGATTGTTGTTGCACCATTGTCCACAGAGTATAACCAACTTGGGTTATTACGTTGGAATAAAAGCTCATAAGCAATATCAACCATGCCATTCTCGGTCAGTGTCGCCATCAGAATTGAAGTGCCCAAGAAGCCTGTTTGCAGGCAGTTGCCGTGCTGCTTGAAGTTTTCACGCAAGCGAGCAATCATCTGTGCTTTTTGTTCGCCATCGAAGAGGTTGTTCTTCAGAGCGAACAGCGCTGGGGTCTGCATTGTGTTGAGAATATCGGTCTTAAAAGTGCCATCTTCGTTGAAGAATTTCTCCTTCATATAAGACTTTGCATCTGCCACCATCTGCTCGTAAGGTGCAGCATCACGGCCTGTAGCCATAGCCATATCTACCATCATCGAAGCGTCAATAGCCCAATATGATGCACTCAAGTAGTTCCAATAATCAAGAGCCTCGGGTAATACACCATCCTTGTCAAAAGCACGACCGCTGCAACTCTCCAATGGTTCGTAACTCAACCAGTCGGCCCATTGATAATTACGGTTCTCCTGAATGAGAGTCTGGTGGTCATACTTTGTTTCATTGATGTGGTTAAGGTATAGCTCCATAGAAGTCCAGCACTCTTCAATAATTTGCTTGTCGCCAAACTGTTTCCATACAGTCCAAGGTACAATGACGCCTGCATCTGACCAACCCAAACGAGTAAGCTCGTTACCATACTGTGCGTGAGGCGCAACACCTGGGAAACCTCCCTCCTTGCCCTGGCTGTCACGCATGTCGCGCATCCATTTGTGGAAGAAAGTTCTGGTGTCGGCAAAGAAAGTTCCTGTCTCGGCAAACACCTGTGTGTCGGCAGTCCAGCCTAAACGCTCGTTACGCTGTGGACAGTCTGTTGGTACAGAGAGGTAGTTCGAGAGCAGCCCCCAATAGGTATTTGAAATGAGTTTGTTGATAGACTCATCACCAGTAGAAATCTTGCCAATTTCCAAATCCTTGGCGATTGAGGTTACAGGGATTGTGGTAACAGACTTAATTGTGACATCAGCATCGGCTGTGATAGTTGCATAGCGGTAGCCGTAGAATGTGCGAGTAGGGTGGTAGCTTACATATTTGTTGCCTGCACCAAAGGTGTATTTCATCAAGAATGCAGTGGCTGGAGAACGCAGATTTTCGCGGTGAACACTGCCCTCGGGACCATCCATGCCACGGCTACGTGCACCATTGCCGTCGTTGAGCAACTCACCTGGAAGGCATGTAAGAGTTGTGCCCTCTGTTGCTTTAAAGACAAAAGAAGGTACACCTGCACAGTTCTGTCCGAAGTCGATAACGAGGTTCTCGCCCGCTTTCAAAACAATCTTCTCTCCCAACTTATATTTACGGTCGATGATAACCTTTCCAGCTTCGTCATCCTTTGCACCCTCAACATCCTTCCAGATGTAAGCTTCAACGGGCTTCAACTCAAGGTCGTGACGTAGATATACCTCGGCACCCTCTGAAGGGAGAATCTCACCACGGAACTCCTTGTTTTGCTCGGGTGTTGAGAGTTTGTCGGCAACTTCATAACCCTTCTTCTCGCGAGCATCATACTCCTCGCCATCAAAGATAGCAGAGTGCTTCACTGGGCCAGCGATGCCTGCCTTCCAATTCTCGAGATTCGTACCATAGAGCTTCTTTGTGCCGTCGGCATAGGTTAGTTCCAATACGCTGCGGAAAGCACACTTTGTACCCCACATACTACGATGGTTGGGTGTCACAATCTTGTCACCCCACCAACCTGGAGTAACCTGTGCCGAAAGTTGATTTTCGGCATTTGCAGCCTTGTCGAAAGCCTCGGTTATATCGTATGTAAATGAACGTCGAGTCTTAAGCACATGAGTAAAACCTGGCTTTAGAAACTCGTTACCCACTGGCTTGCCATTTAGGTAAATCTCATATACGCCTAGTCCGGTTGTCATCCACTTAGCTGAGGTTACTTTTTGTTCATTTGTAATGGTTGAGACAAACCAACTTGCACCGTCAGCAGCACGGTCGTGATTCCATTTTTCCAAAACAGGGGCATCTTTAGCCGAGAGCCAAATTGATGAGTTCCATGCGTCGGCATCGAGCGCTGCAACCTTCTCTCCAATGAAAGTCTTAGATTCGCAGCTAATACATAATATTGCAACCATGGCGGCTACAAAGTTCAATAAAAGTTGAGGTTTTGTTATCATATAAATAAGGATTAAGGATCATGAGCTATAATATCGTATAACAAATTTAGTCATAAGTAGGCAATTTAACAAATATAATTCACGCTAACTGTGCCCTTACTATCCATTTTTTGCCCGTTTTTGATTCTCTTCTTGATGCGAAAATGTTCTTCTAGAATATTTATGGTTTGCTATACCGATAACACTTTTACTTCTGATTGAACTTGTTCAATTTCATCAAATGCAAGTGAAAGTTGTACGGGAGACCAGTTGCGTTCTTCAATCTCCCAATCGTCAGCTTTGTGGTAATATTGAGAAGAGTAGAATCTTCGTAAAATAAAGGTTTAAACGGTTTTTAACGAAAAGTCGTTACACCGTTAACAACTTAATACTTTGTCTATCAGTTAATTCGGAAATAATATGTTATTCACTTCCGAAAAAGAGGCTGCCCGAGTGGACAGCCTTTATTATTTTATATGTAAGGTACGCTACTTGCCGATAAGTTCGACACTGCGACGGATGAAACTTGTGAGGTTTTCGCCTTTGAGCATTCCGTTCGACAGCAGCGCCAAGTCGATAAGTTGCTTAACCAACATATTCTCGGCACCAATCTCGCGCAGGCGGGTTGCTCGCTCGGCACGCAGAGTATCGACCTTCTCGCGCAACGCATCACGATTGGTACGTTCCTCGTCGCTGAGGTCTTTGTCCTCTTTGCCTTTGATAACCTCCAAGAGCAGATTCTGCTCATTCTCGGCAGCCGAAATCTTCTTGTTGATAGATTTCAAGCGGTCGCCATAACTCTTCTCGGCTCCGTCCAAGATGTCCATTACGAGCGGGTGGTTGCCATTGACAGCAATAGTGTAGTTGTCGGGCATTTGACCGTAGAACTGCATCATTCCGCCGCCACCCATCTGTGCCATCTCTTTCATACGACGCATAAACTCGTCTTGTGTGATGATGACGGGTTGCTCGTCTTTGCCCATAGGTACGAATTGAATCGAGTAACGAATCTTCTCATCAACGGGCATTTGGCTCTCGAATACGGGGCGAAGAATCTCTTGTTGATCGGTAGAAAGTGCCATAGGCATCTCGTTCTCCTTACGAATGATGTTCTCGATTACATCGGAATCGACACGCACGAAACGGCAATCTTGGTGCTTGTGCTCGTACCAATTTACAAAGTGGTTGTCGAGTTGGCCATTCATCAGCAATACATCGTAACCTTTGTTTTTTGCGGCTTGGATAAAGCTGTGTTTGCTGTCGGCATCATCGGCATAGAGCAGAATCAGATTACCATCTTTGTCGGTTTGTTGCTCGCGCACGAGTTTGGTGTACTCCTCCATAGTGTAGTATTTACCCTCGGTATTCTTGACCAACATAAAGTCGATAGCCTTCTCGGCAAACTTCTCGTCGGTGATGATACCGTATTGGATAAATATTTTGAGGTCGTCCCACTTGGACTCGTAATCGGGGCGCATAGTGTTGAATAACTCCGATAGACGGTCTGCAACCTTGCGAGTGATGTAGCTCGAAATCTTGCGAACATTGGCGTCGCCTTGCAGATAGCTGCGCGAAACATTCAACGGAATGTCGGGCGAGTCGATAACGCCGTGCAACAGTGTGAGGAACTCGGGAACGATACCTTCGACACTGTCGGTTACATATACCTGATTGCAATAGAGTTGAATCTTGTTCTTTTGAATCTCGAAGTTGTTGTTTATCTTCGGGAAATAAAGGATACCTGTCAGGTTGAACGGATAGTCGATGTTGAGGTGAATGTAGAACAGCGGGTCGTCGCCCATAGGGTACAACTCGTGGTAGAAATCTTTGTACTCTTGTTCGGTGATGTCGGTGGGCTTGCGGGTCCACAAAGGCGACACATTGTTGATTACATTATCCTTGTCGATATCGACATATTTGCCGTCCTTCCACTCTTTGACCTTGCCAAAAACGATGGGCACGGGCAAGAAGCGGCAGTACTTGCGCAACATATCCGAGATGCGTGTTTCGTCGGCAAACTCAACGCTGTCTTCTGCAAGATGAAGGATAATGTCGGTGCCTCGATGCATTGCAGGGTCGTCTATTTCGTCGAGCGTAAACTCGGGCGAGCCGTTGCAATTCCAAACCACAGTATTTGCTCCATCTTTCCACGAACGAGTGCGCAATTCAACGCGGTCGGCAACGATAAATGCCGAGTAGAAACCCATACCAAAGTGACCGATAACGGTTTGGTTTTGGTATTTGCTCATAAACTCCGATGCGCTCGAAAAGGCGATTTGGTTGATGTATTTATCAACCTCCTCGGCCGTCATACCGATACCGTAGTCCGAAACGGTAAGGGTTTTGGCTTCGGGGTCCACGCTGACACGAATAGACAGGTCGCCAAGTTCGCCTTTGAACTCGCCAACCGACGACAACGTTTTGAGTTTTTGAGTTGCATCAACTGCGTTCGAAACTAACTCGCGCAGGAAAATCTCGTAATCCGAGTAGAGAAATTTTTTGATAATGGGGAAGATGTTCTCCGTAGTAACTCCAATCTTTCCGTTTTGCATATTTTTGTGTTTTTAGATAATTTTCTGTTTGTATCATCATTTCACAAAAGATATGCCACCCGACTAACTACGCCATTTTGTCACTCTGTGTATGACACATTGTCGGGTTCGAGGGGCTTCGAGTCAGACAACACGCCACCCAATATGCTCAATCCGAGCAGAGCTTGAGCAGCATAATAGCTCGACATTATCCAAAGGCGTGCAGCCGATATTGGCTCTACAAAGAGGTTCCACGCTATAATCGAGTCCGAAATTACAAACAATACAGCTCCCATTGCAACCAACCACCATCTTTTGCCACGCACAAACATAGCTGAGCAACTCATAGCCATAATTACAAGCATATAACCCGAAATAGCAATCCTCAAAAATCCTTCAACTCGTGGCAGTACAGTTGTTGCTACCACTGTTGCAATCAGTAAAGGGAGAAGGAGTAGAGGCAGACGGTGAACGTCAAATCGTACATGACGGCAGAATAATACTGCATATACTATTTGCGCTATGGCGAAACTTCCAATTTGTGGCAATAGTGCTCCCATACCGCCAAACACATCTCCGACGGCCGAGGTTGCCAACGCCAGCGCCGCAATTCGGCAAGGTTTGTTACCCCCGAGGGCACAAAAGAGTGTGAGTAACCACGCGGGCACGCAAATCCAAAAGTTCTGCACGCTCGGTGGTAGGACAAAAAAAACGACTGCCGCAATAGTATAAACGGCAGTCGCAATATAGAACATCTGTTTTCTCATCCGAAAACTTTATTTGAGCATTTCAATAAACCACTCGGGGCAACGCACTGGACGTCGTGTTTCGGCATCGACACTTGCCAATACCGTACGACCGGTATTCAACAACTCGCCCTTGTCGTTATGAATTTCGTAGTCGAAAGTCACTTTAACCATCGGCTCGGCAGCCAACTTTACGGTCACGTGCAGTATCTCGTCGTAATATGCCGGAGCAAAGTACTTGGAACTAACCTCACGCACTACCAAATAGACACCACCTTCCTCCATCTCACGATAACTGACTCCCAATCGGCGCATAAACTCCGTGCGAGCCATCTCGTAGTAATAGACATAGTTGGAGTGGTGCACGATACCCATGCGGTCGGTTTCGTTGTACCGTACGCGAATATCGACTACGTCTTGACGCATAACTTTTACTCTCCGCGGCTGTAATTAGGAGCCTCACGAGTAATTGCAACGTCGTGGGGGTGGCTTTCGAGCATACCCGAGTTTGTGATGCGGATAAATTTCGCACTGTGCAAAGCCTCAATGGTAGGAGCACCGCAGTAACCCATACCTGCACGCAAACCTCCGATAAGTTGGTAGATAACCTCGTTGAGGAAACCTTTATAAGGAACACGAGCGGCAATACCCTCGGGAACGAGTTTCTTGGCGTTGGTCTCGTCTGCTTGGAAGTAGCGGTCTTTCGAGCCACATTGCATAGCCTCCAACGAGCCCATACCACGATACGATTTGAACTTACGACCGTTGAAGATAATGGTCTCACCGGGCGACTCCTCGACACCTGCAAACATCGAACCTGCCATTACACAGTCAGCACCTGCGGCCAAAGCCTTCACGATGTCGCCCGAGTAACGCAAACCACCGTCGGCGATAATCGAAGCACCCGAGCCTTTGACAGCCTCGGCAGCGTCGTAGATAGCCGAAAGTTGAGGTACGCCGACACCCGCAATCACACGGGTAGTACAGATAGAACCCGGACCGATACCAACTTTGACACCATCGGCACCATTCTCAACCAAGAACTTCGCAGCCTCGCCAGTTGCCACATTACCAACCACTACATCGAGGGTGGGGTATTTAGCTTTGGCAGCTTTCAGTACATTGAGTACATTCTTGGAGTGACCGTGTGCAGTATCGATAACGATTGCATCAACGCCAGCCTCATAGAGTGCGTCGATACGCTCCATAGAGTCTTTGGTAACACCGACACCGGCAGCTACACGCAGACGACCGCGCGAGTCTTTACAAGCGTTGGGGTAATCTTTGAGTTTGGTGATGTCACGATAGGTGAGCAAACCAACCAATTTACCGTCAGCATCGACAACGGGCAACTTCTCAATCTTGTTCTCCAACAGGATTTGCGAAGCGGTTGCCAAGTCGGCGTTGCGAGTTGTAACGAGGTTGGTAGTCATAATATCCTCGATTTTGCGACTCATGTCGGTTTGGAAACGCAAGTCGCGGTTGGTTACGATACCAATCAGGGTGTTCTCGCCATTCACTACGGGGATACCGCCAATTTTGTTGTCGTGCATCATGCGGAGTGCATCGCCTACGGTTTGGTCTTTGCCAATAGTTACAGGGTCGTAAATCATACCGTTCTCGGCACGTTTAACTTTACGCACTTGTGCAGCTTGTTGCGCGATAGTCATATTCTTGTGAATAACACCGATACCGCCTTCACGAGCGATAGCGATAGCCAAGTCGGCCTCGGTTACGGTGTCCATCGCAGCCGACACGATAGGGGTGTTGAGCACGATATTTCTCGAAAATTTCGAAACAATGCTTACTTGTGCGGGAATAACCTCGGAGTAAGCGGGCACGAGCAGGACGTCATCAAACGTCAGTCCCTCTGCTACAATTTTGGTGTCAATAAACGACATAAGGTATCTGTTTTTGGATTTTGGCAAAAATACGCATTTTTTTGCTAAAAAAGTAACATTAGGCCCCTTTTTTAACCATTAAAACGCAATGTGATAATATCGTTAGTAACTATTGGCGCGTTGGTTGTAATGTAAACGGCTGACTCTTTGACGATTGCACGACCGCTGTAACTTTTGCCGCCATAATCTGCCTCAATGTTGTATTCGCCCTGCTGGGGCAGGATTTTGGAAGCACCGACTTCTATTTGTCCGCCATTATACTTGCCGCTTACCATAAAAGAGTAGCCCAGTAACTGTTTCGCAGTGGCCATGTCACCCGCCTTTATGGCATTTCGGATAACCGTCGAACTAACCTCTCTGCCGTCGGCAAATTGCTCGGCTACCTCCGTAACGTCGAAATCGTACTCCTCGCCCAATTGTCGTAACAGAGCAACATCGCCTTTGCGTTCACGACCGAAACGGTGGTCAAAGCCGACGATCACATTTTGGGCACGGAGAGCGCCAACCAAGACCTCACGAACGAACACTTCTGCCTCTACGTGGCAAACCTCCTCGAACGAGAGTATAACCACGACATCGATACCGATACCCTCCAATAGCGCAATTTTCTCCTGCTCGACAGTTAATTCCTGCTCGGCTCGCGGGTGGTTGCCAAAGGTTACAACGACCGATTGCGCTCCCGTGCTTCGGGCTTGACTGACGACCTTGTCGAGTAGTATGCGGTGTCCGCAATGCACCCCGTCGAAAGAGCCTATTGTGACAATCGACCTCTTGTCCGAAGTATATTCCGATATGTTGCGGCAGCAAATCATCGCTTAGAGGTTGTTTTCGTCATTCTCTTTTACAAAGTATGCAACCTTTTCGAGCAGGGTAGTGATGTCGTAGTTCTCGACCACCATTCCTTTGGGGAAATTGAGCGGGGTCGATGTGAAGTTAAGCACACCACGAATACCCGCATTGATAATAGGTACGACAAGTTTGGTGGCGGCACTTGTAGGCGACGAGAGTACCACAATGTCGATATTCTCGGCCTCGGCGCGCTCCTCAAACTCCTTCATATCGTAGCACGGAATACCCATAATCTCGCTGCCAACTTTCGACGGGTCGATGTCGAAAGCGGCTACAATGCGCAGTTTTAAACCTTTGCTATTGAAGTATTTGGTGATGGCTTGTCCCAAGTGTCCCATGCCGATAACGGCCATATTCATAGGCTCGGCGCTATCCAGAATATTGCCGATAAATCGAATCAACTCTTTGACGTCATATCCCTTTTTGGTGTCGCTCGAAAAGCCGATAAGCATCAAATCTCGGCGCACTTGTACAGCGGTAATTCCGTGAATACCGGCAAGGATATGTGAGAAGATGTGCGAAATGCCCTGACGGTCGCAACTCATCAGCGTACGGCGATATTCGCTCAATCGTTCAATGGTTTTTTCGGGTATATTCATTGTCTTGTAGTTTTGTCCATTTTAATACATTGCGAATCACGAGTCGCATCTACCTTTGTTGTGCAATCTCCCAAGTAGTATAGACTACTGCCTTCGGTCAGAGAGGCGTTTAGCTGTTTGTTGCACCATACATTCGCTCGTGATGTGGCGATAATTGCATCGATGCGGCCTGCTTCGAGTTGTATGGCATCAATGTCGCTCGCCTCGGATAGTACCATCTCGCACATTTCGGCACTGCCCGCTATTTTAACCTTGTCGCATCTTTCGGCCGTCAGATACATCTTGTGCGCCGTAATGTCCAAGGCCATCTCCGATTCTGCCGCTTTGATTGTGAGCGAGTCTTGCACCAATGTACTGCTGGTGTACATTTTCGAGTGACGCAAATCGTAACTATCAACTCCTTCGCCCGAGATGTGTACTTCGGTTTCCAGCGGAGTGTCAAACGAGAACGAGTTTTTGTAACCCACCGAGAGCTCGTTTGTGAGCGATGTTTTGACCGACACATAAGGTAGTAACTCCTCGTCGCACTTTATGATAACTCTCTCTTTGGGCAGAGTGGGGTTGATGACCAAAATCAAACCGTTGCGTACTTTGATTTTGGAGTAACCACCAATGATGGTGCGAACGTCCTCGACTCTCATTCCCGACCCATAAACAGTGTCTTTCTGGCAGGAGGAGAGAGCCAAGAGTGTAATCGCAAGCACATATTTTGCAAAACGCCACTTCATCGTTTAGAATGGATATCCGACACCAAAGTTGAGTGCCATATTTTTCCACTTGAAGTTGTGAATCCATCGCTCGCCTGCGGGCTTGTTGGGGTTGTGAATCTGCACACCCCAGTCCAAACGGAGTACCGCAAAGGTTATATCAAGACGCAAACCCAAACCGGCGTCAAATCCGAGCTGTTTGTAGAAACTGTCGAAATGGAACACTGCGGCAGGGTCGTCGGTATCACGACTACTCAAAAACCAGATGTTGCCCACGTCGGCAAAAGCGGCACCGTGTATCATTCCCCAAATCTTGAAACGATATTCGAGGTTTGCCTCCAACTTCATATTTCCGAGCTGTGTGGGATAATCGACCTTTTCGGGAGCGAGTGAAGCTCCGGGACCGAGAGTTCGTGCAGCCCAACCACGCATACTGTTGGCGCCACCCGAGAAGAACAGACGGTCGAATGGCAACGATGAACCATTACCATAGGAGTAACCCGCACCGGCATAAAGTCGATAGGCGAGTGCGCTGCCTTTGTCCAATACAAACTTCTGACTGAAACTTACATCGCCACGAACATATTGCGAGTAGGGGATACCCCAAATCTTATATACTCCCTCTGCCGACGGCTTGCCGAACAAGTGTGCCAAACCATCAACTATATTACCCGCAGTTTCGACATTGGTACGCACCACAACCGCATTACCCTCAATGTCACGGATTTGGTTATTGAATACATATTGTCCCGAAATACCTGTGATGAGTTGTGAGGTGTAACTATTCACAAGGTACGGGTTTCTCAACTGCTGTTTAAAACTCTGCTCGATATGGCCCATACGAATAAGGCTCCAATCGACGGGTCGAATAGTGAAGTTCGAGAACGAACCGTTGGTCCAGTTGTACGCCCAATTTACATTAGCAAGCGTACGGCTGTAATAAGCACGGTCTTGTTGATTAACCGACAACGATACTTTGGTACGAGGCGCACTTACGCGGGGTGAATGGTCGATATTTCCGGGCAGAATGAATCGGGGAATTTCAAGACTGATGGCACCTCCGATTTCATACGAAACGCGACGAGTGCCCGATTTCAGAAATTCGCAACCCGACGACAACGAGATGTCGAACTGCTCGGCTCCTCGGAATAGGTTTTTGTTGCGATAGCCGATGGTTGCCCGCAAACCATAGAAGGTCGAAGTGGTGCTACCCTCAATCTCGAACAAAAATCCGTTTCGGAGGGCCTGTGTGCCCAAAATATTGCAAGTCAGCGAGCCCTCCTCCGACGATGAGTTGCCCGTTAGCGAATCTGCTCCAATGTATGTAATCTCACTTTGGGGACGAGGACTTTGGTCTTCGTTGAATACCATATTGACGCTGCGGTAGTTACCCAAACCGATTAGGTTGGCGTAGGTCTTGTCGGCCAAAGAACGGTCGTATAGGTTGTGAGTGTTGAGCCTGATGTTGTTGCTCAACACTTTGGGGCGCATACGCAACTTGCCGTCATATATGATGTTCAGACCGCCATAACGAACGGTATCGAGGCGTGCGCGATTAGTCGAATCGAGATACGATATTGTGGGGTCGTAATTCGGAAATACATTGATGTTGCCAATGCGATAAATTTTGTTGTTTTCGTATCGAGGCGAGCCGTTGTCGTTGTAACCCGTCAGGCGACGATTGACAACCATTTTCAAATCGACGGTATGATTACCCGCAGTGCTGTCGGCAAGATATGTAATGCTGCCAACATCGAAGTTGTAGTAGCCGATGTTTTGCAGTTGATTGACAATGCGTGTGCGCTCCTCGTCCAAAGTCGCAGCCTCGTAAATTTCGCCCGATTTGAGCAACGTTTTGTCCATCTCCTCCATAACCACATCTTTGAGTAACGGGTCACGGAACTCATACGAGATTTTACCGATACGATAGGGCTGTTTTTGCTCGCCTTTGTATGTGACAACAATACGTTTGCGTTTATGCAGCGTGTCCACACTGAACTCCTCGACAGCATTGAAGAAACCTCGGCTGAACATATAGGTACGAATGTTCTTGGCCGAACTTACCGCCTTGTTGTAGTCGAAATAGACAGGCTCTTCGCCTACTCGTCGTAGGAAATTGTTCCAGCCGTCACTCTTGTTGGGGTCGGCTAACGAGTACAGCCATACATTGAAGTTGATGCCGAAGATGCGTTTGTTGGGCTTTTGGTGAATATACTCCTCGATGTCGTCAGCCGAAATTCTCTCGCTCTTGGGCATACTCTTATCGACTTCGATTATATTTTTGGCGAGCAGATACTCTCCGTCGGGAATACGACGAGTGACACCGCAAGCCGACAGCAGTAGGCTTACAGCGACTAACAACATCAATATTCCGCCCAAACGTTTCACTCGCTATTCTCCTATTTTTGTTGGTTGAAAAATCCTTGCTTGCAGAGTAACTCAAAGTAACTTTGCGACATTGCGAGGTTGTCCTTTTGCGTATAACGACGCTCGGTGAAGATGTGCGCCAATGTCGGTAACTGATTTTGCTCCAACAACTCTTTGGTGAACTCCGAAGATTCACGCTCTGCCCACAAAGCCTCGATGTCGCTATCTGTGTAGTCGTGATAGCGTTGCTCGTGCAGTACCGCTTCGATTGGCAGTCGGTCTGTCAGAGAAGGGGTGTCGGTGGGATAACCTACGGCAACGGTCGTAATGGGAATGACCCCCGACGGCATATCCAAAAGGCGGGCAATCGCAGCCGCATTGTAGATGGTTGTTCCGAGATAGCACACACCCAAGCCATTGGCCTCGGCCTCCAAAGAGGCGTTTTGCGAAGCCAGCAGAGCATCGGTCGCAGCGTTTACAAACCAAAGGAAATTATCGTATGCTGGCTCGGCACCACGTAGGCGACACCACTTCGAAAAACGATTGATGTCAGCGCAGAAAGTCAATAGTAGTGGCGCAGTGCGTGCGGCTGGTTGCGAGAAATGCAAAGGCGCAAGCGCATCGAGCAACTCACGGTCGGTGGTCGCTACAATGCTGTAAAGTTGCATATTGCCTGTATTTGAAGCCCGTACGGCCGCCTCGGCGATAGCACGAATAATCTGCTTATCAATGCTTTTGTCGCTAAAAAAACGACACGAACGGTGCTCTTCTATCTGCTTTATCATACGATGGTACTCCTATTTTAATCTACAAATATAGATATTTATTGTGAAAAAACAGCCACATTGTTATCATTTTCACATTGAAGTATTGCAATAGTGCGAAATTCGTGCAAAAAACAAAGAAAAACGTTGTTTTTGTATGCCGAAAAAAATACCTTTGCTGTGTAAATAATAAACACTACCTTATGGAAATGAGAACGAAAACTAACAAGTTTTTGCTGTTGCTGACAACAGCGCTATTGTGCTTTGCAGCGTGTACAAGAGGAGGAACCGAGAGGGAGAATGTGAAATACACTCTTGAAGTGACACAAACCGACGGAACGGCCATAAGTGATGTGACCGTAGGCAGTGGAGAGTTTTCTTTCCAACTGAATGTTGCATCAAATGGCTCGTGGAGTATTGAAACACCTGTCGAGGATGATTGGGTAAGCATTGATACCCCATCTGGAACTGCCGATGGAGTCGTGAACATTAAGGTTGAGGAGAATACCGAATTTGAGGAGCGTACTACCATCGTATCCTTCAAACTCAACGATGTTGATGATGTCTGGTTTAGCATTACCCAAGAGGCTGCTATTCCCAATACGTTGGAGTTTAAGAGTGTTTCGCCACTCCCTAATTTCGACCTCAAAGGTGGAACTTTGGAAATTGAGTTGAATTGTAATACCGAGTGGGACTATGTTGTAATTCCCGAGTCTGAGTGGATTACCCAGAAAAAACGCGTATTTAACTCGCTTACACTCGAAATTGCCGAGAACCAATACGAGCCTCGTGAGGCGATGGTGGTTTTCTCGATTGATACCGACGAATCGGTTAAAGATACCATTCATATTACTCAAAAACACCTCCCGTTGCTCGAAATTTCGACCGATACACTTCGTTACGAGGTTGAGGGTGGCGCTGGCGAGATTGTCGTGACCAACAACTTGGAGTGGAACTACACAACCGATGCAGATTGGATTACCAATATCGTAAAAGAGGAGTCGAAACTCTCGTTTACGGTTGAGTCTTTGCCGTTTGACGAGCGTAGTACAACTATTACAATCTCTTCGGTTGAAAATCCGGAGTTGAACCATACTTGCGTTATCGAGCAGAAGGGTAAGGATAGAATTGTTGCCGATATGCTTGATGTCGTGTTCAATGAAGATGGCACTGCACAAGATATCTCTATTGCCAAGATGCCTATAAATACCATTGCAGGTCCGCAATTGATGACCTACTACAACGAGGAGTATGGTCGCTATGTTGCTCACTTTAATAATACATTGGGCGTTAGTGCATCATCATCTTACTATCAAGTGAGATACTCGAATAAAGCCACTTTCCGCAATAAATTGTCAGATGGACACACCCTCGAAGTGATGTTCAAAATTGACGAGTCACCCAAAGGTTTTGGCGAGATTAAACCCTTTACAAGTCATCAGGCGGGTGGTACGGGTATTATGCTTTCGGACAAGGGACGAGGCAATGATATAACATTCCTTCCCAATGTTACCGAGAGCGGTAATAGCACTTGGCGTTGGGTTGAGAGTGGAGTAACTCCCGATCCCGGAAAGTATTACCATGTTGTTGGCGTTTGGGATAAGAGTAGCAAGAAGGCCAAGATATATGTGAATGGTAAGCTTCGCGCTACAACATCGGCTCCGGGCGATTTGCGTATTCAACCCGAGGACTACCAATGGTTTGGTATTGGTGCAGACCCGGGTGGCAAAACAGCTGGTAGTAACTGCTTCAAAGGCGACATCGTAATTGCCCGAATCTATGATGATCCCCTGAATGATGAGCAAGCAATTCAACTATACGAGCAAGCGCAACCTGTGAGAGAGACCCCAAGCGAGTCGTTCAGTCTTAAAGATATTGTATTCCTTAATGAAGCGCAACTTGGTGTGGGCTATGGCCTGGCGGTATATGGTAGCGGTTTTGCTGCGGGCGATAAGATTCGCTTTATCTCGACCGAGGATACCTCGATTGAGTATGTGCTTGAAGCCAATACTAACGAGGAGAGAGCGTTGGTTGTAATCCCTGCGAACTTCACGTCGGGCGAGTATCGTATGTTCGCGATTCGTGGCAATGCGTCGTTCCCGATAGGTATTATTACTATTACCATGCAGGATAACCCCAAAAAACCCCACAAAACACAAGTCGTTGCTCACCGTGGCGTTCACTCGATAGCAGTCGAGAACTCTCTTGAATCGTTTATTGCAGCGCAAGAGTTGGAGGGCGTTTATGGCTCCGAGTTCGATGTCTATATCACTGCTGACGGTTATGTAGTGTCTAACCACGATGCTACCTACAAAGGTGATAATGGTGAAACCGTGCGTATCGAGACAACCAACTACGATGACCTTCCTTTGCGTAAAGGCAAGAAACTCCCCAAACTCGAAGCCTATTTCGAGCAGGCATTGAAGAACCCCGGCTGTAAACTCATTATTGAGATTAAGAGCCATAGCAGCGAGGCGAAGAATAAAGAGGCTGCCGATGCTGTTGTTAAAGCAGTAAGAGATAACAATATGCAGGAGCACGTCGAGTTCATCGCATTTAACTACAATATCTGCAAGCGCATTGTGGAGTTGTGGCCCGAGGCGAGAGTGGCATATCTGACCGATAATAAAGCTCCTTCGGTACTCAAAGCAGATGGAATCCCTGGCCTTGACTACGAGTATAGTCGTCTTCTTACCACCAATCGCAAGTGGATTGCCGAGGCCAAGGAGTTGGGTATCTATATCAATATGTTTACTGTTAATAATGCGGCTGATATGATTCGCTGTATCAGTGCAGGTGCAGACTTTATCACGACCGATAACTGCCCCATGTTGATTTCGATTCTCAAAATGGACTTTATCGTGGTTCCCGAGGATTTGTAATCCCGCGATGTCCACAAATAAATCGAGGCTGTTCCGTTTGGAGCAGCCTCGATTCTTTTATGGTGTTTAATGACTATACAAAGGGGAATTTTACCACCTCGGCTTTGAGCAGACGACCGCGAACAACAACCGCAATCTCGGTGCCTACTTTGGCGTATTCGGTCTTCACGTAACCCAAACCGATGCCGACTTTCAAACAAGGCGACATAGTACCCGAAGTGACGTGTCCGATAACCTCGCCTGCGGGGTTAGCCAACTCGTACTCGTGACGAGGTACACCTCGGTCGAGGAGTTTGAAACCGATGAGTTTGCGCTCTACACCGTTGGCCTTTTGTGCTTCGAGAGTCGCGCGGTCGATGAAATCTTTACCCTCGACAAATTTGGTAATCCAACCCAAACCGGCCTCGATAGGCGAAGTAGTGTCGTCAATATCGTTGCCGTACAAGCAGAAGCCTTTTTCCAAACGCAAGGTGTCACGAGCACCCAAACCGATGTTTTTCAGACCAAACTCTTCGCCGGCAGCCCACATTGCGCTCCACAAAGCGTCAGCGTCCTCGTTGGCAGCGTAAATTTCGCAACCGCCCGAACCGGTGTAACCTGTGGCCGACAAAATAACGTCCAAACCAGCAACTTTGGTTTTGCGGAAGGTGTAGTATGCCATATCCTCGACGGGCTCCTCGCACATTTTTTGAACAAGTTTCATGGCCAAAGGACCTTGGATAGCCAATTGACAAATCTCGTCCGAAGCGTTGTAGAGCTCTTTGCCGGGGGTAAGACCGAAAGCCTTGCCTTGCTCGCAGAGGTGGTTCCAATCCTTGTCGATGTTGGCTGCATTGACAACCAAAAGGTAGGTTACATCATCAATTTTGTAGATAAGAATATCATCGACGATACCGCCTTTACCATTGGGCAAGCACGAGTATTGCGCTTTGCCATCGAACAGAGTAGCGACATTGTTCGAGGTTACTGCTTGCAGAAAATCGAGAGCTTTGGGGCCTTTAACCCAGATTTCTCCCATGTGGCTTACATCGAACACGCCAACGCCATTGCGTACGGTCATATGCTCGTCGTTGATACCCGAAAATTCGATAGGCATATTGTAGCCTGCAAATTCGGCCATCTTGGCACCCGCCTCGATGTGATACTTTGTAAACGGAGTAGTTTTCATTGTGTTAGAATATTTAATGATTTTAGTTTAATTGTCTTTCTTGGCACCAAGTCGCGGACATCTTTTGAACTCTTTTGTTCGGTCAAACAGATAGCGATAGGTGGTGTGCATCTTGTGTCGCGAGGCGCAAACATAACTCTCGACCATACGCATCATTACGGGGTTGAAGTCGCCAATCCACGCCAACTCCAATGATTTGTAATACTTGATGCTGCCTTTCTCAACCTCTTTCTCCATGCAGCGAATAAGTCCGCTCTCGACACCTTTGCCTTGATATTCGGGCATTACACCGAAGATAAGGCCGAAGATGCGGTCTGCTTTGTGACGTCGGAGTAACCATAGCAGGCGCAGCTTATTGATAATGTGAAACTTACCATTGAATCTGCCGATAACTCGGTTGATGTCGGGAATATTGATGAAAAAGCCGATAGGCTCGTCATTGAAATATGCGAAGTATATAAGTTTGTGATCGACAATCGGAGCGAGCGTTTTGAATAGCTTGCGTGCGTGTTCGGCGTCCATCGGTTTGACTCCCGAAAAACGAGCCCATGCGCGATTGTAGATATGACGAAAATCCTCGGCCGCTTGTGGTAGCTCCGAGCGTTGAATATGTCGGAAAGTGTAGTTTTGCGACTCTTCCAATCGCTTAACCTTCTCGTATAACGCCTCCGACAACATACCGCTATTGATTTTGCGCGAATATGTGTGTTGGTTAAAATAGTTTTGCCACCCGTAACTCTCGAACAAATCCTGATAGTATGGTGGGTTGTACGGGTTGGAGTAGAGGGGTTGAAACTCAAAACCCTTAACGAGCAAACCCCACCAACTGTCACGGTCACCAAAGTTGATAGGCCCGTCCATAGCCTCCATGCCGTTCGACGTGAGCCACTCTTTGGCTGCGTCGAAAAGTGCGTTGGCCAAAGCTTGGTCGTTGATGGCCTCGAAGAAACCGACACCACCTGTGGGTTGTTCCTCGATGGCGGCTTGCTCCTTATTATAGAAAGCGGCAATTCGTCCTACTACTTCACCGTCTTCGTTGCGGGCAATCCAGCGAATTGCATCACCACCTTTGAACTTCTCGTTTCGAGCGGGGTCGAATACGGCCTCGATGTCATCGTCCAGAGGGCATATCCAATTTCGGTTACCGCTATATAGCCTTTTGGGGAGTTCGAGGAACTCCTTTCGTTGTTGTTTATTTTTGACCTCCTCTAATGTGTAAATCATATCGAGCGTTTTTAATCAAAGTTCAAATATACAAAAACATTTCGAAAGTGTACCTCAAAAAGAGCCATTTTCTGCAAACGGTCGGTCGGGTGTTGTTGGGCTGATTTATGATTTACTTTGTTTTAGCACCATTTTTGTTGCATTATTTTGAAAAATTATTCCAAAAAGTTAATAATTGTCAAAATTTTGTGTAACTTTGAAAATAGATAAGTGATAAATACCTATCCGAATTTAACCTAAAATACTATGAACGTCAACACACTCATCTCCGCTTTGGAGCAGAAACACCCGGGCGAGAAGGAGTACCTGCAAGCCGTACGCGAGGTACTTACTACCGTTGAAGAGTCGTATAACCAACACCCTGAATTTGAGGCGTACAAGATTGCCGAACGCATCGTTGAGCCTGACCGAATTTTTACATTCAAAGTGGTTTGGACCGATGACCGAGGTGAAGTTCAGGTTAATACGGGTTACCGTATCCAATTCAATAACGCCATTGGCCCCTATAAGGGAGGCCTTCGTTTCCACCCGAGCGTCAATCTGTCGATTTTGAAATTCCTCGGTTTCGAGCAAATCTTCAAAAATGCGCTGACAACATTGCCAATGGGCGGTGCGAAAGGTGGCTCGGACTTTAACCCCAAAGGCAAATCCGACCGCGAGATTATGCGCTTCTGTCAAGCGTTTATGACAGAACTTTGGCGACATATAGGCCCCGAAACCGATGTACCTGCGGGCGATATAGGCGTGGGTGCGCGCGAGGTGGGCTACCTCTATGGAATGTATCGTAAATTGGCGTTGGAGAATACCGGAGTGCTTACGGGCAAGGGTATGACCTTTGGTGGCTCGCTGATACGTCCCGAGGCGACAGGCTATGGCGCAGTATATTTCTTGTGCCGTATGCTCTCGGAGTTGGGCGATAGCATCGAGGGTAAACGCATCGCTATTTCGGGCTTCGGTAATGTTGCTTGGGGCGCAGCCAAGAAGGCGACAGAGCTGGGCGCGAAGGTGGTGACCATTTCAGGCCCCGATGGCTATGTCTATGATGAGGCGGGTATGACTCCCGAGAAGATAGCCTATATGCTCGACCTTCGTGCATCGTGTAACGATGTTGTTGCTCCCTATGCCGAGCGTTTCCCCGAGGCTGTGTTTGTTGCGGGTCGTAAACCCTGGGAGGTTAAGGTTGATATCGCAATGCCGTGTGCTACGCAAAACGAGCTGAATGGCGATGATGCTCGTGCTTTGTTGGCAAATGATGTCAAGGTTGTTGCCGAGGTGTCGAATATGGGTTGTACCCCCGAGGCGATAGATCAGTTTATTGCGGCTCGTATCCCCTATGGCCCGGGTAAGGCTGTCAATGCGGGTGGTGTCGCCACTTCGGGATTGGAAATGTCGCAAAATGCGATGAAACTTAATTGGACAGCCGAGGAGGTTGATGCCAAGTTGCAAGGCATTATGGCGTCGATACACCGCGCTTGTATCGAGTTCGGTACGGAGCCCGACGGCTATATAAACTATATGAAAGGAGCCAATATTGCGGGCTTTATGAAGGTTGCGCGCAGTATGGTCGAGCAGGGCGTTTTGTAGTCCGATTTCTACGAAAGCCAAAGGAGCGTGTCAGATATTGTCGGACACGCTCCTTTTATATATAATATAATAAGATATAATAAGATATAATAAGCGAGCCTTTCCCGTGCGGAAAAGGCTCGCTTTCGAAAGAATATAGTATCAATTATTTATTCTCCGATACACAGCGAACGGCAAATGCACAAGCCGGTTGTGCTGCACAAGTCCACGAAGGAGATTTGATATCGGCATAACCGTGGCTCTCAACGCGCATCTTGTAGGGCTGGCCACCCCATTGCGACTCTGCGCTCGGTGCATTCGAGTACAAGCAAATGTATCCGTAAGTGTTGCGTGGAGTTGCATTGTTTTGAATCCAGCTTTGACGAGGCAGGAATACGGTGGTTTGGTCCGCGGGCAATCCCTCTGCGGTGCGAGTACCTTTGGTGAAGAACTCCAATCCCCAAGGTGCGTTGTGAATGGGGTTGGGGTCGATAGTCGAGTTAATCTCAGCAGGGGTGTTGAGCTGCCATGTCGGGTCTTGCGCAACCAATCTGTCGCCTGTCGAACTTACAAACTTGAAGTGCTCGGGCGAAGCTACGGTATAACCAACGGGACAGGGATCATACATTGTTTTCACAGCGTTGCCATTATCCTTTTGGTTACCCCACAATTTACCCCAATCGTCAACTTGTCCGTTTGTTGTAGATTCGCTCCAACACCAGTTGTTATCACTAACGTAGAACTGCAACGGGTTTTGAATCGAGTGTGTAAGAATCTCGTTAAAGTCTGTCAGACCGTGTCCTGCTCTCATATCGTAATAATTGTAAGCAGAGGTTAAGTAAGAGGACGATGCACTTTGCGCGAATGTCGGACTTTTAACCAATGTTCCGTTTTTGATAAAGTCAAACCAAGTCGAACCATTTGACGAGCGTTGTGTACCACCGCAGAGGAACGGGTCTTTACGGCCCCATTGGTAGTACAAACCGTATGCAAATGCGTAATCGTCTTCGGTGGGTGAAGCCTTTTCGAGCGGGTTGCAGAATGCACCAATGTTACGGTCCATAATCTTGTATTGCAAGCCGTGAACATCAACATCAACTGCGGTAGCGGCGTGGTCGTAACCTGCAACTGCCCAGATGTGCCAGCTCCACATAATGTTGCCCTCGCTATCTCTAACTGCGATAGCCAAGTTACCATCCTCCATATTGCTTTGAGTATGGAATTTGATGTACTCGCCATCAATTTGAACCGAAGCACGCTCAACGGTAACATTCAAGCCTGTGTTGTCGGCACCGTCGCCTGTTGATTTGCGGTATCCCCAGATAATCTCGGCGGTTGCGCCTTCGAGGTTGATAGCTGCGGCAGGAGCGCCGGTGATGGGGTCGTAACCGTTACCTTTGACATTGGCTTTGAACTTGTAGTTTGCACCTGCGCGGTTTACAACATAGCAGTTTGCAGTACCGTCTTTGCTCAAATCAATCTCAACGGGAGTATTGAGGTTTTCGATAGTGCCGCTCTCGCTCATACAACGAATCGAGAAACCATAGCCGGCGAAGGTGTCCCAATTGCCGTGGTGGCTCGTTTTGTAAGGCTTGAAGTAACGGCTCTTGACATAACTACCGGCAACACCATCTACCCAGAGGTTTGCCTCCTCGTGGCAGTTCTCGACATTACCATTATCGGGGCGACGACGACCTGTGTTACCAAAGTACGATTCGCCATAGGTCATACCGTAAGAGTTGACTTTGGGAAGTTGTTTGTACAACGCTTTGAACATATTATCCGAAGGAACTTTCCAACCAACGGGGCAGGGGTCGTAGATAGATTTCTTGCCACCCTCGTCTGCAGAAGTGGGGTTACCCCACAACCAAGCGTAAGCGTAGTCGTTCGATGTTACACCGACGAAGGGCTCAGTGCTGTCGTTGTGCCAACGCCAAGGCTCTTTAACCGATTGTGCAATAGCGCCATCAACATCGTCGTTAAATGTGTTCGACGCGATACTTTGGTAGCCATCGGCACCTTGATAGTAAGAGTAAACCCACTCCCAGTTCTCGGCCTTGGCGGTTCCATATTTAACGCCGCAAGTAATCGAGCCGTCGGGCGAGTATGTGGGCTCACCTTGTCCGCCAAGGTCACCATCACTATATGTCATATTACCAGCAGGGCCGGGGAATGGATCTTTGCGACCCCATTGATATTTCAGACCCGAGGTTTTGGCTTGTAGATTAACATCGGTTTGCTCGGTTGCAAGCATAGCACCCAAGTTGCGGTCCATAATTTTGGCAGTCTCGAGCTCGATGTTGTCAGCGCTTGCCATATCATCGTAGCCCTCCAAAGCCCAGATGTGCCAGCTCCAAACGATTTCGCCCGAAGCGTCCATAGCAGCGATAACGCAGTTACCGTCGATGAACGAAGCGGGAGTCTTGAAGTAGATGTAACCCTCTTTCAACTCAACGTCGGTAACAACGGTCTCGGTTGCCGAGTTGGTTGTCCACAACAATTTAGCCGAAGCAGGAGCGATAGTAACATCAGCCTCGGTGATAGTTTTGGTAAGGCTCTCGCCACCACCACTCCAAGTGTAGGTTGTAGTTGCGCCATTACCTTTAACGGTAGCTTTGAATTTGTAGCTTGTACCTGCTTTGTTTACGATGTAGCTGTTTGCAGTACCATTTGCACTCAAATCGATAGCGGGAACATTGAGGTCCAAGGTTGCTTTCACACCTGCGGGAAGACCTGCGGCGGGAATACCTTTGTTGCCCAACAAAACCTCCTCGCCATTAACAACAGCGTAAATCGAGAAACGCTTGCCTGCGTGACCCGGAGTTACCATCATATAGAACGATTGAGGAGTAGTCGCGTCCAAAACTGCGGGCGAAGCCAATTCGATTTTAATCTCGTTGCTGTTTGTTGCACTTGCAGTGTTGATAGCACCTGTTGTAAGGTCGATAGTTGCACCCTCGGTCGAGAGTACCTCGGTTGCATCGTCAGCACGGAAGATGATGGCGTCGCAGTTGATAGTACCAGCCTCCGAGCAGAGATTAACCTCCAATACCGACAAAGCGTTTTTGAAGCTCAGTTGTACCGACGCTGCTGGTTCGCTGCTCTTGTCAGCATAGAGGAACGCGTAAGGTTGCAAGTGGTCAAGATTACCAGCCTCGCTTTGCTCTTGTACTGCGGGCACGCTGATGGGTACAGCAGTTGCGTCAGTTGCAGTAGTGTAGGGATAGTACGCATAAAATTGGTGAGTACCTGTGCCCCATTGAATACTCTCGCCATCGGCGTTGAGTTTCGAGTCAGCTGCGCTTGTTGCAGCCACATACTTCAAGTTGGTTGCGAGATCGCTGTTTGCGTCCGAAGCAAACATACCGATACCGTCACCAGCCACCCAAGCGATGTCGATGTTGTCACCATTTGCAGTCATCGAAGTACGAGTATTCTCGTCGATAGCTGCACTTACGTTAATTTCGCCACCAAGGGCATTTGCGCCACCGTCCATTTCGGCGACGTCTTTTGTACAAGCCGTCATTGCGAGTACGGCCGTAGCAATCAAAAGTAAACTTTTTTTCATTTCTCCGAAATTTTTAATGGTTAGTCCTCCCAATCGGTCCATTTGTCAAGACTTTGAATGGGATCAGCATCGGGGTCAAGGGTGCTGATAGAACCCTCGAAACCGCTCTCCACAACGAGTTCAACGACCTCGATGGCGGGTGCTTCATAATACTTGTTGGTTTTCATAAGGTTTTTTATTTGTGTAATTTGTTTTGTTTTGCGTCCGCTGAACGGACATAGAAAGGGAGCTCCCTTTCTATGAAAGTCTTTTAAATATAGTTGAGAATCTTCGTAATTCTTACTATATCAATCAACAAAGGTATGTAATAAAATATTAAAAAACAAAAAGCGAGTTTTCTTTTGATGGGAAATAGTTTCTCAATACATATCAAAAAAAAAGGTAGCCCCTCTTTCGGAGGAGCTACCTTTCGTATAGGATTTGCTTATTTAAGCAGTGGTATTACTCACGGATACAACGTACGGGCAAAGCCTTCGCTTGTTGATCGTAACTTCCGCTGGTTGCATTGTAGTAGAAGTTTCCGTCCTCTGCCTTCATCCATATAGTGTTTCCGCTTGTTACACGGTTGGTTTGTACATAGATACGGCCATCATATCCTCCACCGCTATATGTATTCAAACCTTGTGCGGGGAAGTATGCGGTGGTTTGGTCTGCGGGCAGAACACCATAGTCTTGAACACCCTCAACAGCATCAGGCGAAGCGGTCTTCGCACCCTTGATATAGAAGTTCAAACCGTAAGGCTCTGCTTTGAGGTCACCATTGATAGTATTACCACTCTCGTCGAAAATCTTCTCAACACAGTTGAACTTCCAGTTAAGGAGGGTGTTACCATATCCCGTACTTGCGTTGTCACCGTGTGCAGTGATGAACTTGAAGTGACCGGTCGAAGGTACGCGATAGCCAACGGGGCAGGGGTCATACATAGTCTTGATACCACCCTTATTGGCACCTGCTTGGTTACCCCAAAGTTTACCCCAATCAGCAGTTGTTCCATCAACACCGTTCATCCACGAGTAGCCAGTGCCACTCCAAGCCGACAAGAAGTTGATGGGGTGCGATGCTGTCCAAGCAACCAATTTTGCAGCATCACCATCAATACCTGTGGTAGCAACATCAACGGCAGCTTGGAGGCGACCATCGCCATAGTTTGCATAACCTTTGGTTACATTACCACTTGCATCCCAAGCAGCCATTTGAGGAGCATAACCATTGTGTTTTACGTTACCAATAAACGGATCTTTACGACCCCATTGATAGTACAAACCACGAGCACCTACATAGGTGTTGACATTGACTACACCTTCAGCAGGGTTAGTGAATGCACCGAGGTTACGGTCCATCATATAGGTATTGATGTTCATGGTAGTTACATAGTAGTCGGTAGCGGTGGGGTTGTAACCCTTAACAAACCAAATATGCCAACTCCAAAGAACATTATCATCGTTGTCGGTAGCAACAATAACTGCATTACCCTCGAATGTACCGGTGGTGAAGTTGATATAACCATCTTTAAGAGTAACCGACGAAGCGACAATAACGCCCTCTGCATTCTCGTGACCATATACTGAAGGCCAACCATTGGGATCATTTACAGGAGCAGCAGTACGGGTTTGTGCCCACAACAGACGAGCCTTGGTAGGAGCGATAGTTGTTGACTCGCTGCCAAATGCAACAACACCATTACCCTTAACAGTTGCATTGAGTTTGTATGCAGTGTTGCTGGTAGTTGCAATGTAGCAGTTTGCAGTACCCTCTGCACTCAAATCAATAGCCGAATCTTCGGAAGGAGGAGTGATGTAGTCTTTGATACAACGAGCGGGAGTTGCACAAGCGTTACCCTCACGATACCAACCAGTGTCGTAAACATATTGGATACCTGTGATAGCACCATCCCAGTGGATTGCTACGCGGTTTCCGTAGTAACTATCTGTTGCAACGGGTTGGTTAACAGCCAATGCAAAGTGGTCTTTTCTGTTGCTGTTGTCAGTACCGCCGTGTTGTATGAAGCCGTTGTAGTGAGCCATACCGGTACAAGGAACAAACCAAGTTTTACCGGTTGCGTAGTGGGTCCAGGCCTCAGCAGTAGTACCTGCGTGGCAATCTTCAATATAGTGGTTGAAGCCACGACGATAGTTCTTCCAAGTGATAGCGCCATTAACCTCGGTGCTTACAATCTCGGCGTTGTTATGACGCCAAGGAGCCTCCGAAATATAACCTGCGTAAGAGTCACCCTTGTGACCTGCCATAAATTTGAAGTAGCCACTCGAAGGAAGACGATAGCCAGCGGGGCACGGGTCGAACAGCGATTTAGCACCTACCTCAGAACCGTACCAATGTCCTTTGGGGTTACCCCACAACGAAGCCCACTCCTCGTGTGCCTCGTCAGCACGCAAGTCTGCGCTTGTAGCCCAGTTGTGACGATCACCTGTACCTACAATATAATAATCGGGGTGCTCAATAGCATCAGCGATGCGCTCTTGGATTGTTGCTCCACCCGAAGTACCGCGTTTGTCCCACGCAGTTTCATTACCCATATCATTCAATGTAGGTTGGTTGCGAACCGAACCATCTGCAAACGCTACTGCATCGGCGATAGCAAACGGGTCTTTACGGCCCCATTGGTAGTACATACCGTAAGCGCCCATATCGCCATTGTCGTTGTTGTTTACAGCGCCAAGGTTACGGTCAATCCACTCAGCCTCATAACCGTTCTCTGCTGCAGGAGTTCTTACAGCAACCAAGTTGCTTTCGAAGTCGTAACCCTCCAAAGCCCAAATGTGCCAGCTCCAAAGAATTTTACCCGAAGCATCTTTTGCAGCAACAACTGCGTTACCATCTACGAAATCAGCAGGTGTCGAGAAGTAGATATAACCTTCTTTGAAGGTAACATCGGTAATGACGGGTTTCGACGCAACACCAGTAGTCCAAACAAGCGATGCTTGAGTAGGAGCGATAGTTGTCGAAGTAATGCCCGATGCAGTCGACAAACCATATGTCAAACCAGTGTCACCATTACCCATAACAGTTGCATTGAGTTTGTAGGTAGTGGCAGCCTCGTTAACCAAGTAGCAGTTTGCAGTACCATTTGCGCTCAAATCGATAGCGGGAACATTGAAGTCCAAAGTAGCTTTCACACCTGCGGGAAGACCTGCGGCGGGAATACCTTTGTTGCCCAACAAAACCTCCTCGCCATTAACAACAGCGTAAATCGAGAAACGCTTGCCTGCGTGACCCGGAGTTACCATCATATAGAACGATTGAGGAGTAGTCGCGTCCAAAACTGCGGGCGAAGCCAATTCGATTTTAATCTCGTTGCTGTTTGTTGCACTTGCAGTGTTGATAGCACCTGTTGTAAGGTCGATAGTTGCACCCTCGGTCGAGAGTACCTCGGTTGCATCGTCAGCACGGAAGATGATGGCGTCGCAGTTGATAGTACCAGCCTCCGAGCAGAGATTAACCTCCAATACCGACAAAGCGTTTTTGAAGCTCAGTTGTACCGACGCTGCTGGTTCGCTGCTCTTGTCAGCATAGAGGAACGCGTAAGGTTGCAAGTGGTCAAGATTACCAGCCTCGCTTTGCTCTTGTACTGCGGGCACGCTGATGGGTACAGCAGTTGCGTCAGTTGCAGTAGTGTAGGGATAGTACGCATAAAATTGGTGAGTACCTGTGCCCCATTGAATACTCTCGCCATCGGCGTTGAGTTTCGAGTCAGCTGCGCTTGTTGCAGCCACATACTTCAAGTTGGTTGCGAGATCGCTGTTTGCGTCCGAAGCAAACATACCGATACCGTCACCAGCCACCCAAGCGATGTCGATGTTGTCACCATTTGCAGTCATCGAAGTACGAGTATTCTCGTCGATAGCTGCACTTACGTTAATTTCGCCACCAAGGGCATTTGCGCCACCGTCCATTTCGGCGACGTCTTTTGTACAAGCCGTCATTGCGAGTACGGCCGTAGCAATCAAAAGTAAACTTTTTTTCATTTCTCCGAAATTTTTAATGGTTAGTCCTCCCAATTGGTCCATTTGTCAAGACTTTGAATGGGATCAGCATCATCGGGGTCAAGGGTGCTGATAGAACCCTCGAAACCGCTCTCCACAACGAGTTCAACTACCTCGATAGCGGGAGATTCGTAGCTTTTGTTGGTCTTTTTCATAAATATTGTTAATTGGTTAATTGTTCGCATTTGTGGTTTAGACCAAACGTAAAGCTTTACGTTTAACAAGAGGAGCTCCTCTTGTTAAAATTTCACTATTACACCCTCAAAAAGAAAGTAAGTGAAATATGTATATTTTCGTTTGTGGCCTAAAACCCACTATTTCATCATGCAAAAGTATGTTTATTTTTTTTATTCGCAAGCACTTAGACTCAAAAAAAACAACAAAAAAGTGAAAAAATCTTTCGCGCGTGAATATATTATATGGTATGGGCGAAAAAAATGGACAAAATTCTTGATATTCGAAGTATTTGTATTATCTTTGTGGCCGAATTAGGGTGTAAATGAGTTGGGGGACGCGAGTCCCCCAAGCTATTAAATATAGGTATATAATTTATGATGTTACAAAATTCCGAAATTAAAGCACTTGCCGAAGAGCTTATAACTGACGAGGCGCTGTTTGTTGTCGAGGTGACTATCAGCCCCGCCAACGACATCTGTGTAGTGCTCGATAGCGACGCTTCGGTGTCGGTTGATGATTGTGTGGCTTTGAGTCGCGCGATGTCTGCCCACCTCGAAGAGCAAACCGACGACTTCTCGTTGGTTGTGACCTCGGCCGGTATCGGACAACCGCTCAAACTGCTTCGTCAATATCACAAATTGGTGGGTCGCTCTATCGAGGTGGTGCTCACCGATGGCACCAAAATCCTCGCAACGCTTGATGCTGCCGACGATCAGGGCATAACCGTAAGCTATCAGGAAAAAGTGGCTGTCGAGGGCAAAAAACGCAAACAACTTGTAGATGTTGTGCGCACATATACCTATGCCGAGGTGCGTAGCGCTGCGGAATATCTTGATTATAAATAACAAACAATAAATATAAAACTGCAATGAAAAACTTGAATTTGATTAGCAACTTTGCTGAATTCAAAGAGTTGAAAAACATCGACAAATCGACGATGATTGAGGTGCTCGAAGAGGTCTTCCGTCACGCGCTCCAAAAGCAATACGAGACCGACGAGAACTTCGATATCATCATCAACCCCGACAAAGGTGACCTCGAAATCTGGCGTAACCGTGTGGTTGTTGCCGATGATGAGGTGGAGAATCCTACCAGCGAGATTTCGCTCACCGAGGCTCGTAAACTTGACGAAACCTACGATGTAGGCGAGGAGGTTGCCGAGCGCATCACTCTCGAATCGTTTGGCCGTCGCGCAGTGTTGTCGTTGCGCCAAAACCTCGCATCGCGTATTCTCGACTTGGAGAAAGCAAACCTTTTTGAGAAGTACAAAGATAAGGTTGGCGAAATCGTAACAGGCGAGGTTTACCAAGTATGGAAGAAAGAGGTGCTCATCCTCGACGACGAGGAGAACGAGTTGCTGTTGCCCAAGAGTGAGCAAATTCCCAGCGACTTCTTCCGTAAGGGCGATACCATCAAAGCCATCGTGTCGCGTGTTGAGATGATTAACAACACTCCCAAAATCATTCTGTCGCGTACCGCCGACGAGTTCTTGGAGCGCTTGTTCGAGCAAGAGGTTCCCGAGATTTTCGACGGACTTATCACTATCAAACGCATCGCCCGTATCCCCGGCGAGAGAGCAAAGGTTGCTGTTGAGTCGTATGACGACCGCATCGACCCCGTAGGAGCTTGCGTTGGTATGAAGGGCTCGCGTATCTACTCGGTTGTGAAAGAGTTGCGTAACGAGAATATCGACGTCGTAAACTACACAGCCAATACCCAACTTATGATTCAACGTGCACTTAACCCTGCCAAAATCTCGAATATCATGTTGGATAGCGAGAAACGTACCGCATCGGTTTATCTCAAACCGAGCGAGGTTTCGTTGGCAATCGGTAAAGGTGGTTTGAATATCCGTCTTGCAAGTATGCTCACCGGCTACGATATCGATGTATATCGTGAGGTAGAGGAGGAAGATGTTAATCTCGAAGAGTTTGCTGACGAGATTGAGCCTTGGATTATCGAGGAGCTCAAAAATGTGGGTTGCGACACTGCGAAGAGCGTATTGGAGATTGATCCTGCCGAGCTCGCAAGTCGTACCGATCTCGAAGACGAGACTATCGCCGAGATTCGCAACATCTTGAAAGCCGAGTTCGAGTAGGGCTTATGCTTGACTCCCCGAGTGGAGTAGGGAGGCCCCCCGGATAAAGGGTATTAACAGAGAATTAAAAACTAACAGAAGATTATGAGTGAGCGTAAAATAAGACTATCGCAAGTATGTCGAGAATTTAATGTCGGTCTATCGACCGTTGTTGAATTCCTCGCCAAACGCGGTGTCGAGGTCGATAATGCACCCAATACTATCGTAACTCCCGAGGCTTATGCTATTTTGGAGAAGGAGTATGGCGCAGGTCGTACCAACGATAATCGACAAAGTATCCGCGAGAGAATAAATACTAAACAAGAGAGCGTTACCCTTGAAAAGAAACGCGAGGCCGATGAGGAGCGCAAAGAGGTTCTTATCAAGAGTAGCACTATCACCGAAGAGAAGATTTCGGGCCCCAAAGTAATCGGTAAGATTGACTTGAATCCGAAACCCGCTCCAAAGGTGGAGACTCCCAAGGTGGTTGCAGAGCCCCAAAAGAGTGAACCTCAAAAGAGTGTTGAAGTTGAGAAACCTGCGGCAAAGGTTACCGAGGAGGCTCAAACCAAGACTTATGACGAGCGTATGGCCGAGCGCGAGGTGTTCCGTGCCGAGGATAGTAACCGCTTGTCGGGCCCCACAGTGTTGGGTAAACTCGATTTGAGTACTATCAACACAGAGAGTGGCTATGGTCGTAAACGCGAGAAACGCAAACGCATCACCAAAGATAAGGTTGATGTTTCGCGTCCGCAACCCGCAGCTCCCAAGCCTTCGAATAATAATGCACATGGAGCTCAATCGCAAAACGCCCCGAGCAAGAAGGATAAGAAAGCCAAGAAAGTGCAACCTAAACCCGTTGTTCGCCCCGAGGTTTCGGACGAGGAGGTACAACGCCAAGTTAAGGATACTTTGGCACGTTTGACCGCCAAAGGAGCCAAGATGAAAGGTGCGAAGTATCGTAAGGAGAAACGCGAGGAGGCCGCTATGCGTATGAACGAGGCCATGGAGCGCGAGCAGGCAGAGAGCAAAATCCTGAAAGTTACGGAGTTCGTAACCGTAAGTGATTTGGCTACGATGATGAACGTACCCGTAACAGGCGTCATCACTGCTTGTATGAACTTGGGCTTGATGGTGTCGATTAACCAACGTTTGGACGCCGAGGCTTTGGTAGTTGTTGCCGAGGAGTTCGGTTTCAAAGTTGAGTTCGTATCGGCCGAGGTACAAGAGACTATCGGCGACGAGGAGGTAGATGCTCCCGAGGATTTGTTGCCCCGTCCCCCGATTGTAACCGTAATGGGCCACGTTGACCACGGTAAAACTTCGCTTTTGGATAATATCCGTAAGACCAATGTAACCGAGGGCGAGGCCGGAGGTATCACCCAGCACATCGGTGCTTATAGCGTTGAACTTAACGGCCAAAAGATTGCATTCCTTGATACCCCTGGTCACGAGGCGTTTACCGCAATGCGTGCACGTGGAGCCAAAATGACAGACGTTGCAATCATTATCATCGCTGCCGATGACGATGTGATGCCCCAAACCAAAGAGGCTATTCACCACGCACAAGCAGCAGGCGTACCTATGGTGTTCGCTATCAACAAGATTGATAAACCAGGTGCTAACCCCGAACACATCAAAGAGCAACTCGCACAAATGAACTTGTTGGTCGAGGAGTGGGGTGGTAAGTACCAATCTCAAGATATTTCGGCCAAGAAGGGCTTGAACCTCGATAAATTGTTGGAGAAGGTGCTCCTCGAAGCAGAGATGCTCGAATTGAAGGCTAACCCCAACCGTCGTGCATCGGGTACCGTTGTCGAGTCGTCGTTGGATAAAGGACGAGGCTATGTGGCTACCGTGATGGTGCAAAATGGAACACTCCGTATCGGCGATGTAATCTTGTCGGGTGTTCACTCGGGTAAGGTGAAGGCGATGTTCAACGAGCGTGGTCAAAAGGTTACCGTTGCTCCTCCCTCGACACCGGTATTGGTGTTGGGCTTGGACGGCGCACCTCAGGCGGGCGATACCTTCAATGTAATGGAGGACGAGCGTAGTGCCCGTAGCGTTGCCAACAAACGTGAGCAGTTGCAACGTATGCAGGGTATCCGTACTCAGAAACACGTTACTTTGGACGAGATTGGTCGTCGTATCGCTATCGGTAACTTCAAGGAGTTGAATATCATCGTTAAGGGTGATGTGGACGGCTCGATTGAGGCTATGACCGACTCGTTGCAACGATTGTCGAAAGAGGAGGTACAAGTAAATGTGATTCACAAAGCGGTGGGTCAAATTTCGGAGTCCGATGTCCTCTTGGCAGCAGCATCGAATGCCGTTATCGTAGGTTTCCAAGTTCGTCCTTCGCAAGGTGCTCGTAAATTGGCCGAGAAGGAGGAGATTGAGATTCGTATGTACTCGATTATCTACGACGCTATCAACGATATTCAAGACGCTATTGAGGGTATGTTGGAGCCCGTTACCAAAGAGGAGATTGTCTGCTCGATTGAGGTGCTCGAAACATTCAAAATCTCGAAAGTGGGTACTATCGCAGGTGGTATCGTTCGTGAGGGTAAATTGCAACGCAATACCCCCGTGCGCGTTATCCGTGACGGTATCGTGGTTTATACCGGTAAACTTGGCTCACTTAAACGTTTCAAAGACGATGTTAAGGAGGTTACCAATGGCCAAGATTGCGGTCTGAATATCGACGGCTACAACGATATTAAAGTTGGCGATATTATCGAGGGATACGAGATTGTCCAAGTTAAGAGATAGTCCCGAACCTCATACCAATAATAAAGGCGTTTCCACCAAAGGAAACGCCTTTATTGTTGTGCGTAAAAGAAACAGAACTTATACTCTGCGAAGAATGTCGTCGAGCGAATCGAAGTGACACTTGTAGTCTTCGAGCGAACGATTGATGATTTCGCACGCCTCCTCCTTGCCATAGATATCGATAATCTCAACCTTCTTTTTGCGACTATCTGCCGCAGTGTCGGGCATATCCTTGTAAGTGAGGAAGTAGTGTTTCAAACGATCCACAACGCCTTTGGGCAACTCCGAGATGTCGTTGTATCCGCTGTAAGTTACATCGTGACGCAGAACAGCGATGATTTTGTCGTCAGCCTCGTTACCGTCCAACATACGGAAACCGCCAATGGGTCGCACGCTGACAATAATGTCGCCGTGTGAGATGTCGCGCTCGGTAAGTACGCAAATATCCAATGGGTCGCCGTCACCAATGATGTCGGCTCTGCCGCTCTGCTGCATACAGTATTTTGCAACGCTCTCGCCGCAGAAACTTTGCGGAACAAAGCCGTAAAGCGCGGGAATGACGTTTGAGTATTTCTGTGGCCTGTCAATTTTGATGTAACCGCTCACTTTGTCCAATTCGTATTTTACGGTGTCGGTTGGCACCATCTCGATAAACGCGGTAATCACTTCGGGTGCTTTCTCTCCAACTTCGATACCGTGCCAAGGGTGTGATTTGTATCGCAGTCCCATTAGTCGTGCGATAGGGTCATTGATTTTATTTCCCATATTTTGAGTTTTTTGCTTGCGCACATTGCGCTTGAAACACTACAAAATTATGCAATTAAATCTGCACCACCAAATATTTTTTGTTTAATTGGCTTGTTGAATGAAGTTTGAGAGCCTGTTTTTAAGAGCAGTTGGTCTAAAAAAAGAAAAAAGTTGCCTGCGAAATTTGGTGTTAATCGAAAAAGTCGTATATTTGCACTCCGAATGAGGGTAACTATCTCTCGAAATGGTCTGATGGCCGAGGGGTTAGGCACTGGTCTGCAAAACCATTTACAGCGGTTCGAATCCGCTTCAGACCTCACGAAACAGCGTTAGAAATCACTTCTAACGCTGTTTTTATTTTAATTTGTACGGTGCATATCTATTAACAACCATCTCTCATTATACATAATAAAAGTGAATTGATATAGTATACACAGAACAAGAAATATAGAATATCAGCGAAGTTAAAAAAAAGATGAAATTTCTCATACAATAAAATCTTTATGGTTAGAAATCTTCACTTGCTGCTACGCGCATCGCTGCTCGGGTAAACTGCTCGGGAAATTGGGTTTTGAGGTAGGCGGTGGAGTATGCAAGGTAGGCGAGCACCACGGCGTGGGCTTTGGGGTAGGCATACAACCCCTGTTCGGTCATCGTTTGCCAATTCGCTTCGCCATATTGTGCCACCCAGCGAGGGCGGTACAACTCCAACTTTTCGGTCTGCTTTCTGCCAACTGCACGGCGTAAATCATCAGCCTCCGCCTCACTAAATCCACAAGCCATTGCATCACGCATAATCTCCTCCTGAAAGCAATATCGTGAATCGTTTTCGCTAAACATCTCAAACGCACCGTGCCAATGAATGGCACAAAGGCGCACCAAATCATCAAACGAGGTCGGCGGATTAAAATACATTTCATTTACCAACCTTCTACGATTTAGGCAATAGATTCCCGCCAAGTCGCCATAATGGAACGAGCGATAAGTCTCAGCATCGTCGAGCGGTATTCGCAAATCGCAGCCATTCGCCAAGTCGGACAGCATCAATCCGCACTTATCCCAAATCTCGTGGTTTGTCCGACTAATAAGCCTTGCAATATTTGATGTTACAAGCGTTACGCTATGCCCCTCGCTCTCATCGCACGCCATCGCCTGCTCCAAATCTCGCAGATGAGATGGGTGCAAAAACTTACCAATAAGCAACTCCATCTCGATAAACTTTGGGCTATCCTCGGGCATAAATCGGGCAAACATAAGGTCATGCTTTATGGGGTCTATATTCGTAATTCGCAAGCAATAAAAGGCCAACGAGGCGGAAAAGACACCCCGACCTGCAAAGTAAGATATTCCCAACAGTCTCATTTCCTCGATCATCTGCGACACGCCAAGCAGATACTCCACATAGCCACATCGCTCGAAAACAGCTATCTCGTGGTCGATGCGTTGCAGATACTCATCTCGGTTTTCGGAGGTTAATAGACCTCTCTCTTCTGCATTGTCAATCACGATTTTTCGCAGATATTTTGCTGGTGATTTCGCAAATTTTTTGGAAAGTTTTAGGCGCGGAATGTTAATCTTGTATTCGTTCATTGTTCAGTATTGTAATGGTATAGTGTTATTAGATTGTGCTAATTCTTGTTTGAGTTGGGCAATTCGCTTGGCACCTGCTTCGAGGTCGTAGCAGAATAGCCCCGCAAACGAGCAGTTGCAGAGCATTTCGATATCAGTCTCGGTTATCGGGCGAGGAAATCCGCAATTTGCGTATGGCTGCATCTTTCGCCAGACGGCACTAATGAGTGACTCGCCCATGCGAATTTCGAGCCGAGGCTCCCGCTGTGCAAAATAGTAAAAGAGCATCTCACGGTGAAGAGCCTCTCGGAGTTCGTCTTTTGTCATCAATTATTAGTTTTGATTCTGCGACAAAAGTAAAACCCCTCTCTGCCATATCTTGTCAGAGAGGGGAATGTCGTCTATATTAGTTAGCTATTTCTGCCACTCGGAGAGTTTTTGTTCCAACTCCTCAGCGGTGCAGAGTACGGTGCGAGGTTTACAGCGCACTGCCTCGCCAACAATACCTGCAGCCTCCAACTGCTCGAGGATGCGTCTGGAACGATTGAAGCCAATCTCAAATTTACGCTCCAAAGGGCTCCCACAAGCCATTCTATTGTTCTCTACAACAAATCTTGCCACCTCAACAAACAGAGGATCAGCCTGCGAAAAATCAAATTTCTGTTCCATAGGTTTTATCTTTTTTGAGTTATTCTATACTGTCGCTACAATAGGTTGTAATTAGTCATCTAGTTCAAGAAAGGCTTTGAGTATGGAGTGCCATTCCGCTTGCCCCGCCCTGCTAGGATGTCTCATCTCAATTGCTCTAACACTTTTCCCATTGATACAATATTCCCTAACCCTTGTTTTGTATTCTCCAACGATGAATTCTTTGTCCTTTTTAACGCCGTTAGGCAAAATATCAAAACACCTTTTTGACCAAACTATTATGTGGCTAGGGGTCGGAACCAAGTTCTCAATCACTTCAATTAAGGCAGATTTATACATAGGTGCTGCTTCGGGATGCTCCAACTCCGTGCTTGTGCCACTTTGAGAGTGTTGAACATAGTTATAAAAGACTACATTATTCCAAAACCACAAAGAGTCCTCCGTCGAAATTGATTTGCGCCCATATATAATCTTTTCGAAACACGAATGAGAACGAAACTCCTTTTTATTTTCTTGATCCCCTTTTCTGTAAGGAAGATAATCGTTATCCATCAAACTTCTAGTCATCTTATAACAATTGTAATCCATACAATCAAATGAGCATTTTTTCCCATTTTCTACCCATCTTTCGTTACATATATGATTTCTATTGGCCGAGGTTTCGCAATAATGGCTATCGCCCAAAATTAAAATTTTCTTTCCTTGAAATCCATCTCCGCTTTTGTAGTATTCTCCTACCCATGGAAGAAACTTTACATACTTATACTCTTTATTCTCCATATTCATTTACTTTTCGTTTTTTATATAATCAGTATTAGCTCCCAGAAACGCCTTCAAATCTGCCATCATCTGCTCGTAGTACAACTCAATATCTTTGTGTGATTTAGGATAGGATGGATGATAGCTATCTATCACAATCTTTGGGGTTGAAGGAGAAAAATATACCCAACCAGCCTCCGAAAACTTTTCAAGGTCTGGCAAGTAGGTATTCTTTACAAAATCTTTGATTATTCCGCCGCCTCCACAGCAGAGTATAATGTCGGCATCGTACATCGCAATTTGCTCTTGGAGTAAATCGGCATATCTTTCGATATGAGCCTTTAACACCTCATCTCTGATAGAACTCTCCCCAATCTCTTTTTTACAATTCACACGCGCAATCGGGGCAGAGGCGTAGTGCTCACGCAACTCATCCCAACAGGGCGTTTGGTTGTATTCTACAATCTCGCCACCTTGCACCGCATTGAGCAGAGCATACGACCACAATGTTAAGTTTCGATACATTCCTGCTGCCGGCTCTTTCCTATCCTCAATGTTGTTTTTCAGAGCAGCCTCCTCGCGTATATCCTCTTGACCGCCGTTACGGGTGGTGTCTTTGGTTAGAATCAGCAAGCGACAAGGTGCATTATCCCATAATTCGGTTTCGTTTCCCGAGTGGCGTATCCAACAGCCATTTAAGAGTTCAAGTTCCCCACGAAATAGGATGCCGTCATAGGCAAAATCCTCCTCTGGATTTATGCCATCTTTCACTCGGCACGCCTCCATCCATCGTGCAAACAACTCCTCTTCTCGTTCTTTATAAGTTTTCATACTTTTTACTTCTTATACACCTTAAACTTATACCCCGAGCCCATGCCAGCCGAGGCATTGTTATTTGCGGTGGTTTCGGCTTTCTTGCGGATAATATCTTTGAGCGCTACGGGAGCTAACACGCCCACCGAGTCGCCCATCGAGAGCAGTTTCTGCTGAAAATCAAACGAAGGACACAAGCGGTACTCGAAAATCGAGTACTCCTCGTTGCGCTCCACCTCAACCTGCGAGTGGTGCAGAGGCAGGGTGCGGAGATATTTGCTTTGCCACGAATCGACCTTCAATGCCACAGGCTCGACATCAAAATCTTCATCGCCGATAATAATTCCGTAGTAATCCTCAAAGAATTTTGCTGCATCGAACTTCTTGGGCAGTTTGAATTTACGCTCGGTAGGCTCCAAAACTTTGATGCGGTCGAGGGCATACAAGCGCAGTTCATCATATCCCTCGCTCTTGCCGAGCATATACCATCTTTGCTCAAAGAGTTTCACGCAGTATGGCTCTACCTCAAAAGTCGAAGGCTCCTCACGATGAAAGCTATGGTAGGTCATCGATAGCGCCACACCCTCGCGCATTGCATCAACAATAGTCGTCAAGTGCTGCTGTCCCGAAGGTACTTCTTCAAGCAGTATGCGGTTTTTGAGGTCTTGGCTCTCGTGCAGAATATTATTCACTGAGAAAGTCTGAATCAGCCACTTGCGCATACCCATATTGTCGATACCCTCACGGTCGGCAACGATATAACCTCGCTGCGGGCGACTATACTTTATCTCGATGTCGAACAACTCCTCCACCGCATCGGTGTAGCGGTGGAACTGACGCTCCGAAAGCTCCTCGCCACGCCCAAAGTGCGACTCAAAACGATGCTGTATCTCTTCGAGCGTAATAGGCCCTCGATTATAGATGGTCGTTACAAACCACACATAGCGGTTGATAAGTCCTGCGGTACTCATAACGGTCAGAATTTTAGGTAAAGTTACAAATTATAATCGAATCCAACGCTCGGGCGAAGATAAAAAGTGCATCGCCAATGCGCCGATAACCACGCCGACCACTACCGCAATAATGGTGCGTATGCGCTGTTTGCGCTTATTTTGCAGAAACGAATCAGCCGCACGACCCCACAAATTTGCAGGGTCACACGGCTGATTTATAATACTTTGTCGCAACTGCTCACTAAATGGCAACTGCTCTTGGTTTTGTTTCTGATGTTTTATCTGCTCCATACTCTCAAATATTATATGCGAGAAACACCTAATAAAGAGGTTACCGAGTTTGATATTGGAATTTTTATCAATGAATGCAAACGAGTGAATCCTGCTAAAATTATTGCCATGGGGAAGAAAGCACAAGAGGCTGTTGCTGAGTTACAGATAGAGCCTAACAAAATAATTTCGGTGCCACACCCAAAAGCTCGACCACAACGTACGACAGAGAAGATAGTCGCAGAAATAATAAGTAAATTGTAGTATAAGGAGGGGTTTAAATGATTATCCCCTCCATACCATTTCATACAGTTCTCGCAGGTAGTTATCTATGTTTTCATCCAAGTAGAAGCAATCTTTTTGCGGACGCCAGCGATAGTGGACCTCATCGGATAATGGCTCCTTCCACTGCTCCACGCTCGGCATATCTGCGGATAAGTCCTCCAGATAATCGTGGAAATATTGGCGTGTGCGATTGGCTATCTCCTGCCCAAGTCGGATTTGTGGCGCACGATTCTGCTCCGCCTCGCGCACAAACTTATCCCTAAACTCCTCGAACGAACAACGCTCCCACCACTTCCAACCGCTGCCATCTTGCTCCTCCCAATGCTGATGCGTGACCTTGACCTCCACGCAAAAGTCGTTCATACGCAGAATGTCGGGAATGGAGTAGGGCTTGTGGCAACTTAAATCGTGAATGGCGTGGCAGATGCAAAGGTGGCTTAACTTGTCGGCAGCGGGCTGCACAGACTCATACCAAGTCGTGTCGTCATTGAGGTCATCTTTTATCCCCAACTCTTCGCGTGTCATTTCGTGGCGATAGTCGGCAGGTGAGCGGAGGCACCAACAAAGCTCGACCTCTTCCAATTTCAGATGCTCGCAAGTGTAGAGCCAATCAATTACGCAAAACATCTCGTAAAAATCCGAGCCGTAATAGTCGTCATTCGCCATTGGCAAAACAGAACTGTGCCCATTCGGCGAAAACCTAAGCGAGCCCTCGACCTCCACATCGTCATCAAATTCGGGGTCGTAGGTTGTGGTCGCCATCTTGCGATAGACTTCCTCCGTGCGAGCATACATTTTCTGCGTGAGGTCGTACAAACGCCTGTTCACCTGCTCCATACGCACCACCTCCTCGGACGTAGCAACAAACATTTTATCGAGCAGATGTTTGCGCTTCCAGATTAGGCGTTCCACCTGCTCGCATTTGCGCTGCGAGCGAGTCCACGCCATATTAAACTCCACATTTTTGCCCGTGATGGCAAGAATCCTCTCCTCGATTTTCTGCACCTGCTCCCGCAAGTGGGTATATTCTTTGTTTTTCATATTGTGTTATTTTTCGGCAAAACTACATCCCAACAATGTCAAATTTCGTCAGTGCAGATTATTCCCCCATAATCGCAGCTACTTTGTTCATCTATTGGGTGAGAGATTCGTTCATAATGTGAGCATAGTGGAGTGTCATTCGGGTTGAGGTATGTCCCAGCATTCGCGATACATTTTCGAGTTTCACATCATTGGCAAGGGTGATTGTCGTGGCGAAGGTGTATCGGGCAAGGTGCATCGTCAGCGGCTTCTTTATTCCGTATAAGTCGGCAATCTCCTTCCTCCCAAGCGAAGGCGTGTGTGTTCCCTACAAAAAACAATAGCCCTAAGGGAAACGGTTTGGCGTAAATGTATTCAAGGGAGTTGCAGCGGTTTGCATAAAAACAAAAAGAAGAGCAACTCTCGTTACTCTTCTTTTGTGGTACCACCAGAATCCTTGAACCACAGCGTTAATACCCAAAGTTTCAACTACTTACAATTTGGCAACTGCTCGAAAAAGGCTATTTCCATAATTGTATCACTCGATTTTTTCACAATTTTGCATCGAAATCGAGGGGGAGGGTTGGGTGGTTTTTAGTATAATATCTGACTATCCCAAAGGATTAAAATCTCCAGCATCTATCGCGCCCAGTATACTCTTGCATTTTTCAGCAAACTCATCTGTCACTGTGCGATCGCGAAAATTAAAAGAGAACTATAATCAAAAGTTGCCATTACCACAGGTAATGAAAAAGGAGCAACTTTGTTTCGCTTGTGCTTTCTGGA
>SUZD01000011.1 GCA_015060105.1 Rikenellaceae bacterium | reverse complement strand
ACAAACTTGTCAGGACTGGCCAAACTTGGCCGGTCCTTTTTACTACTTAATTGAGACACACTTTTTGAAACAGTATCAAATTTTCAACAAAAAATGATTTATTTATAGCATTTTGTAAGAAAAACAAAGCGCAATGCCCCAAATGAAACAAAAGTGGAAGATAGCGCATCTGGCTATCTTCCACTTTTTATATTTATATAATAGGTACGCCTTTATCTATCGGAATACATCTCCTCGTAGTAGCGTTGGTACTCGCCCGAAGTTACACTATCGAGCCACTCTTGATTGTTCAGGTACCACTCAACCGTGCGCTCCAAACCTTGCTCAAATTGCAGGCTCGGGCTCCAACCCAACTCTCGTTGCAGTTTCGACGAGTCGATAGCATAACGCAAATCGTGTCCCGCGCGGTCCGTAACATAGGTTACAAGGTCAAGCGAAGAGCCCTCGGGGCGACCAAGCTGCCTATCGACAACCTTTATGAGCGCCTTCACAAGGTCGATATTGCGCCACTCGTTGCAACCGCCGATATTGTAAGTCTCGGCAACACGGCCACTATGGAATATCAAATCAATAGCGCGAGCGTGGTCCTCGACAAAGAGCCAATCCCGCACATTCTCGCCCTTACCATACACGGGCAGAGGTTTACGATTGCGTATGTTGTTGATAAACAGCGGAATCAGTTTTTCGGGAAACTGATAGGGACCATAGTTATTCGAGCAGTTCGAGATTATGGTCGGCAAGCCATAGGTATCGTGGTAGGCGCGAACAAGGTGGTCGCTCGACGCCTTACTTGCGCTATACGGGCTATGTGGCGCATAGGGTGTGCTCTCGGTAAATTGTGCGTCGTCGGCCTCCAACGAGCCATACACCTCGTCGGTCGAGATGTGGTAGAATAGTTTGCCCTCGTATCCCTGTGGCTCCCACACCGTTCGGGCCACCTGCAACAGCGTAAGCGTTCCCATAATGTTGGTTTGGGCGAACACAAACGGGTCTTTAATAGAGCGATCGACATGGCTCTCGGCCGCAAGGTGGATAACTCCGTCAATCTCATACCTACGCATAATCTCCTCGATGCGAGGTGCGTCACATATATCGGCACGCTCAAACGCATAGTTAGGTCGGCTCTCGACATCGGCAAGATTTGCAAGGTTACCTGCATAGGTCAGCAGGTCGAGATTGACAATACGATATTGGGGGTATTTCTGCACCAACAAGCGCACAACATGCGAGCCGATAAAACCCGCACCTCCCGTTACAAGTATATTTCGACTATATTTCATCGGCGAGCCCTCTCTACAAGTTCCAACATATAACGACCATAGGAGTTGCCCTTCATCGGCTCGGCAAGAGCGGCAAGTTCATCGGTCGAAATCCACCCCTTACGCCAAGCAATCTCTTCGAGGCAGGCTATCTGCACTCCTTGACGGCTCTGCACCACCTCGACAAAGCGCGAAGCGTCGAACAACGACTCGTGAGTACCCGTATCCAACCACGCAAAACCACGACCAAGAGGTTGCATTACAAGCGAGCCGTCGGCCAAGAACGCCTCATTGACCGATGTTATCTCCAACTCGCCACGCTCCGAAGGAGTTATCGTGCGTGCAATGTCGGTCACGCGGTTCGGATAGAAATAAAGGCCAACCACAGCATAATCCGATTTGGGGTTTACGGGCTTCTCCTCGATACTCACAACGCGGCCCTCGCCATCAATCTCGGCAACACCAAAACGCTCGGGGTCGTGTACTTGATAGCCAAAAATGGTCGCCTTGCCTTCGCTCTCGGTATGGCGCACAGCCTCACGAAGCATACCCGTAAAGCCCTGGCCATAGAAGATGTTATCACCCAACACCAAACACACCGAGTCGTCGCCAACGAACTCGCGGCCAATGATAAACGCCTCGGCCAAGCCATTGGGAGCCGCCTGCTCGGCATACTCGAAACTAACGCCCCAACGCTCACCCCCACCCAGCAGGGTGCGATATGCGGGCAAATCCTTCGGTGTCGAGATGATGAGTATCTCGCGGATACCCGCCAACATCAGCACCGAAATCGGATAGTATATCATCGGTTTATCATACACGGGGAGCAACTGTTTACTCACACCCAATGTCACGGGCCACAATCGGCTTCCACTGCCTCCGGCCAAAACAATTCCTTTCATAAATCTTCTTATAATTGGGGGTTGCGCTCGAAAAAGAACGCCCAAACGCTCCTAATTATTTCGACAACAACACTTTTTTGATAAATCTTATGATAACGCCACGACGACGTGATTCTATTTTTAATCTGCACAAAGCGACCTTTCCACGCCGAGTACCCCTTATTAAACAGGGTATCGCTCTGCAAACAATCCTTCAAAATGCGCTCGGCATAAGGCGACGCAGCAACAATGTCGGGGTGTTCGACTTTCAGCCCAAAACGCTCTATCGAAATGGCCGTCAGCGCATTGGCAAAGCGCGTCAGGTGCATACGGTCTGCCCACGCATAAAATTCCTTCCAATCGATATTGTGCTGCTCGGCCTTCAACAGCAGGGCCCAATCCAAGATGTGGCGCAGTTTGATACCCTCCGACACAAAGTGATTGACGCCATGCATGGTCAAAAACAGCGCATTGAACAGCGGCGAGGGGATTATTAGTTTCGTATCATCGACATATCGCACCTCGCTGCCAACGGCAATCCCTTCGAGGTAGCGCTCAAACGCCTTCATCTGACGGCTGCCGCGAATGGGCAAAAAGAATCTGTGATTCTCAACCAGCAGGCCTCGGTAACGGATAACCGCATCTTTGTAGTAGCCTCTATCGACTTTTGCTCCCAACTGCTCGCATATCTGGTTTGCCTGCTCGTAGCCCTCGCCCAAGAAGCAATCCAAATCACCAAACTCGCGGTGGCGCGGCTCGGGATAGTAGGTTCCCATCGCCAAACCCTTCATCACAACTGTTTGCAACCCTTGCTCGGCAAACATCTCGGCCAAAAGCGCAGATGTACGGCGTTGCAGGTCATAACGATTCTCGATGGCCTCGACACTGACCGCCCAACGCAGATTTATCTGGCGCGGTGGTTGCATATCGCGTGGCAGTTGCGACACCACCTCATAGACTATCGCCAACACCCCCTGCTTGGCCGACATGCGGAAGAGCCCCTTCCACTCCTCGGCACTCATCGCCTCGAACATTCCGACGGGAAGTTCGCCACCAAACATCGTGTAGCGTAACGATGCGAAAAGTATTTCGGCTACTCTATTTTGCATCGGCACAAAGTAGGTCTTCGGGAGCAAGCGGTGTGTATGGCCCGTCTTTGACCTCGAAAATTACCGACGACTCGTGCACCTCAATTGTGTGCCACTGCCCAGCGGGGATTTGTACTCCGTACGCTCCGCTCTTGGGGTCGAGAATGTAACGCTCCAACTCGGTGGCCTTGTCGTCGTAAAACATAACATCAATGCGCCCGCGAACGAGTATGTATGTCTCGGCGGTGTGCGGATGTCGGTGAATTGGCAGTACGGTGCCCGGCTCCAAGGCGTTGAGCAGCCTCTGCGCCTTAGCATCGAGCGACTCGTGCAGGTTGAAATTCATTCTCAACCTCTCCGACGCCTTCGCCTCGCCCTGCACCCTGTCCAAAAGTCTGTCATCAAGAAGCATAATACAGCTTTTTATTTGTTACTATTCAGATAAGCCTCGTGCAGATGGTAATATTTCCTCTTAAACAATACATATCCCAAACACAAAAGCACAATGGCCACACTCATATAGAGCCAATGATTTATGGGCAACAGAATAAATCCAAACGAGATAGCCAGCTGCAACAAAGCGTATATAGAAGAGACCGTCACATGTGGTATTTTTAATTCATTTGCCATTATCTGATATGCATGCTTACGATGGGCTTGACCCAAATTTTCATGCAACATTATACGATGTACTATTGTTAATATGGAATCAACACCATATACCGCCAAAAGAACAATATAGGAGAGATCGCCTGTTTGCAAAATCAATCGAGCCAGTACAAAAACCAGCGCGAATGCAATGCTTACTGCCCCAACATCACCCGCAAAACACTTGGCTTTCGTGCGATAATTAAAAAAGCAGAAAACCAACAAACTCAACAACATCACATACAAAAGTTCCGGAGATACAAACTCGTTCTTCTGATTTAGATATATCAATGGAATTAGAACTGCTATTGAATAACCGCCTGTAATGCCGTTAATACCGTCCATAAAGTTATAGGCATTGATTATGCCGACACAGAATATTAACGCGAGAAGCAATATCCACCAGCTTTGCAAGTTCAATATATCTAATTGTTGGAACATCAACAACATTGATGCGAATTGAACCATCAACCGATATTTATTGGGTATCGAACAAACATCATCTATAAAACTAATTACTCCGATGGCTGTCACTCCTGCAATAAACCAAGGATACATCAATCCATTAAAAGCAGCATATAACCAAATGCCAAACAAAAAGATAATACCACCACCACGCAAAACAACACTTTTATGAGAACTCCGTTCGTTTGGCTTATCAATGATATTAAATCTATCTGCTATCTTGAAATACACAAGTTCTATAACAACGAGCAAAATCGTAATTATCAACAAATTCATCATATCATGCATTATTATCCGACATCCAACTTTCTAAATTACGCATATTCTTGGCAAACGAGAAATTATCATCGCAGAAAGCCTTACCATTTGCGCCCATTTTTGCCAATCCCTCAACCGATAGTTTGCTCATTGCCAACAAGGCATTAGCCAACGCTTCGGAGTCCCCCGCAGGGACCGACATTCCACACGATGCTTCTTGGATGATTTCTGCGCCATCTCCGTTTAGCATTGCCAAAACGGGTTTCCCGGCGGACATATATGCTTGTAATTTTGCCGGACAAGTAAGGTTAAATATAACACTATCTTTAAGCGCTAAATACAACACATCTGCCTTGGCAAAAAAAGCGCCCATTGCGCTCAACGGATGACGACCCAGACAATGAATAATGTCTGTCAATTTATTCTCAGAGATGTATTGTTCAACCCACTCTTTTTTGCGACCATCTCCAACAATAAGCAAATGTATATTATTCACGCCTTGCTCTTTTAACTTCCGAAATGCATCAAGTGTATGTTCAAAATCTTGAGCCTCACCAATATTTCCGGTGAACATCACATTAAAGCCACTAGGCAGAGATGGTATAGGATAATCCATATTGCCATATAAATCGCCATCGGGCCAATTGGGGAAAAACTCCAACTTATCTAAAAAATCGCCCTTGGCACATATCGACTTCCGAAATCCGCTGGAACTCATCAATATCTTATCCGAGTTTCGATAACAACTCTTCGCGATTCGTTCGAAGACACCCAAAATGGTCGGATTAGTAATACCTCCTGCAACTTCTAGGCTCTCTGGCCACAAATCCAACACCCAAAATAATAGTTTTGTTCTTGGGCGTATTTTTTTAATAATCAAGGCTGGCAGGCCCACTGTTATCGGGCTTAATTGGTGCACTATTATGGTATCATATTTATGGAATATCGCCATAAATATCGCCCTAATACATGCAGTAAACGCGAAACTTAAATAATTAAGGAAAATTCTTACGCCTCCACCTTTACCCCTTGGTATAACAGCCGTGCGTATTACTTTAACTCCATTAACACACTCTCTCCTACGCCTAAAAAAGCCATATCCCGTATAAAATTTGCCTTGTGGATAATTAGGGATATCACTTAAAGCGGTTACGTCATACCCCCTTTTGGCTAATTCAAAAGCTACTTCATTACATTTGAAATCCTCTGGATAAAAATGAGGAGATATAATGAGTACTTTATGTGCTTTTTGCCTCTCTGTCATACAAGAATAGATCTTTGTTTTTCTACTTTCTCCAAACCATTTTATTGACGACGCCGGTGTACGACTGGATCAGCTTCACAACCTTGGTCGATACATTCTCGTCGGTATAGTTCGGAACGGGGATGCCGTTATCGCCGTTCTTGACCATCTCGACCGCTGTATCAACCGCTTGCAGCAGCGAGCGTTCGTCGATACCTGCCAATATAAAGCAGCCCTTATCCAGTGCCTCGGGGCGTTCGGTCGAGGTACGGATACACACCGCAGGGAAAGAGTGGCCCACACTCGTAAAGAACGAACTCTCCTCGGGCAGCGTTCCCGAGTCCGAAACAACCGCAAACGCATTCATCTGCAAGCAGTTGTAGTCGTGGAATCCGAGGGGTTCGTGCTGAATCACGCGGGGGTCCAATTTAAAGCCGCTCGCAGCCAAGCGGTTACGGCTACGGGGGTGGCACGAGTAGAGAATCGGCATATCGTACTTCTCGGCCATACGGTTAATCGCCGTAAACAGACTTGTAAAGTTTTTCTCGGTGTCGATATTCTCCTCGCGGTGCGCCGACAGCAAGATATAGCGGCCCTTCTCCAAGCCAAGACGCGCGTGGATATCACTTGCCTCGATATCGGGCAAGTTCTCGTGCAGCACTTCGGCCATAGGCGAGCCCGTTACATAGGTGCGCTCTTTGGCTACACTCGATGCATTGAGGTAGCGGCGTGCGTGCTCCGAGTAGCAGAGGTTCACGTCCGAGATGATATCGACAATACGGCGATTGGTCTCCTCGGGCAGGCACTCGTCGAAGCAGCGGTTACCCGCCTCCATGTGGAAGATGGGGATATGCAGACGTTTTGCGCCAATCACCGACAGGCACGAGTTGGTGTCACCCAACACCAGCACAGCATCGGGTTGCACTTGCACCATCAGTTTGTAACTTGCATTGATGATATTGCCCATTGTTGCTCCGAGGTCCTCGCCAACGGCGTCCATATAGACCTCGGGGTCGGCCAACTTCAAGTCGCGGAAGAATACGCCATTGAGGTTGTAGTCGTAGTTCTGTCCGGTGTGCGCAAGGATTGTATCGAAGTACTTGCGACACTTGTTGATTACAGCCGCCAAGCGAATAATCTCGGGGCGTGTGCCGACGATGATAAGAAGTTTCAGACGGCCGTCATTCTTGAACGACACATCGGTATAGTCGTATTTACACTCCATATATAGTCTTTACTTTACAGGTTCAAAGAAGGTGTCGGGGCGCGCAGGGTCAAAGCACTCGTTGCACCACATAACAGTTACGAGGTCCTCGCTATCCGACAGGTTGATAATATTGTGGGTATATCCGGGCAACATCTGCACAGCCTCTATCTTATCGCCACTAACCTCGAACTCCAACACCTCGTCGGTGCCGATTTTGCGAAGTTGGATAAGGCCGTGACCCGACACAACGATAAATTGTTCCCACTTGGTGTTATGCCAATGTTGGCCTTTGGTAATTCCGGGTTTACTGATGTTGATGCTCACTTGTCCTACGCCCACGCTCTTGATGAGTTCGGTAAAACTGCCACGCTCATCGACATTCATTTTGAGCGGGAAGGCCACTTTCTCTTTAGGCAGGTACGACAAATAGGTCGAATATAGTTTCTTGGCAAACGAGCCTTCGGGAATCTCGGGCATAACGAGCGTCGAGGGTTGCGCCTTGAAGCTCTCCAACAAATCGACAATCTCGCCAAGCGTAACTTTATGTGTTACGGGGGCAGCACAATAGCGACCCTCGGGGGTCAGTACGGTATCCACACCGTCAAACTCGCAGTGGTGTTCCTCGCCTCGAAGCGCAGCCACCATCTCATCAACAAGGTCGTCGATATAGAGCAGTTCGAGCAATGTCGAGCGGTCATTTACCTGAATAGGCAGGTCGTTGGCTATATTGTTGCAGAAGGTCGCCACCGCCGAGTTGTAGTTGGGGCGGCACCACTTGCCAAACAAGTTGGGGAAACGATAGACCAACACTTTGGCACCCGTCGCAGCCGAGTAGTCAAAGAATAGTTCCTCGCCCGCTTTCTTGCTCTTGCCATACTCGCCGTCGGCATAGCGGCCAACGAGCGTTGCCTGAATCGAACTCGAAAGCATAACGGGACACAGGTTGTTGTGCTTTTTGAGCGTATCGAGCAGGGTCGATGCAAAGCCGAAGTTGCCACTCATAAACTCGCTCTGCTCCTTGGGGCGATTGACACCCGCAAGGTTGAACACAAAGTCCGCCTTCGAGCAGTAGTCGTCCAACTCCTCGGCCGAAGAGTCGATATCGTACTCAAACACCTCCGACACAGCGACATCGCCATAGAACTTGGCTTTGCCCGTGCGGATATTTTCGAGTTGAGCCACAAGGTTACGACCAACGAATCCTTTGGCTCCCGTAACAAGAATTTTCATATCGGCAGAAGTATTACTCCGAACGAATCTCTTTGGCTTTCGAGCGCGGCTGCAAGCCGAGGTCCTCGCGGATAAAGCGAAGTTTCAAAAGCAGTTGTTTCATACCCTCAACATCCAAGCGGGCGGTGTTGTGCGAGTGGTAGTCCTCGATTTTCGACACCTCTTCGTTGCCGTCGGTGAAGAACTTATCGTAGTTCAAATCGCGGTTGTCGCACGGGATACGATAGTAGTCGCCCATATCGACCGCCTTTGCCATCTCCTCGCGGGTAACCAGCGTTTCGTAGAGTTTCTCGCCGTGACGAGTACCAATAACGCGCACCTCGGTTTCGGCGTATTTGGGGTCGATTTGTGCGTAAGTTTGTTTGAGAGCCTCGGCCAACACATCGAGCGTTGCTGCGGGTGCTTTTTGCACAAACAGGTCACCATTTTCGCCGTGTGTGAACGCATAGATAACCAAATCCACAGCGTCGTCGAGGGTCATCATAAAGCGGGTCATATTGGGGTCGGTGATTGTGATAGGCTTGCCTTGCTCCATCTGCTCAACCCACAAAGGGATAACCGAGCCGCGACTTGCCATTACATTGCCGTAGCGGGTACAACAGATTGTGGTTGCTGCGCCCGGGCCCAACTCGCGACCTTTGGCAATAGCCACCTTCTCCATCAGAGCCTTCGAGATACCCATAGCGTTGATGGGATATGCCGCCTTGTCGGTCGAGAGAACGACCACATTTTTTACACCGTGCTCAATGGCCGACAACAACACATTGTTGGTACCGATAACATTGGTCATGGTTGCTTCCATCGGGAAGAACTCGCACGAGGGTACTTGTTTGAGCGCCGCAGCTGCGAACACATAATCTACGCCACGCATAGCGACATCGACCGACGCTTTTTCGCGCACGTTACCGATGTAGAATTTCACTTTGGGGTTTTGCAGCGCGTGACGCATGTCGTCTTGTTTCTTCTCGTCGCGCGAGAAGATGCGAATCTCCTTGATGTCGGAGTCGAGGAATCTGCGAAGCACGGCGTTACCAAAACTGCCCGTACCGCCTGTAATCAACAGGACTTTATCTTTAAATACTGACATAGGTGCATGTTTTTATTGATGAATATTTTCTATCATTTCTAAAATTCTACGTGTTTGCTCTTTAGCATTCTTATTTTCTAAAATAAATCGCGATGCCAATTCTCCAAATTTCATCATTTCTTCAGAAGGCGCATCCAATAGTTCTTTTATCCTATTACTCATACCAGCCACACTCTCATCTTCGAAAAAGAACAAATGCTTATTGTACTCTTCGGGGATGCTTTCCAATTTACACATTAAAGTTGGAGTTCCAGAAGCCATATACTCCATAGTCTTTGATGGGAATGAATATTTTGTGAACTCTTCGTTCCTATGACGTGGATTTACTAGCAAAGTTGCATCTCTTTGCATCTCCAATACTCGCTCGCGAGGTAAAGTGCCAAAATATATAATTCTACGATCCTTACAAATATACTCATTTATCATGTCCGTCTCTCCTCCGCCACAAATCCACAATCTATATTCTTCACCCTCAATTTGAGTAAATGCATCAAACAAATCTCGTAATCCATATCTTTCCTCTATTGTGCCTGTATACAACACAACCTTTTCATTTTTTGTTGCGACCATCTCATTCCTTTGAATTGGCTTTTGCTGCGAATATATTCCCTCAACTAGTACTCGTGGTTTATTGCCAACTTTCATTGGCATGGCCATTGCGTTACTCAACAAGACAAATCCATCTATATGTATTAAGGTTCTATTTATAATATACCTATCAAAGCTTTTTAATAACCTATATATCGGATTTCTGCTCCCCGACATGAATTCGGGAAGATCTGGGACAATAAGATATTTTTTATTTCTTCTCGCAAATATGGTTACTGCCAATAATTGAAAGGATGTAACTCCATACATCACAATAGGCCTATTGGACAAATCCCTTTTAAGCAAAGATACAGAAAGATTTATTAACTTACATATAAGTTTTATAACTGGAAGATTTACGAAACCTAAACTATCTCCCGAAATAGATTCTTTTCCTTTTTCCTCTATATAAAAACCTCTTTGTATAAATTTACTATATTTAGGATAGCTAGTTATCGACGGTGCTGTTATCAGATCAACTTCACAACTATTAGACCTAAAACCATCCAACAACGCACGCTGAAATGTGTCGGCAGCATACTCTGTATAAACTTTCTCATGAAGTTGCTGCTCGATTAAAGTTAATGAATTAACCAAACCTATAAAAACAATTTTCATAGATTAACTGCTTTTCTTGCTTAATACATAATGATAGTAACTACAATACTCGCGGCTAGTATCGTCGATGCTAAATTTCTCAAACGACTGCAACACTTTAGCCTTCATCTTTATTATATCGGTATCAGACATTGACATAAAACGGCACAAAACATCAATATAATCATCCAATTTAACATCTTTTGATATTAAACCATTTTCACCATCAACAACCACTTCTGGTATGCCACCAACAGGTGTACATATCGGAATACAACCAACGGATAGCGCCTCCAATAAAACTATAGGCATTCCTTCCCATTTTGAAGACAGACACATTGCATCTACTTCACACAATAATTCCAAAACATCGTTTCTTTCTCCCAAATATACTATTCTATCCGAAAAGAAGCCCTCTAACTGATTATATATAGAAATATCTTGTTTAGTTCCAGATATTAAAAGCACAACATCCATATTGTCCAAAATTAACCGACTAAAAGCATTACATAACATCTCTTGATTTTTAGCTTCTGTAATCCTTCCTGGATGATAAAATATCTTAGTTTTGTTTGTGTAACGATAACATGTTAGTTTATTTTGGTTGGTTACACCAATAGGGGGTATTATTCCATTTACTATCAATTTGCTATCCAGTGCATATAAATCATCAAACGACTTCTTGGATTTTTCAGATATAGTAACAGGATAAACCCAACCTTTTCTAAAACAAAATCGTTTTAGCCATAAAAACAATCTATCCCATTTACTTGCATTCTCTTTTACGGCATCGCTATGAATAGTGTATACAAATTTAACATATCTATTTAGTATAATTACAGATAAGGCATAATACAAAAAAGATGAATGGATATGTACTATTTCGGGCTTACACCGTTTAATATACATAAGTATGAGTAAAGGATATTTAATTGAGAAACCTAGCCTCGTTTTACCCAAACACTCCACAATCACATTTTTAGGAATACTTACCATATTGCATGTTGCCTCTTTATTCACAACAGCCACGATCACATTATTACTTTTCGCTTGTACTCCAACTAGATTAGAGACAAAGGACGATATGCCTCCACCTCGTGACAAACTTTCACAAAAATGTAGAATTCTCATTATTCCGCGCTATATACTAATGCAAACAACTGAAACAAATTGCTTTCTTTCTAATGATAATTGATGGATAAGTTATGCTCTTAATATTCTTGTTTCAGCATCTATTGTAAACTTTTTACTATTCTTTCACAAGCCCAACCATCACCATAAGGATTGACCGCCTTGCTCATCTTCTCATAGTAATCTGCATCGTCAAGCAGACGAGAAACTTCTCCGACAATCTTATTGTAGTCTGTTCCCACCAACTTAACTGTTCCTGCCGACAATGCTTCGGGACGCTCGGTGGTATCACGCATAACGAGTACCGGTTTGCCCAGTCCGGGTGCCTCCTCTTGAATACCGCCACTATCGGTCAACACAATATTACACTTCTCCATCAAGTAAACAAAACTCAAATACTCCAATGGCTCGATAAAGAACATATTACCAAGATTAGACAAATCCTCTCCGAAAACCTCTTTAATCGGTTTACGAACATTGGGGTTGAGGTGCATCGGATATACAAAGTCCACATCTGGATATTTTTGTGTCAAATCCTTGATAGCTGTACACATATTGATAAAGCCATCGCCAAAGTTCTCGCGACGGTGACCTGTAATCAGGACCAACTTTTTACTACCCTCCAAACGCGAAACATCATAACCGGCTTGCGCAAGAACACCGGCTAACTCTTCCGAGAGCATCGTATCGTTTTTAATCTTATCAACAACCATATACAGCGCATCGATAACCGAGTTGCCGGTAACTGTAATTGCCGATTCTGCAACATTTTCCTTCAACAGATTCTCCTTGCTCAATGGAGTTGGCGAGAAGTGATATGTCGCAATACGGCCTGTAATCAAACGGTTCATCTCCTCTGGCCAAGGACTATAAATATTATGGGTACGAAGACCCGCCTCGACATGTCCTACAGGTATTTGTTGGTAAAACGCAGCCAAAGCAGCAGCGGTTGATGTCGTTGTATCTCCGTGTACCAAAACCACATCAGGTTGAGCCTCTTTGAGCACATCTCTCATACCGACAAGTACGCGAGCGGTAACATCATAAAGGTCTTGACCTTGCTTCATAATATTGAGGTCATAGTCGGGAGTAATCTCAAAGAGGTGCAATACTTGATCCAACATTTCACGATGCTGACCTGTTACGCACACTATGGTCTGAAATGTATCGGGATGTTTTTGAAACTCTTTTACAAGCGGTGCCATCTTGATGGCCTCGGGGCGAGTGCCAAAAACCAACATTATCTTTTTCATAAAAACTTAATCGTTGATTCGTTATTAAAAACCCTTGTTCACGCCACAGAAGTCAAGAATAACCTTATCGGTATCTTTCGGCAAGGTTTTGAACGGTGTGTGTGCAACCAAATAAACCACAACATCCGCCTTATCAAACGCCTCTTGGTAGGGTGTCAGTTTATAAACATTATGCTCCTCGACATTAGGTTCAACAATCAGGATATTGGCATTATTGCAACTTTGCATTACTTTGGCCACAATCTGTTTGGCAGGCGACTCGCGCAAATCGTCAATATCAGGTTTAAATGCAAGTCCCATCATCGCAACAACAGGCTTACGACCCTTCTCCAACTCAAATTTGAGCATCTCATTTTGCACCTTCTCGGCACACCAGAACGCTTTATAGTTGTTGATTTGACGTGCTTGACCAATCATACGCGACTCCATAGGGAACTCGGCAGTGATAAAGTAGGGGTCAACAGCGATACAGTGTCCACCAACGCCACAACCCGGCCAAAGAATATTCACGCGGGGATGTTTGTTGGCAAGGTTGATCAACTCCCAAACATTGATACCCGCCTTATCGCAGATGAACGACAACTCATTGGCAAATGCGATTTGCACATCACGCGACGAGTTTTCTGTAAGTTTACACATCTCTGCCGTACGGCAATTTGTCTTGTGTAATTGGCCTGTTACAAACTGCGAATAGAACTCTATTGCTTTCTCGGTTGATTCGGGATTGAGACCTCCAATCACACGGTCATTATGCACCAATTCATAGATTACATTTCCAGGCAACACTCGCTCGGGACAATATGCGATATAGATTTTATCCTTCAATTCGGGACGCTCAGCAAAGATAATCTCGGCCATAGCCTCGGTAGTGCCCACAGGCGATGTTGATTCGATAACATAGAGGTCACCCTCTTTGAGCAGAGGCAACACCGCACGGGTTGCAGCCTCAACATACGAGGTGTCGGGCTGATGGTCACCTTTGAAAGGTGTCGGCACCACCATAAAATAGGCATCGCTTTCAACCGGTTTTGTATCAGCTTTAAGTTGTCCGTTTTTAACTACCTCTTCGAGCAGTTCTTGCATACCAGGCTCGATGATGTGCAACTGTCCCGCGTTTGTTTTCTCTACCACCTTTGGATTGATATCTACTCCGTGAATCTGAATACCGTGTTTAGCGGCAATAATGGCTGTGGGAAGACCAATGTATCCCAAACCCATAAAACAAGCTTTCATATCTTTATTTTTATCTGTTTTTTAAACTTATGCCAATTGTATCTTGTCTCTTTTAGAATAACTGAGGAACTGCCAACAAGTGAATATGCATTTATTTACCCGACAACATAAGAAATTGGTTAGCTACATTTTCCACATTAAAACTATTCAGGTTTTCAACAATATGTTGGCCACTATAATTCCCATCCAAGAACTCCTCAAAAATCAATTGTTCAGTAAATGACGTTGACACATCAAGTATAGGACGGCCAGCGATGCCATAATCAATCAGTTTACTTGGTGTTTGAACCACGCTCGGGTTTATCACATTTATCAAGAAATCCGCTTTACTACACTCCTTGATTATCTCCGCTCGGGTTTTGCCAATAATATATTCTATTTGCCCATTCGATTCCGTAACATACTTCAACTCTAACGGAGTACGCATATACATCTTGAACTTATATTGTTTACCATAGGTTAACAAATAGTCCATAAAAGAACGGGGATCTCTAACCCCAGGATATACGGCCCCTGCGAACACGAATGTGGGTACATCATTCCCCTCATACTCAGATATTGGGGTTTTAGAGAAATCAAAGCCCTGTGGGATTGTAACTATTTTACTCCAATATTGCCTTAAATAACCATGTTTACTATCTTCTGTAGGGACCGAAATATAGTCACAAGCCTCGCACCACTCTTCTTCATATCTTTTCATATATTTCGGAAAATTAAAGAAAGGATTCAGGAAAAAAGGATCGCCACAATCTGCTATCCATTTCTTGGGGAAAGTAGTAAAATATTTTTCCTTTGCCCACGCAGTTCCTAAATGAATTGAGTGCGGGTATGCAATTGTTATCAAAAGGTCGCAATCCGGATTCTCCTTAATAATGTTAGGCACCTTAAATGCCAACTCGATTTGTGGAAAGAACAACGGTCTATGAAGTAGCTTATTCAACACTCTGTCAAAAAAGTTGTAACGAGTAAGACCATTATTGCTATTGGTAATGAATCGAGTATTAATATCAAACATCTGCACCCCTGTGCGAGCCACATACTCGGTATAGTCGTAGCCTCCGTGAATAGTATAGAGTCTTACCTCATGTCCCATCTTGGCCAATTGTTCCGAAAGTTCTGCTGTTCGAAATGCTCGCGGACCTTGAAGTGGGTATGTGTTTTGAGAAATGATTAATATCTTCATAATGCTAAACGACTAAATAATCAAAAATCATCATGAACGGACTCGAAAAATAGAATGACCAATCTAGGACAGCCAAATACTGGTACTTAATTAACTGATATATTTGCAATAAAAAGCATGCTGGGAAAAGTAAAATCCACACATTCCTCACCTGCATTTTATATACCCTCAGCCACATCAAAGCAATAAAAGGCATCGCGACTACCAAAAACCTATTTCCAAGAGATGGAATAAGGCCAAAAAAGTTCACAATAGTCATGTAAACTAATAAAAAACCAAAGAACTTTTTATCAACTTTATTAATTTGACTTTTATCCGAGATTATTAACAAAACTATCAATATGTTTAGATATGCTTTATATGCAATATCAAATAAGGTGACAATTAAACTTCTTTGGTGAACGTCCTGCATATAAAAATCATCCGTATAATATGCTATCGTACCCTCTAGAAAAGATGGAATGTAATCAGATGTTACATCAAAAATATCAACAGCTACATTAGACACAAACATACTAATAAAAAATAGGGAGACCCAAACTTTCCTAAATCGGCCCAACAACAGCGCCACAAGTGCAACTATTAGGAAAAACCAAAAAGAGCCATGTATAAACGGAGTTATTAAAGCTAACGCTAGATACTGCCACTTTCCTTTATAAAAACATTGCAAAATCGCGTATGTCCCCACCCATGCTGCTGTCCAAAAACGCACTCCATTAATATTAAAAATAGAATTCCAACAGAACATCGCGACCAACAATATCCCGACCAAACCACACTGAAACGAATCATCTTCGGTCAGTATCCTCAAGGATTTGTACATGAAAAAGGCAAAAATTATGGCAAATGCCATAAACATTACGTGGTAATTATCTGTTATACGAGATACATAAAAGGCTATCGTATCAAAATAATAGTCCTTAGTACTACCTTGAAATGATAGAAAATCTTCCAACCCACTATAATAGTCGAGACCCGAATCATTTAAGTAGTTTTCAAACTTGATACGATATGATATTCCATCTATAGAGCCCTCCTCTCTGACATTGCCTACAGTAAATGCCATTCCAAAGCATATACAAAATAAAAATCCGACAATAAAAGAGGATTTTCGATTAATAGTCCGTAATGAATATAGAAATGACATAAACGGAGATATTAAAAATAGGATAAATTTAATAGCGATATCCGTTCTGTCCTCCTGAGGCCAAATAGTTTTTTCTCGACTTAGATAGCTCACTTTTGTTATGGTATTATATTGACTATGCGCGTCTTGGATAGTCTTCCGATTAAACTTACAGCAATATTGCGATATGATATTCTCAATAGCCAGCAAAGAGCATAATAGACACTCACAAAAATCATCAAACCAATAAACAACATTACAAATTTATTGAAGTTTAAAAAGCTGACAACGATCCAAGCGACAGCACCTGCAATTGTCGTTGTTCCCAAAATGAGCATTAACTTATTTATAGGCAACAATTGCCAAACAGATTTCGACAAATATTTGGCAACAATTTTTAGTAGCATATAAATTTTGAGAACGTTACAAATCTCCATTGCGACTGCCAACAAAATCGGGGTCTTCGAAACATTGACAAGAATAAACAATAATGCGACTAACAATAATGCGACTATCATATGCACCCGTGCATACTCTTTAACCTTGCCTATGGCTATCACAATCGGGGCGAACGGAATAATAAAAAACAGGCCGCCAAAATTCTTAATCACAAAATATATTGCCGAGTTGGAATACAAATCACCATACATACACACCATTATCAACTCCGCAAAAAAGATACTAAACATCAGCATCGGGAATATTATCTTAGCCGATTTCTCAAGCGAGGATAGCCACAAAGAGCTAATCTCCTCTCTGCTCGAGGCCCCCTCTCTTACTTTATCCATTCCAGAGAATGCTGGCAACAGAACAGTTGCGACACCTCCGATAACCATACCCACAAGCGGATTTTCCATAAACCCATTGGAAAACATCGCAAAAACCTCATTGCCATAGTATCGGCTAATAAAGAATTGCCCTGCAGAAGCAATAATTGCACCCCAAAGCGACGCATAGAGCAATGGTAGCGCGAAGGCAAATATCTGGCGATAAGACACTTCTGTTTTCTCGTTTTGTTCGTGTCGAATCGGCCAATTTTTCAGATATAATGCAACAACACAAGTTATCAGCGAAGCTATGTCAAATCCGATTATAGCATCAATGTAATCACCATCAAAAAAGCACACTGGCACTATAATACACATTATGGTTAGGACCTTTGTTATGATTGTATATACAGCCAGCACCTGTGTCCTAGCAAACGAAGCATATATGCCATCCAAACCCATTGTTGGCAATAATAACAAAGGAACTGGGGAAAACACGCGCAATGCCAGCCTCAAATCTTGATTACCCATAAAGTCGGCTATCGGCTCTGCACACAAGAACAGAAACAATGAAAAAATGGCTCCCAAAGCAAAAAAGATCAGCGTGACCTTGTCTATAAGATTCTTTGCTTGTGATAACGGCACTTTGGGGATAAAATATGCATACGCTTTAGGGAGTCCCAATGTAAAAACCACTAGCAATGTGTTGTATACATACATTACCTGCTTATATGTACCATAATCGCCAACCGTAAAAAAACGGCTGAGAATCATCGGACTTACTATTCCGACGAGAAAGGAGCAAAGACTACTTATGGCAACCCAAGCTGCCTGTTGGGTTCTATTATTATCTCCCATTTCTAATCTCTTCTAAATAAATCGCGGGTATAGACTTTTGAGCGGACATCGTCAAGCGACGAGTCGTAGCGGTTGGCCACGATGGCGGCACTGCGGCGTTTGAACTCCGACAGGTCATTCACAACCTCACTGCCAAAGAAGGTCGAGCCATTTTCGAGCGTCGGCTCATACACAATCACCGTCGCGCCCTTCGCCTTAATACGTTTCATAACGCCCTGAATAGAGCTTTGGCGGAAGTTGTCCGAATTGGACTTCATGGTCAAGCGATAGACGCCAACAACAATCTCTCGCTCGCGTTTGGCGTCCCACTGGCTCGAACCCGTATAGTATCCCGCTTTTGCAAGCACCTGGTCTGCAATAAAATCTTTGCGGGTACGGTTACTCTCCACGATAGCACTCATCATATTTTGTGGCACATCGTCGTAGTTTGCCAAAAGTTGTTTGGTATCCTTCGGCAGACAGTAGCCGCCATAGCCAAACGAGGGATTATTGTAGTGGGTGCCGATGCGCGGATCCAAGCCAATACCCTCAATGATTGCTTTCGAGTCAAGGCCTTTGAGCTCGGCATAGGTATCCAACTCATTGAAATAGCTTACGCGCAGTGCGAGGTAGGTATTTGCGAAGAGTTTTACGGCTTCGGCCTCCTTCATTCCCATAAAAAGTGTAGGGATATTCTCCTTGATTGCGCCCTGTTGCAATAGCGATGCAAAGGTGCGAGCAGCCTGCTCCATTGCCACAATGTCGGTCATTGTTTCTATTGCGCCGTTCTCGTGGAAGAACTCGTCGTTATCGATATATTTGGGACAGCCCACGATGATACGACTCGGATAGAGGTTGTCGTACAGGGCTTGACTTTCGCGCAGGAACTCGGGCGAGAAAAGCAGGTTAAACTTACTTACGCCTTTTTGAGCATACTTCACATACAACGAACGACAATAGCCAACCGGAATGGTACTCTTGATGACCATTACCGCTTCGGGATTGACGCTCAACACAAGGTCGATAACATCTTCGATGTGGTGTGTATCAAAGTAGTTTTTGACGGGGTCGTAATTCGTCGGAGCGGCAATTACGACAAAATCTGCATCGCGATAGGCACTTGCGCCATCGAGTGTTGCCGTAAGGTTAAGCTCTTTTTCGGCCAAATATCGCTCGATATACTCGTCTTGAATTGGCGACTTGCGTTGATTGATAAGTTCGACCTTTTCGGGTACTACATCGACGGCCACGACCTCGTTGTGTTGTGCGAGGAGAGTGGCGATGCTCAATCCGACATAGCCCGTTCCGGCTACTGCAATTTTCATAGTTTTTATGCGATAAGATTACTCTTTTCAAGTTCTTTGTCCAACTGCTCGAACTCGGAGTTGTTGGATTTAAATTCGGGCACAAGTTGTTTCATCTTGCGCACGGTGTCAAAGACGTCACCCTCGGCAGCAGTTGCAATCAACACATCGAAAGCCTTCTGCACCTCGCCGTAATCATATTCGCGCACCTTGGCGATTTTGATTTTGTGGTGGTCGGTGGGAATGGTGTTCTCCTCGTTGGAGAGTACCTCTTCGTAGAGCTTTTCGCCGGGGCGCAATCCCGTAAATTCGATTTTGATATCCTCGCCCGGGGTCAAACCTGCGAGTTTTATCATACGGGTTGCCAAATCTACGATTTTGACCGCCTTGCCCATCTCGAACACATATATTTCGTTACCGTCGCTCATCGTTGCGGCCTCCATAACCAGACGGCATGCCTCGGGGATAGTCATAAAGAAACGGTTGATTTCGGGGTGTGTTACGGTCACAGGTCCACCTGCCTCAATCTGTTTACGGAAGTAGGGTATCACGCTTCCGTTGCTACCCAATACATTGCCGAAACGGGTTGTCACGAATTTGGTTTTACCCTCGATGCTGCCTGCGGCGATAGCCATTCCGAGCGATTGACAATATATCTCGGCGATGCGTTTCGAGCAACCCATGACATTGGTGGGGTTTACCGCCTTGTCGGTCGAAATCATCACAACCTTTTCGACGCCATTGCGCACGCACGCCTCGGCCACAAAACGGGAGCCCATCACATTACTCATCACCGCCTCGCAAGGGTTCTCCTCCATCAGCGGCACGTGTTTGTATGCAGCTGCGTGGAATACGATTTGCGGCTTATGACGGTCGAACGCTACCTGCAAACGGGTCTGCGAGCGAACATCTCCGATGAACGGCACAAGGTCCAACGACGGATATTTTTTCTCCAACTCCAAGCGAATCTCGTGCAGAGGGGTTTCGGCACAATCGAAGATGATTAGTTTTCGCACTTTCAGTTCGGCCATTTGGCGACATATTTCGCTACCGATTGAGCCTGCGCCACCCGTAACCATCACGACTTTATCGTGGAAGGCCTCGTAAATTTCGGCCTGATTGATTTGAATCTCCTCGCGACCGAGCAGGTCCTCGATGCGAATCTCACGTATTTTGTTTTTATCGACATTCACTCCGTCGAACTCATCGACTTGCGGAGTTACAAATGTTTTAATTCGGTTGTCGGTGCAGTATGCGATAAGTCCTTCGCGCTCGGCCATCACATCTTCGCGCTGGGCAAAGACGACGGCAGTTGCACCACTTCGACTGAAAATCTTGGCGAGGTCCTCGTCCGAAGAGAAGTTATATACTTTCTTCTCGGACACCCTCAGTGCGCTACTTGTTCCTGCGTTTAGGAAGCCGACCACTCGGTAATGTGGGCTTTTGTGCAGACGGGTTTTGATAGCAACACTCTTGTCACCCACGCCATAGACCAACACCAGACGAGTCCTGTTGGTATAACGAGCAATCATCCAATCGTACACCACCAACATCATCACGCGAACTCCCACAAGGAATACCGAGGTCAACAGGAAGTCCAACAATACCGCCAGCAAAATCTTCTTAAAGCCCCAATCGATGATGGGCAGGCTCGAAAGCAGAACATAGTAGATTAGCGATTTGGCGATAGTTGCTGCACCGATAACCCAAAGACCTTTGAGTGAAGAGTGACGAATAATGTTGTGATGTGTTCGGAAGGCAATGAAGCAGACCGCGCTGACCGAGCCCGAGCAGAGCAGGATTTTCACCGCCATAGGCAACGAGATAGACTCTCCGCCAAAATACCTAATAGCCACCAGCGACACCGCCGACGACACAAGAGCCACGAAGACATCAATCAAGAGAATCAACCAACTGCTCAAATAGTGATTAGTCAAGAATCTTTTCATAATCCTGTAATTTTGTTTTCGACAAGGCTCTGCAACAACCTCGCCGCGACATCTCTTTTACTATTCAATCTTCTTCAAAAACTCCTTGGGGATATACGACGTTGCCACTGCTGCCACGCCCTCGATTGCTACAATCAATCGTTTGGCGCCTCGCACGCGGGCCATACGCCCTACGCACCCTTTGAACACTCCTTCTGTTACACAGACCTTTTCGCCAACAGCCAAGCCCTCATCGACAACTTCGATGTTCTCGGCCCCTATCTCGGTTACTCGGCGAAACAACGTCATCTCGCTATCCGATATAGGCGACGGCTCGTCGCTTCCGGGCAGCCGATATACCGACGCACCGTTCATCGGATTACGATGCACCTCGCAAACATACTCTCTATCCGCTCGCAAAAATACCAACGACGCAATCAGCGGTCTTTGACACTTAACCTTGCGACCGAACACATTGCGCTCGACAACGTGCATCGGGATATAGCTTTCATACCCCCTCCTGTCGGCATCTCTCACCACCGCTTCGGTATGCCCGCCATACACTCGGAAAGCATACCAACCGCTATCGGTAGGCTGCACTTCGGTTGCAGATATGGGCATTTGGGGATTCATTCAGTCAAATCACGAGGTTTATATCATCACTTCACATACGGGCATACTCTCTCTTCCCTCATCACGACAAGTGTGTCGGACGCAGCAAGATTGACAAAAAAAATATACCCAACAAGAGAAAGCTCACAAAACGTACATCTTCTTCATGTTGAGTAGTAATAATCAGTTAGTTACGACCACGCAACCAGAGCTGTTTCGTCAGTACACCACTATTATATATAAGCGATAATACAATGCAAATATATGTATTTTATTTGAAAAAAAACCTTTTTCATCGACTTTTTTCGCCCATTCGCCATCATTAACCACAATCTCGACTTTTCCAACCATTACAACTATCTCAAAATCCGCTTGGCTGGTCTGAAATTTGCAACATTTTGAGCATCAATCAAAACCTCTAAAATCATGAAAAAATTATCACTTTTAGCGCTCTTTGCAGCTGCCACATTCAGCATTGTTTCGGCACAAACGTCACACGCATCGGCAGGCTCCCCCGACGAGAGCCGCGAGGAGAAACGCAAAGAGCGAATGGAGCGACGCGCACAACGCACCGCCGAGTACATCAAGTATGTCGATTCGCTCGTTCTTGCACGCAGTTTTTCGTTCATTCCGCTCACCTTCCAGATGCAACCCGCAGGCACTCTTCGACAGATAACAAACACCGCCTTTCAACTCAACGTATATCCCTCGTGGACAGACGTTTATCTACCCTACATCAGCGGCATTACACCGCCCTACTACATCACCATTTTAAACTACGCACTACCTCGAATCAACGACTATCAGGCGATGCGCACACCAACAGGCTGGAAGGTCACATTCAACAGCACTCTCTTCTCGGCCAACACCTACAATTTTGAGCTCGACATCATCTCGGCAACGGGCAGCGCGACGCTCACGATTTCAACCGTTATGTACAACACCGTCGAGTATTCGGGACAGCTATACCGCAACTAACGCTCGGGTCTTGCGCTTGTTTATGGAAGAAAAAAACACTACATTTGCCACACCTAAATTCTTAAAATATGACACAAAAACCGAAGAAAGAGAAAAAGGTCTATGTACAATCCTTCGGCGAAGAGGTCGGCAATACCATATCACACGGAGTGATGAGTATCCTGACCCTTTGTGCTCTGCCTTTCGCTGCTGTAAAGGCGTGGGAGCATAGCTTTGGGAGCGTACAGGCCGAAGTGGGAGTGAGCGTTTTTTGCATATCAATCTTCCTGATGTTCCTAATCTCCACCCTCTATCACGCGATGAGGCCGGAGTCACAACACAAACACGTTTTTCACATTCTCGACCACATTTTTATCTATGTGGCGATTGCGGGTAGTTACACCCCCGTAGCACTCGAAGTCATCGGCGGCTGGCAGGGTATATTGATTGTGATTATCCAGTGGGCAATGGTGCTGTTTGGCATCTTCTACAAGTCGTTGAGCCGCAAGTCGATACCGGCAATCAGCCTGACAATCTACCTGATTATGGGCTGGACCGTCGTATTCTTCTTCCCGCTGTTCCTCCGACAGGCTTCGACAACATTTATCGCACTCATCGGAGCAGGCGGATTGCTCTACACTATCGGCGCGGTATTCTACGCTATGAAGGGTTTTAAATATCACCATTTGGTATGGCACCTGCTCATTGCGTTGGCGGCTTCGTGTCACTTTGTAGCAATCGTATTCTTCCTCTAACACTGAAAAACCGAACAAAAACCAGCAAGGCCGCCCCAAAGGTGGCTTTGTTTGTTTTTTGCAAACGATTTCGTATATTTGTCGAACGAACAATATTTGCAACCGATGAAAAAGTTATTTTTATTAACCTTACTCATTCCTTTTATGACAATGTGCAGTAATAACCAACCGACATTTGCCACCGACACCATCACAACGGAGTTCGGCGAGGATATAACCTTCACCTTCTATGGTCACGCGACATTAGGCATTGATTATCAGGGCAATCGCATCTACATCGACCCCGTTTCGGGTTTTATGGGCGATGCCGAGCAGATGCCCAAGGCCGACGCTATTCTCGTAACGCACCACCACTACGACCACATTGAGGTCCCTATGGTCGAGGCATTGCTCTCGGACGATGGCATTGTCATCTGCGACGTCACCACTCTGGATATGGTCGAGCACCTCAATAACGAATACTTGCGCCCGGGCGAGGGTACCGAGGTTTGCGGCGTCAAGGTTGAGACTATCCCCGCCTACAACACCTCGGAAGGCCACACCGACTTCCACCCGCAAGACCGAGGCGACTTGGGCTACATTCTGAATATAGGTGGTCTTCGTATCTACATCGCAGGCGATGGCGAGCCAACCCCCGAGATGCTCGCATTGCGCAACATCGACATCGCATTCCTGCCTGTCAATCAGCCATATACAATGACCGAGGAGCAGGCTTCGGAGGTACTTCACACATTGCGCCCCCGCATCTTCTACCCCTACCACTACGGCCAAGTCGAGCACAAAACCGACCTTGCAAAATTGCAGGAGCTGGTAAGCGACATCGATGGTATGGAGATGCGTATTCGCCCGATGGAGTAACCCCACACACAAAACACACAAAAGTCTGCCCCAATCGGCAGACTTTTTTTTATTTCATCTCACTCGCCGAACCTCCCTAACCTCCTTAAACTCCCTAAATTCCCTACCAAAATATTGCAACCTCGAAAAATATCACTATATTTGCGGGCTATTTCGCGCGTAGTGTACGCGTATAATACGCGAAACAACGGATGCAAATAGCACGAAATCAATTTATTAACCATTTAACGAGCGATTGTATCGCAAACCATTTTTCCGCAATGGAGAACAAAAACATTCAAGTTACCAACGAGAACTTCGATTGGAACGCATTCGAGAACGAGCTGGCTATCTACGACCAGAGCAAAGAGGACATCACCGCAAAGTACGACCAATCTTTGTCGAACGTACAAGTAGGTGAGGTTGTTGAGGGTACTGTAACCGGCATCACCAAACGCGAAGTTGTCGTTAACATCGGCTACAAGAGCGAGGGTATCATCCCCGTTACCGAGTTCCGCTACAACCCCGAGCTCGCAATTGGCGAGAAAGTAGAGGTTTACGTGGAGAGCGCAGAGGACAAAAAAGGCCAACTCGCTTTGTCGCACAAAAAAGCACGCCAACTCAAAAGCTGGGATCTCGTTAATAAAGCTATGGACGAGGACCAAATCATCAAGGGTTACATCAAATGCCGCACCAAAGGCGGTATGATCGTGGACGTATTCGGCATCGAGGCGTTCCTCCCCGGTTCGCAAATCGACGTGAAACCTATCCGCGATTACGACATCTATGTCGACAAAACAATGGAGTTCAAAGTTGTTAAAATCAACCAAGAGTTCCGCAACGTTGTTGTATCGCACAAAGCACTCATCGAGGCTGAGCTCGAGCAACAAAAGAAAGAGATTATGTCGAAACTCGAGAAGGGTCAAATCCTCGAAGGTACCGTTAAAAACATCACTCCCTACGGTGTATTCATCGACTTGGGTGGCGTTGACGGTCTTATCCACATCACTGACCTTTCGTGGGGTCGCGTAACTCGTCCCGAGGAGATCGTTGAGCTCGACCAAAAGATCAACGTTGTTATCCTCGACTTCGACGATGCTAAGAAACGCATCGCTTTGGGTCTTAAACAACTCACTCCCCACCCCTGGGAGGCTTTGAGCCGCGATTTGAAAGTTGGCGACAAAGTAACCGGTAAAGTTGTTGTTATGGCTGACTACGGTGCATTCGTAGAGGTAGCTCCCGGCGTAGAGGGTCTTATCCACGTTTCGGAGATGAGTTGGAGCCAACACCTCCGCTCGGCACAAGACTTCATGAAAGTTGGTGACGAGATCGAGGCTGTTATCCTTACCATCGACTACGACGAGCGTCGCATGAGCCTTGGTACAAAACAACTCACCACTGATCCCTGGGAGAACATCGAGGCTAAATACCCCGTTGGCAGCAAACACACTGCAAACGTTCGCAACTTCACCAACTTCGGTGTATTCGTTGAGATCGAGGAGGGTATCGACGGCCTTATCCACATCTCGGATTTGAGCTGGACCAAGAAAATCAAACACCCCTCGGAGTTCACCCAAGTAGGTAACAACATCGAGGTTGTTGTTTTGGAGATCGACAAAGAGAACCGTCGTTTGAGCCTTGGCCACAAACAACTCGAAGAGAACCCCTGGGACGGTTTCGAGGCAGAGTTCGCTGTTGATTCGGTTCACGAGGGTACCATTATCGAGATGACCGATAAAGGCGCTATCGTTGAGCTCGGCGAGAACATCGAGGGCTTCGCTCCCGCAAAACAACTCGTGAAAGAGGACGGCACCACCGCAAAAGTTGGTGAGAAACTCCAATTCAAAGTTGTTGAGTTCTCGAAGACAACCAAACGCATCTCGTTGTCGCACACTCGTATTTTCGAGGAGGCTAAACGTGCCGAGGAGAAAGCAGAGCGCGCTGAGCGTGCAGCTGCTGCTGACGAGGCAAAGAACGCCGTTAAGAAAATCAACTCGCAAGTAGAGAAAACCACTCTTGGTGACATCACCGGCTTGGCAGAGTTGAAAGCTAAACTTGAGGCTGAGGAGTAATCCTCCCCTCGGGTGAGCATACAGCCCGCAAGGGTCTTGGGAAGGGGCGGAGGAATCTGCCCCTTTTCGCTATAAGAGGTTTTATTATGCGTTTCGAAATAACCATACTCGGTTCACGTGCCGCACAACCTACGGTCGAACACTACCAAACAGCACAAGTGCTAAACGTGCACGAACAACTGTACCTGTTGGACTGTGGCGAGGGCGCACAACGCCAAATTATGAGATATGGAGTACACCCGATGCAAATCAACAATGTATTCCTGTCACACCTTCACGGCGACCACTGCTACGGCCTGTTTCCGATGATTTCGACAATGGGCTTGCAAGGACGACGCACACCTCTGCATATATACGCGCCCGCGCCTATCGAGGCCATAGTCGAAAACCATTTTAAATATTTCGATGCGGAGATAGGATATGATGTGGTGTGCCATACAATCGACACCACCAAACACCAACTCATATACGAGAATAAGGTGTTGGAGGTGTGGAGCGTGCCTTTGCGCCACCGCGTTGCTTGTGCAGGCTTCCTGTTCCGCGAGAAACAACCGCCACTCAATGTGCGCAAGTCGGCTCTCGACCGCTACGGATTGAGCATTGCGCAGATTGTAGCTGCCAAACAAGGCGAGGATATAACCCTCGAAGATGGAACAACCATCGCCAACGAGGAGATTACCTACCGCCCCTATGAGCCTCGCAGCTATGCCTACCTGAGCGACACGGCATACTCGGCCAAAGCGGCTCGATTGGTCAAGGGTTGCGATGTGCTGTTCCACGAGGCGACATACGCAGATGCAGACCGCAAACGCGCACGCCAAACGGGACACTCAACAACTCTGCAAGCGGCAAAAGCGGCTGTCGAGGCGGGAGCCAAACAGCTCGTCATCGGACACTTCTCGAATCGCTACGACTCGACCGAGATGTTGCAGAAGGAGGCCGCAACGGTGTTCGAGAACACGATTGCAGCCAATGAAGGAACACGCATAACAATACCCATTATTCGTAACAACGAAAACTAAATAACTTTTTTTATCAACTCACTAAAAACAAAACTGGAAATGAAAAAGATGATGTTTGTGACTCTCTTCGGAGTAGCAATGTTGGCCACCTCGTGCGACAAAGAGGGTGGTAAATGTCTTTGCGACTACAAAATTGGCGATTTGTCGATGGAGAATCAAGAGGTTAATCTCGAAGGTACAGATGCAACTTGTGCCGAGTGGGAGGAGAACTTGTCGGGCAAATATAGCAACGTTAAGTGCCGTCCCAACAACTAATCCCCACAGTTGTATAGGTGTCCGAGCGCTCGGACACCTATACAATATTCACAAGACACAACACGTTAAGTGTAAAAAAAACATTATGAAGAAAGTATTTAAAACCCTGATTGTCATTGCCATCGCTTCTCTCGGAGTATCGTGCGCAAAAAATGGAACATCGTGCGTTTGCAGATTCAAGAGTCCCATCGCAGGTCCCCAAGAGTTTGAAGTTGAAGAGGAGAAAGTCCTCCAAGTTGCCAAATCGTGTGCAGGTTACGAGAGTTTCTTGAACGAAACGACAACAGACTTCAAGTACAAGTGCTACAATGACTAACGCTACTCCAAGGCCGATGCTGAACACCCTGCGAACGATTGTTCGCGTGGTTTTGGGTCTGTTTTTCGTCGTATCGGCCGTAGCCAAAGTGCAGGAGTTCGACCAGCTGGAATTGTACATTTTCAGTTTCGGTTGGCTGTCGTTGGGTGTCAGTTTCTGGGTCGCCCGCCTGCTTGTAGCCGTCGAATGTATCGTCGGCGCTGCTTTGGTATTCAACATTCGACGCCGAGCCGCTTCGTGGAGCGCATTGGGCTTGGTGGTCGTATTTAGCGCATTTTTGGGCTATGCCCTGCTCGTGGGGCGAGGCGACAACTGCCATTGTATGGGCGAGTTTATCGAGATGTCGCCCGAACAATCGCTCCTCAAAAATGCACTTCTATTTCTCGGTCTCGGCTTTATCCTGCCACAACGCGGAGGCCTAAATTTGCGAGGTTGGGCGTGTGCCGCCATAAGCATTGTTGTCTTTGGCGCAATCTGCATTATCTCGCCTCCCGACAATATCAACCCACACCTATCCTACGACAAAGTCCTGAACACGGCACATTTCGACAGCCTTTCGACTGCACAAGGCCGCCGTATCGTGTGTTTGTATAGTACAGAGTGTCCCTATTGCGAGTTGGCGTCGTCGAAGATTGCATCAATTGCCCGCCGTCACGAACTTACCGACAATGTCGAGGTTTGGTTTGCCCGCCTTGGCAACAACACCGACGAGCGCATCAACGCCTTTTATGAGCGTACTCTCTCGCCTTCGTTTGCACACAGCACTCTGCCTTTCAAAGAGTTTCTCACGCTTACAGGTGGCGAAATGCCCGTCATTCTGTTGGTCGATGGCGACAGCGTGGTGCGCGAATACAACTATCGCACGATAGACGAGCGAGAGATTCGCAACTTCTTTGACAAATAACGGGGATAAAAAAAGGAGAGTTTAACAAAAACTCTCCAAAAGTGTCATCGTACCCTCGAAAGTAACGCTCTGCTCGATTGCAGGAATCAGATAGACATCGTTTTGCGCCACAGGCAACTCGCCACCCGAATAGCGCAATGTTCCACTTCCTTCGGTACATATATATATTACAAACGATTGCAACCACGCAAGGTCGCGTTCGTAATGTTCGTTCACTTGCAAAAGATTGGTTGTAAAGTGTGTGCAATCAACCAACTCGACAACCTCGTTCCTCTTCGGAGCCTTCGTGCGGTTGTACTCCACATCGCTCTCGAAACGAATAGCCTGCAAGGCCAACTCGGGGTTAAGCTCACGCATCTCTCCTCGGTCGTCGGTACGCTCCCAATCGTAGATACGATAGGTAATATCGCTTGTTTGCTGAATTTCGACCAGTTTGATACCGCCACAAATGCAGTGAACAGTACCTGCGGGGATATAGAAAGCGTCGCCCTTGTGCACGGTGTAGCGATTCAGAGTGTCAGCCACAGTGCCATTCGAGAGCGCTGCTGCAAACTTTTCGGGTGTCATACCCTCCTTGAAACCTACCAAAATCTCGGCACCCTCCTCACACTCGGTGATGTACCACATCTCGCTCTTGCCCCACGCATTGTGCAGACGTGCCGCCAAAGCATTACCCGGGTGCACCTGAACCGAAAGCAGGTCATCGGCGTCGATGTATTTAACCAATATGGGGAACTCTGTACCGTACTCGTTGTAGATTTGGTCGCCTACCAACTCGCCCATAAACACCTCGGTCAATTCGCCAATGGTGTTACCTTTGAGGCGGCCTTCCGACACGACCGACATATCCTCCTCGAAACCCGAAATCTCCCAGCTCTCGCCGATACGGGCCCCCGCTTTGGTACGCACACCGCCTCTTCCGCATAGTGCCGTACCGCCCCAAATACGCTCTTTGAGTTGCGGTTTAAATTTTAGAGGATATAACATATCGTTTGGTACAATTTTTCAATAACTCACGCAAAGATAGTTAAAAATTTGCATCAAACAATAGATTTAACAAGTATGTTGTTTTTGTTGGCTGCCTAATAATGCACAATTAGCCTTTGAGAGGAAAAGTCGATGCAAAGCGGGGTAATATTTTGTTAAAAATCTTTTGCTTTGTAATCTAATTTTGTCTTACTTTGTAATGGGGTATTACCCCCACACAATCACAATTAACAAACAACGTATTCAGCAATGAAGATGACACGGTTTATCTTTTTCGCATTACTACTGCTGGGTGTGGTAGGATGCAATGAGAGTTTCGAGACGGAAGTTGGACTTCAAAACCCAGCAACCGAAGATCAAACAAGTGAGAATGTAGTTCCCGAGAGCGAAGTGTACTGCAACAAAGAGTGCGCATCGCAAATTCTGGGCTACGAGGAGAACTACTACAAATTGGAACACATGCGTGCAGCTTACTCCAATTTGATGGGCACAACTCGCGCCGAGAGCGACGAAATCATCGAGCCCACACACTATCACTACAAATTTATCCCCAATTACTTTATTTATCATCGAATTTCTATCTGATAGTATGAAAAATTTATTTTTAGCACTTTTTGTGATTCTGCTTAGCGGATGTGCCATTGTTGACAAAGAAAATACCACACAATTTGTAAGAACTTACGTCAATGCGAGCGGACATGACATTGAATTAATCTCGTACAACTCAGACGATAGCAATTTTAAGTTCAAATATTGGTTACCTGCCAATAGTTCGACAACTATGCATTATGGACCCGAAATTATCATACAGCCTCAAAACTATATGGTAAACATATTAAATTGTGACAGCGTAAGGGCTATCTTCGGAGAGGATGAAAGAGAGATGGTATGGCATGCAGATTGGTCACAACTCAATGAGGAAAATACGCCAATCATAAATACACTCAAATACAAAGAGCAGAAAAATTACCCAATTACATGTCCTACATTCACTTTTACGCGCGAAATGTACGATGCGGCAACGCCGATCGAAAAGTAGTCGGTCAAGGCTGATTATGGGGTTGTCCAACCGTTGTAGTTGGACAACCTTTTTTTGATTAAAACATATTACCGGGTGCGTGGAAAATTGAATGGATTTTGTGTACGTCTATGATATATTAATCAAATAAATCGTATCTTTGTGGAGATATGTTAAAGGGAATTTTTCAATACCTGCGTCGCAAACCCAACGAGGCTGTTGGTCTTGATGCTCTCCGCCTTCCACGCGGAATAAAACTCATATTATACACCATCATGGGTGTCGATCGTCATCAGACGCTTGTGCGTTCGGCTGCGCTGGCTTTCTATACGGTCATGTCGCTGGTGCCTATCTTGGCGCTGGTATTTGCCGTATTCAAGGGTTTTGGCCTCGAAGAGGGCTTTACCGAGGAGATTTATAAGCAGTTGCCCGACTACCGCGAACTGCTCGAACACCTGTTTGGTTTTGCCGAAAATATGCTCGCCCGTACACGAGGCGGTGTGGTTGCTGCGGGAGGTATCGTATTCCTGATTTGGTCAGTCTATCAGGTCTTTGGCGGTGTCGAAACAGCGTTCAACGCCATCTGGGAGGTCAAACGCAAACGCAGTCTGGCCCGCACCATCACCGACTACATCGCAATCGTATTCATCGTTCCTGTACTGCTGGTGCTTGTGAGCGGCATTATGGGCGAGGCAAAAAATTGGCTCTCGGAGCAGACCTCGCCACTTGTTGCCGACCTTGTATATTGGCCGCTGGCTATTGCGGGTGTGTGGCTCGGATTTACTATCCTCTACCACCAACTGCCCAATACCCGTGTCCGCTTCCGCGCCGCCGCCCTTGCCGCATTGTTGGCATCGGTAGTCTTTCTGGCGTGGCAGTCGGGTTACTTCTACATTCAAAAAACACTCAACACCTATAACGCCATCTATGGTACCTTTGCTGCCATTCCGTTGATGTTGGTTTTCGTGCAGTCGAGTTGGATGTTTATCCTGCTTGGCGGCGAGTTGTCGTACGCCATTCAGAATGTCCAAAACTTCGAACGCGACGAGGAGATTCAGCACATCGGTGTCAATACCCGCAAACGCATTGCCGTTGCCATAATGGCGGTCATTGCCAAACGATACACCTCGGAGCCGGCAGGCCCCTCGTCGGCCGAAGAGGTTGCAAACTCTCTCGAACTTCCCAATCGTATCGCAACCGAGATGATTTTTGAGTTGGAGAGTGCAGGGCTGCTTATCGCCGCCGTTGGCGACAACGAGAACACCGAATATCTGCCCGCCCGCGATGTGCATACGCTGACCATCGCCGATGTACTACACAGCCTCGACTATACCGAGAAAACACCCATAAGCCTCGAACACAACGAACTGCTTAAAAATATTGGCGACCGTTTCGAGCGACTCGAAGGTCTTGTTGCGGGCTCGGCTATAAACACCCCGATAACCGAATTACTATGAGAATTGTCATCATAGGCAGTGGTGCCGTTGCCGAGGCGTTTGCCGATGCGCTGAAAGGGAATATTACGGGCATTGTGGCTCGTAATGCCGAGCGTGGAAAACTGCTCGCCGAGATGTGCGGTTGCGAGTGGAACGCCGACCGCTTGCCCGAAGCCGACCTCTATATCATCAGTGTCAGCGACCGCGCCATTGGCGAGGTGTCGGAGCAGTTCGTGTTTCCCGCCGATGCAGTTGTAGCACACACGGCAGGGTGTCCGACACTCGACGCTTTGAGTAGCCGAATTACACACCGCGCGGTGTTGTACCCGATGCAGACTTTTACGCGAGGACGAAGGGTGGATTTCGGACAAATTCCTCTGTTTGTCGAGGGAGCGACACCCCACGCGCTTGCGACCGTAAGGAGCATTGCCGAGGGTTTGTCGCAAAAGGTGGAGCAAGCCGACAGCGCAAAACGAAGCCGACTCCATTTGGGCGCAACTTGGGTGTGCAACTTTGTCAATATGATGTTTGTGGCGGGTAGTGATGCCGCAGCAACGCCCCTCACAACCTACGAGGCGCTCATCAAAGAGTGCGTTGCCAAGGCTCTCGCATTGGACCCGCACAACACCCAGACGGGTGTTGCCATTCGTGGCGACAAGGAGATGCAACAACGCCACGCCGAGATGTTGCGTCAGAGCCACCCGCAATACGAAGAATTATACAAACTATTAAGTAAAACAATATGGGAAACTTTAAGGAAGATATAGCCCGTGTCAAAGCCTTTGTTTTTGATGTCGATGGCGTTTTCACCGACGGCAGCATAACCCCCACCGCCGATGGCGACTTCATTCGCACCTACTATGCACAAGATGGTTATGCCGTAGCCTATGCCGTTCAACAAGGCTACCGCATCTGCATCATTTCGGGTGGTCGCGGTGCACTGTTGGCTCGCCGTTTCGAGATGTTGCATGTCGAGGATACCTACTTCAACTGCGCCGACAAAGAGCAGGCTCTCGCAGAGTTCCTCGCCAAATACAACCTCGATGCAGCCGATGTAATCTATATGGGTGACGATATTCCCGACTTGGGTGTTATGCGCAAGGTCGGTATCCCCGTGTGCCCTGCCGATGCTTGTTCCGAGATTATCGAGGCTTCGCGCTATGTGTCGGAGTTCAAAGGTGGTCGTGGTGCCGTGCGCGACATCATCGAACAGGTACTCCGCTCGCAAGAGAAGTGGGCTTTGCACACCAAAGGTGCAAACTGCGTGTCGAATTAGAGAATAAATCCCGAAAATAGTTACCTTTGTGGCGATATGAAACTGCAACAAGACATAGACCTTGCGCCCTACAATAGTTTTGGCGTGAGTGTGCGAGCCGCCCGCTATGCCGAGATAACCTCGGAGCAGGATGCGGCCGAACTATTTGCCGACAATGGCGTGGCCGAGGGCAAGTGGTTAGCATTAGGCGACGGCTGCAATGTGCTGTTTACAAAGGATTACGACGGAACAATCGTGCGCGTGACAGACTACGCAATCGACATCGAGAGCGAAGACTCCGAGAGTGTGACTATTCGCGTCGGTGGTGGTGTCGAGTGGGACGATATGGTTGAGTGGTGCGTCGAGCACAATCTGTGGGGTATCGAAAACCTCTCGCTCATTCCGGGTACCGTCGGAGCCTCACCCGTGCAGAACATTGGAGCCTATGGAGCCGAAGCCGCCGACACCATTGTAAGCGTCGAGATTTGGGACACCGTCGAGGGTCGCGCCCGCTCGCTTGCCGCCGAGGAGTGCCATTTCGGCTATCGAGAGAGCGTTTTCAAGCACGAATTCAAGGGCAGAGCACTTGTTCTGGCTGTCCGTTTCCGTCTGTCGAAGGAGGCCAATCCGCGCCTCGATTATGGCGATGTGAGAGCCAAAGTGGAGGCTTTGGGTGGTGCTACTCTTCGCAATATCCGTCAAGCAGTGGTCGAAATCCGTCGCTCGAAGTTGCCCGACCACAAAGTCATCGGCAATGCCGGCAGTTTTTTCAAAAACCCCGTTGTCGAAACCTCGGTTGCCGAGCGCATCAAAGCAGAGTGGCCCGAAGCACCAATCTACCCCACTGCCGAAGAGGGCAAGGTTAAGTTGGCTGCCGGTTGGTTGATAGACAAATGTGGCTGGAAAGGTCGCGCTTTGGGTCGCGCAGGAGTGCACGATCGTCAAGCATTGGTACTCGTCAATCTGGGTGGCGCCTCTGCCGAGGAGGTTATCACTCTTGCAAATACAATCCGAGAGGATGTCGCCTCGAAGTTCGGGGTCGAGATTTCGCCCGAGGTTAATATTATTTAGTTGATTATGACTGAAAGTTTAGTCGAAAGATTTAATCGATATATCCGTGAGAATGAGCTATTTACGCTCAATGACAAAATTCTGCTCACGGTGAGTGGCGGTGTCGATTCGATGGTTATGATGACCTTGATGGTCGAGGCCGGTTATTCGGTTGGTGTCGCTCACTGCAACTTCCAACTGCGAGGCGAGGAGGCCGAGGAGGACGAAGTTCTGGTTGCCGAACGCGCCAAAGCTCTCGGTATTCCGAGCTACAATCGCCGTTTTGATACACGAGGCGAAATGGAGCGCACGGGCGAGTCTGTACAGATTGCAGCCCGCCGTCTGCGCTATGCGTGGTTCGAAGAGTTGAGCCGCGAACACGGATACAACGTTATTGCGATTGCCCACCAAGCCGACGACTCTATCGAAACATTTTTTATTAACCTCTTCCGAGGTACGGGATTGAAGGGTTTAACGGGTATCAACGTCACACGAGGTCGTATTGTCCGCCCGTTGTTGTTTGCCCCTCGTAAGGAGATTATGGAGTTCGCATTGGCCAACAAAGTACCCTTCCGCGAGGACTCTTCGAACTTGACTACCAAATACTTACGCAACAAGATTCGTCTGGGACTTGTGCCACGTATCCGCGAGATAAATCCCAAGTTTACCGAGTTGATGCGTACCAATCTCCGACGATTGATTGATGCCCAAACCTTCATCGACCGCACCATTGAGCGTATGCGCGAGGATATTTTCGAGAAGAGTGGCAACGATATTATACTCCACCCCGACCGCATTGCCGAGGATATGCCGTTGAACTTTGTGATTTATGAGTTGCTCAACTCGTCGTTCGGTTTCAAGGGCGATGTTGTCGAGGCGATGTGCAGGTCGTTGCGTCACGGCTCACAATCGGGCAAAAGGTTCTATTCGAGGGACTATGTGGCTGTTATCGACCGAGGTCGCATCATCATCTCGCCTATTGCCGACGAGGACACCTGCGAGGTTTCGGTCGAGAAATACGCCACCCGTGCCTATTGCGGAAACTCGGTGCTCTATTTGGAGTGGGTCGATATTGACCATATTGACTCGTTGCAAGTTCCCGATAATGTGGCTCTTATTGATGCAGACCGATTGGAGTTCCCGTTGGTTTTGCGCCGTTGGGCCGATGGCGACGCCTTTATTCCGCTCGGAATGACGGGTCGCAAGAAGGTTAGCGACTACCTCATTGACACCAAAGTCGCAATTCCCGAAAAACGTCGTCAATTTGTGATGACCTCGGGCGACAAGATTGTGTGGTTGATTGGTCGCCGTGTCGATGACCGCTACAAAATCACCCCGCACACCGAAAATGTACTCAAAATTACACGCGAAATAATCTAACAAAATGGCCAAAAGCGGAGCGACATTCAAAACCTGCATCTCGGAGTTCGAGCGACTTTCGAGCAACATACGGGCGCAAAGTTATAAGCCTATCTATCTGCTTATGGGCGAGGAGGGTTACTTTATAGACGCCCTTGCGGAGCAGATAGCCGAGAGTGTGTTGGGCGAGGTTGAACGCTCGTTCTGCCAGACCATAATCTACGGCAAGGACACCAGCGGTGGCGACATTGTCGATTTGGCGCGACAACTGCCTATGATGGGCGAGCGTCAGGTTATCATCGTGCGTGAGGCGCAACAAATGCCCGGCTTCGATGTGTTGGCTTCGTATGCAGCGCAACCCTCGAAATCGACCATTTTGGTTCTGTGCTACAAGAAAGAAAAAGGTGTCGATAAGCGCCTTTCGGTATATAAACATATCGCCTCGGTGGGCGAAATTCTCGAATCGGTGCGCCCACGCGACTACGAGATGAAAGATTGGTTACGCGGTTTTATCGAACGACGCGGAATGAGTATGGAACGTAAGGGCGTCGATATGATTGTCGATCACGTTGGCACCGACATCTCGAAGATTTCCAACGAGTTGGACAAGCTGTTGGTAGCTCTGCCCAAGGGTACTCGCACCATCACTCCCGACCATATCGAAGAGCACATAGGTATCAGCAAAGAGTTCAATGTCTATGAGCTCAACCGCGCCATTATGAGCCGCGATGCGGGACGAGCATTGACCATTGCCGACCACATGGCACGCAACCCCAAAGCCAATCCGCTGGTTGTGATTATCATCTCGCTCTTCCACCAATTCAAACAGGTTTTTATCCTCAACTACTATAAGTGGCTCACTCGTCAAAAAGGACAACCTATGCCTTCGGACGTTGAGCTTTGTCGCACACTCGGTCTGCCTTCGCCATTCTTTGTGGGCGAGGTTAAATCGGCAGCCGCGCTCTATCCCAACAAGGTGACTTTCAAGATTCTGGGTATCATACGCGAGTACGACGCCCGAAGCAAAGGTATGGAAACGGGTGGTGTCGAGAATGGCGAGTTGTTGCGCGAGATGATTCTCAAAATTCTCACAGCAAACTAACGACGGTGTTACGCGATGCGATATATATCGACGGCAAGGTAGTCCGTCAGGTCGAGGGCAGTGACGATTGGCAGTTGCTCGACTCGCCCTATGTCTATCGCACCGTAAGAGTTATAAACGGACACATCGAACGCCCCGCCGAGGAGTTGCAAGACCTGTGTGGTGGTTTTCACGCGCTTTTTGAGCGCACGCCCGACCTGACCGCCAAACAGCTCGACGAGGCGGTGGTGACAACTCTAACGCGCAATCATTATATCAATCGCGCTGCCAATGCCGAGGTTCGACTTCACAATCGCGGTGGTCAATGGGCGATGGTGATTGTGCCGGGTGCGCTACTCGATGGTGAACGTTACGACAGCGCCGTCATTCGTCCGTCGGGGCGCACACTCAACTGCGAACTTCCTTATCCAGAACACTTTACAAGTCTGCTAAAACACACTTTGGCGCTCCACAAAAAGGGCCAGCGCGAGATGACTCTACTGCGTCACAACGGAGATATTGTCTCGTGCGAGGGTTTTCCGATATATGGTGTTCTGCAAGACGTTATCTACTCTTATACCCCTTGGAGCAGTGTCGAAAGCCGACGAGCCGAAGCTCTTTTTGCCCGAAGCGGCCGAGAGGTTGTGGCTGGTACTCTGAACGAGAAAAACGCCGAGCAACCCGAGGAGATTTTTGTGTTTACCACCAATAGTTTGGTGTCGCTTGCACACCTCGACGGCCGTCCGTTGGTTCCATTTACCGCCTACTCGTTGGGGCGCACTCTGCAACGTATGTAATCTAACAATAGTGTCGCAATCGTTCCATCTCGTCACGCACCAGACGAGTCTGTCGTTGTGGCGTACCTTCAAGCGCAAGAATTTCCCACGCTATGGGCGAGCCAAAGACGATACGATAGTGGCGACCCTGCTGGGCAAACACCTCGGAGGGCAGGCGCAACATCTCGATATTGAACTTCACACCGAGCCTTCGACGCAGATTGGCAAGTCGATAAAAATTGCTCGAAAGTCCCCCTTCGACATAGACCGGCACAACATCTCGCTCGGCCATCACCGCACGCTTGATAAAACCCGTATGCCACTCCTCGTCACGCACCACACCGCCACGACGACGCGAACACAATCCTGCGGGAAAAACCACAATCGGGACATCGCCCCGAAGTTCGCTTTCAAGCCTCTCGGCCACCACACCCGACTGACGACCAAACTTATTGACAGGCAAAAAGATAGGTCGCAACGGAGTGAGCGACATCAGTAGGTCATTGACCCCAATTCTCACATCGCCGAAACGCCGTCCGATGCAGTGTCCGAGCATCATTCCGTCGAGGGCTCCAAAGGGGTGATTTGATGCAAAAACAAGGCGTTCATCACGCGGCTTTTCCTCCCACAAACCTTCGTAACTGATGCAGAGCCGAGCAAGCACTGCATCAACAAAATCGAGCGGAGCCATACCCTGACCCATACTCAACAAATCGTCCAATTTATCGATACATAAAAAGTGCTCCAACAGCCGCACCGCCACCTCGGGCAACGCCGCTTCGAAATCGGGGTTCTTGCCCCGTATTATCTGCCGAAGAGATAGATTTTTCATAGCCAAAAAAATATTTTTGCAAAAATTGGGCCTAACGACAGCAGTGCGGTTGTAATATCGATGTAAAATTTATAATTTTACACCCTAATTGAGAGAACTATCCCCAAATGAGCACCTACCACATACCCGTATTGCTGAACGAGTCGCTTGAACTACTTGACATTAAGCCCGACGGAGTCTATGTCGATCTCACCTTCGGAGGTGGAGGTCACTCGTCGCATATCGTGCAAAAACTCGGCAAGAGTGGTCACCTCTACTCGTTCGACCAAGATGCCGACGCCGAAGCCAACGCATTTAGCGACGAGCGATTTACCTTCGTGCGCAGCAACTTCCGCTTTATGCGAGGTCATCTTCGCGCGCTGGGTGTCGAGGCTGTTGATGGTGTTTTTGCCGACTTGGGCGTTTCGTCACACCACTTCGACGCCACCGAGCGCGGCTTCTCGTTCCGAGGAGATGCCCCGCTGGATATGCGTATGAATCGCCGAGGAGGACGCACCGCAGCCGATGTGGTCAATAGCTACGACGTGACGCAACTAACCAACATTCTCCGCAACTATGGCGAGATTGATGGCGCAGGCCGCGTGGCAAAGTGTATCGAGTCGGCTCGCAGTGGCGCACCCCTGACCACCACTCTCGAACTTGTGGAGGCCGTTAAGCGTGTCACCCCGCCGCGTGACGAGTCAAAGTTTTTATCAAAGCTGTTTCAAGCCATTCGCATCGAGGTTAATGGCGAGATGGAGGCGTTGCAGATGGCGCTCGAACAGAGCCTTCGTATGTTGCGTCCAGGTGGTCGCTTGGTCATTATGTCGTACCACTCGCTCGAAGACAGAATGGTCAAAAACTTTATGCGTAGCGGAAGCATAGGTGGCGATGTCGAGAAGGACTTTTTTGGTCGCACTTCGACCCCCTTCGAGATTATTACACGCAAGGTCGTTGTACCTACCGACGAGGAGATAGCTCGCAACCCCCGAAGCCGCAGCGCAAAACTTCGCGCCGCACGCAAACTATAACAGTAACCGACAATGAACAATTACGACCCCGAAATAGACCCTACAATCCGCGAAGAGGAGGAGGCTTTGTTGCGCGAGCAAGAGGAGCAACAACTGCGCGAAGAACGTCGTGCAGAGCTTCGCTCGGTGCTTAACGACCTACTCGATGAGCGCGAAGCTGCACGCAAGGAGCGCGAGGTGCAGACCACAGGCGAGGATAACGCCGAGAGCACCGAGGCCAAAACGCCTGCGGAGGAGAGTGCTCCCGAACGTCCCTTTGCCGAGGAGGAGTCCGAGCCGGAGCCCAAGAAACGTACACGTCGCAGCAGTGCCGGCAAGGCGGTTGGCGACATCATCTCGGGAGGTATCCTGTCGAATCCCAAAGTTCGAGATTATTACCCCTATCTGATAGGTTTTGGATTGTTAATCGTTCTATACCTTATGTCGTGGTTTAGTGTTCAACGTCTGCAACACACCCGACAAGTGCTCGAAAAGCAGTTGCGCACCATTCGCACCGAGGCAGTGACCATTTCGAGCGAGGCCAAACAGCAGACCAACCGTAGCAACATTACCAAACGAATTGCCGAGTTGGGGCTCGACCTCGAAGAATCAACCAAACCCGTAAAAGTAATTGAGAAGTAGATATGAGTAAGGACAAGGATAAAAAGACGGCTCCCATCAAGAGCTCTATTCGTATTCGTGTGCAGATACTCTATCTGCTGATGGTCTTTCTGGGCTTGGGTATATTGGCTCGTGTACTCTACATTCAATACGGCCCCAATGGTGACGACTATCGCGCACAAGGCGAGCGCAAGAGCATAAAACTTTTCCGCACCGAGGGTATGCGAGGCGACATCTACTCGCGCGATATGGAGCTTATCGCCACCTCGCAGAAGTTCTATATGGTAGGCATTGACTTTGGCATTGACAAGTTCAATACCGCAACTTGGAAGAAGAATCTCCCCGTACTATCGCGCCAGCTGGCCTCGATGTTTGGAGGCAGTGCCGACAAATACAGCAACGATTTGAGCCGTAGTTTCAACATCTACAAGCGCGACAGCACTCCCCGTTATGTGCGCGTCACACCGCGTTGGGTTAGTCAAAGGGAGAGAGATAAAGTTCTCGGTTTTGCCCAGCTCAATCTAAAACCCAACGTCGGAGGTCGCAACTACGAGGATAAGATTGAGCGTGTTCAACCTTTTGGCGAACTTGCCGCACGCACCATTGGTCGCACCTCGCCCAATGTGGTGTCGATTGACGACCCGCAGGGTGGTAGCAAGAAGTACTCGGCCTACGATGTCAGACCTATGTATGGCCTCGAATTGTCGTTCAACGACTATCTGCAAGGCACGGCAGGTTGGGAGATGCGCCAAAAGATTAACAACAAGTTCTGGGCTCCTGTCGAAAGTCCCTACAACGTCGAGCCGCAAGACGGCTCCGATGTTATCACCACACTCGATATGGAGATTCAGGATATTGCCGAGAGTGTGTTGAGCGCACAGATTTTGAAGATGAATGCCGATTGGGGCTGTGTGGCTGTGATGGAGGTTGCAACGGGCGAGTTGCGAGCCATTGCCAACCTCACTCCCTATGGCGAGCGTTGCCGCGAGGATAATAACTATATCATCGGAGGTCGTTTCGAGCCGGGCTCGACGTTCAAACTCGCCTCACTGATGACGCTTATCGAGTTGGGTGGCTATGAGCTCGACCAAAAGGTCATCACAAAGAGCCCCGCACGTATCGGTAAACGTAAAGCAGCATACGAAGATACACACCCCAAGGATACAATGACCGTCTTGGAGATGTTTGCCGAGTCGTCGAATGTCGGCTTTGTGCGAAGCGTGCGCGACGAGTTCAAGGACACCCCCGAGAAGTATCTCGACTTTTTGGAGAGCCTCGGACTTAAAGATACACTTGGTACGGGTGTCAGGGGCGAGGCAAAACCCGTTATGTGGAGCCCCAAAGATGGCGCGCGATATTGGCAACACGACCTTACACTCAACCAAATGGCCTATGGCTATGGTTTCGAGATTAGCCCGTTGCATACGCTGACACTCTACAACGCTGTGGCAAATGGCGGAAAGATGGTGCGCCCACGTTTGGTTACGGCCATCAGCCGCTTTGGCGAGATTATCGAGGAGTTCCCCGTTGAGTATATCAACACCAAGATTTGCTCGGACGAGACTATCGAAAAGTTGCGCCAATGTATGGAGGGTGTAGTAGATTCGGGTACGGGCTCGGCTCTGCGTAACCCCTACTACAAGGTTGCCGCCAAGACGGGTACTGCGCGTATGGCCTTCCCTGCGGATGAGCGGGCTGCTGGCGACGCCTATATGAACAAGAGTGGTGCTCGTCAATACTTGGCGACAATGGTGGGTTACTTCCCTGCCGACAACCCCAAATACTCGATTATCGTCTGCTTCAAAGCCAACAACCGCAAATGCCCCAACTACTACGGTGCCGGATTGGCCGGTCCCGTATTCAAAGCCGTTGCCGACCGTCTGTATGCCAAACATGTCGAGTGGCAACCCTCGGTGGAACAGAAAATCAAGAGCGACACCATTGTTCACACCCCCGCACCTGCGCACATCAAGCACGGAATGTATGACGATGTACACTACGCAGCAAAGGAGCTCGACCAGAAGTTGATTTACAACACCTCGAACGATGCGTGGGTAAAGGTAGATAACAAAACACAAGAGATAACCGACGCCACAATCGGCGAGGGCAAAGTGCCTAACGTTGTCGGAATGGGAGCCAAAGACGCTCTCTATCTGATGGAGAAGGCGGGACTCAAAGTCCTCTTCGAGGGTCGAGGTGTCGTGACAAGACAATCCGTCACTGCGGGTAGCTATGCCGCAGGACAAACAGTAGTGCTAACATTGAAATAATGATACCGCAAAAAAACATCAAAGCACTCCTCGAAGGAGTTGCTTACAATACAATCGAGGGCTCGGACGAAGGTGCTGTCGAACAGATGACCTTCGACTCGCGTGCCGTTGGCGATGGTGACCTGTTCTTTGCCGTTCGTGGCGAGAAGACCGATGGCCACCGTTTCATCGCAAGTGCCGTTGAGAAAGGCGCACGTATGGTGGTGTGCGAAGAGTTGCCCGACAACCTCGCTCCGCAAGTTTGCTATGTCGTGGTCGAGGATACCAACCGAGCAATGGGACAGATTGCCGCCAACTATTGGGATAACCCCTCACGCAAGTTGCGTTTGGTGGGTGTGACGGGAACAAATGGCAAGACCACAACCGCCACTCTGCTCTACAACCTTGTTCGCGCATTGGGCTATCGTGCAGGACTTATCTCGACGGTGCGATACATTGTCGATACGAAAGTGATTGAATCTACTCATACCACACCCGACTCGCTGCGTCTGAATCGTATGTTGGCCGAGATGGTGGAGGCCGGTTGCGACTACTGCTTTATGGAGGTTAGTTCGCATAGCATCGTTCAACGTCGTATCGAGAGTTTGCGTTTTGTCGGCGCACTGTTCACCAACATCACACACGACCACCTCGACTATCACAAGACCTTTGCCGAGTACATCAAGGCCAAAAAAGGATTATTCGATTCGCTCGACAAACGCGCCTTTGCCGTTGTCAATATCGATGACCGCAATGGTCAAGTTATGGTGCAAAACTGCCGTGCCCGAGTACGCACACTGTCATTACGCTCGCTTGCCGACTATCGTTGCAAGGTTGTCGAGATGGGATTCGAGGGTATGCAGTTGGAGTTGGACGGCTGCGAGTTTTGGAGCCGCCTGACGGGTGGTTTCAACGCCTACAATATCTTGGGTGTCTATGCGGCAGCCATTGAGTTGGGATTGGATAAGACCGAGGTGCTGACCACTTTGAGTGCGCTTGGCTCGGTTGATGGCCGTTTCGAGACCGTACGCTCGAAGAGTGGCATTACCGCCATTGTCGATTACGCCCACACACCCGATGCGTTGGAGAATGTACTCTCGACAATCAACGCTATTCGCACCGACGACCACCAACTGATTGCGGTTGTGGGTTGTGGTGGCGACCGCGATGCTACCAAGCGACCCGAAATGGCGCGTATTGCTGCCGACGGAGCATCGTTGGTTATTCTCACTTCGGACAACCCCCGCACCGAGGACCCCGAGGCTATCTTGGCGCAGATGCGTGAAGGTTTGCGTGATGGCGACCGATACCTGACAATCGTGCGACGCGAGGAGGCTATCCGCACTGCCGCGATGTTGGCTGCCCCGGGCGATATAATTCTGCTTGCGGGCAAAGGACACGAGACTTATCAGATTATCGGCACCGAGAAACACCATTTCGACGACCGCGAACAAATAAGCAAAGCCTTCGAAACACTTCAAAAATAAAACTTCGAAAAAACTTCAAAACATACCAACACCCCTAAACCTAATAAATAAAAATGCTGTATTCGCTTGCTAAATATTTGGACACCGAGTTCGACCTGCCTGGCGCAGGTATGTTCCAATACTTGTCGTTCCGCGCCACTGCTGCTATCATCATCGCCTTGCTTATCGGAATGTTGTTTGGAGGCAAGATTATTCGCCTTATCTCGCGTAAACAGATTGGCGAGGAGATTCGTGACCTCGGTCTTGCCGGCCAACTCGAAAAGAGGGGAACTCCAACAATGGGAGGTCTGCTTATTATCGCCTCGATATTGATACCGGTACTGCTGGTAGGCGACCTGTCGAATGTCTATACACAACTGATGATTGGCTCGACCATCTGGTTGGGTCTTCTGGGTTTTGCCGACGACTACATCAAGGTCTTCCGAAAGGATAAGAACGGACTGAAAGGTGTGTTCAAGATTATCGGTCAAGTGGGACTTGGTATTATCATCGGAACGACAATGTGGCTTCACCCCGATATCGTGATGAAAGAAATCCCCTCGGGTATCAACCACAATAGCGAGGTCATAGCACAAAGTAATGCAGAGATGCCTGCCGACCAAATTCGCACGGTTATCGACTCCGATAAAGCCGCCAAAACAACCATTCCGTTTGTTAAGGGTAACGAGTTCGACTATGGCTGTATCGTGGGCGAGAAAGACGATAACGGCATTGCCACTTGGTTGTTGTATATGCTGGTTGCAATCTTTGTCATCACGGCTGTATCGAATAGTGCCAACCTTACCGACGGCATTGACGGCTTGGCTACGGGCGTTTCGGTGCCGATAGTTCTGGTATTGGGCGCATTCGCTTGGCTGTCGGGAAACATCATCTATGCGGGCTACCTCAACTTTATGTATATCCCCGGCAGTGGAGAGTTATTGGTCTATGCCGCAGCAATGGCGGGTGCATTGATGGGCTTCTTGTGGTATAACTGCTTCCCAGCACAAGTGTTTATGGGCGATACGGGAAGCCTTACCATCGGAGGTGTTATCGCGGTATTCGCACTGCTGATTCGCAAGGAGCTACTATTACCTATTCTGTGCGGAATCTTCCTTGCCGAGAGCGTGTCGGTAATAATGCAACGCAGTTACTTCAAGTACACCAAAAAGAGATATGGCGAAGGTCGTCGTATCTTCCTTATGTCGCCTCTGCACCACCACTACCAGAAACAAGGTATGCACGAGAGTAAGATTGTCGTGCGCTCGATATTGGTCGGTATTCTGCTTGCCGCCTTCACATTATTAACCCTTAAAGTCCGTTAGTTATGAGCAAAAGAGTTGTAGTTTTGGGCGGAGGTATCAGTGGATACGGCTCGGCCATTCTTGCCCAGAAAGAGGGCTTCGAGGTCTTGTTGTCGGATAGCGGTCGCATTGCCGACATGTATAAAGCGCGCCTTGACGAATGGAATGTGCGCTACGAAGAGGGCGGACACTCCGAAGAGTATATCCTCGGAGCAGATGAGGTTATCAAAAGCCCCGGTATCCCCGACAAAGCACCCATCGTGCAGAAGATACGCACAAAGGGTATCCCCGTTATCTCGGAGATGGAGTTCGCCAAACGCTACTCGACCGCCCGCACTGTCTGCATCACAGGCTCCAATGGCAAGACGACAACAACGTCACTTATCTACAAGATTCTGCAAGACGCAGGTGTGAATGTCGGACTTGGAGGCAATATTGGCGAGAGTTATGCCTATCAGGTAGCAACAGCCGAGTTCGATTGGTATGTTTTGGAGTTGAGCAGTTTCCAACTTGACGGAATGTTTGACTTCGGGGCCGATGTAGGCGTGCTGATGAACATCACTCCCGACCACCTCGACCGCTATGACTACAAGTTCGAGAACTACGCGGCGAGCAAACTGCGTATCACTCAAAATCAAACCGCCGACGACCAATTTATCTATATGGCCGATGATGCGGTTATCGCCGAGCAGATGACACAACGCACTATAAATGCCCGCCGATTGCCCTTCTCGAAGTGCGATGCACAGAGCGAGGGCGCTTGGATTGATGGCGAGATGATTCGTATCAAGGCACTCGGCAAGGAGTTCACAATCGACACCCGCCGTATGCAAATCAAGGGTATTCACAACTGCTATAACGCTATGGCGGCTGCTATGGCGGCAGTGGCTGTCGGAGTCGAGCCCGAAAAGATTGTGGCAAGCATCGAGAGTTTCGGTGGCGTAGAGCACCGCTTGGAGCGTGCTGGCGTTATCGACGATGTGGAGTATATCAACGACTCGAAAGCAACCAATGTCGATTCGGTGTGGTACGCTCTCGAAAGTATGACCAAACCGCTGGTTTGGATTGCCGGCGGAACGGACAAGGGCAACGACTATGCACCCCTTGTGGAGTTCGCCCGCGCAAAAATTCATACGCTGGTTTGTATGGGACTTGATAATGCCAAACTTGTGGAGTCTTTCACAGGCATCATTCCCAACATCATCAGCACTTCGTCGCTTGACGAGGCAATGACGGCGGCTCGCAATGCAGCACACTCGGGCGATGCGGTTTTGTTGTCGCCGGCGTGCGCAAGTTTCGACCTTTTCAAGAACTACGAACATCGTGGCGAGATGTTCAAACAATGGGTTGCCAACCACCAAAAATAGAGTAACACAATGGCTGAAACAACACAAAATACACCCAAGCCGTCGAGATGGAGTTTGAAACTCGGAGGCGATAAACCTCTGTGGGTTATCTTCATTATCTTTGCCTTCTTGTCGGTTTTTGTGGTCTATTCATCGACCACCTCGTCGCTGTATGGCAGTACCTCGGCAGTGCACCACCTGAGCCGCCTTGTCAAACAGTTGGCCTATGTCTTTGTGGGCGTAGGTGCGGTGTGGGTTGTACATAAGTTCGACTATCAAACCTATCATCGTTTGGCAAAAGCGGCATACTACCTTTCGCTGTTTTTGATGGTGCTGACTATGTTTGTGGGAGTGCGAAAGTTCGACGCCCAACGCTGGCTCGAAATTCCTATTATACACATCACATTCCAGCCGTCCGACCTGCTGAAAGTGACAACCGTGCTAATGCTGTCGTTGCAACTCGCCCGCCGTCAAAAGCTGGTCGATAGACAGACCCTATTCCCCGGGTGGCGTATGTGGCGTGACAACTCCGTAAAGGCGTTCGAGATATTCAAATCGCACACACTTCCGGTCTTTGGCCCTATTATGCTGTCGTGCGGAATTATCGCTCCGGAGAACCTTTCGACTGCGCTGTTGATGGGCGGCACGAGCGTTATATTGCTTATTATCGGTCGCGTCAGTTGGCGTGATATAGGCCGTTTTCTGTTGCTTGCAGTTGTCGGTGGCGGACTGCTTATCGGCGCAATGGAACTTAAATCGGCAACTACCGACGAAGGTAACCGTACGGGAACGTGGGGCAAGCGAATTAACGCTTTCTTCCACCCCGAAAAAGTACGCGAAGAGGACCCCGATTACTTCTACCAAATCGACCAAGCAACCATTGCAATCGCCATGGGCGAGATTGGGGGTCGTGGTGCGGGCAAGAGCGTACAACGACATATGTTGCCCAAAGCCGAATCGGACTACGCTTTCGCCTTCTTGGTCGAGGAGTATGGCTTTTTGGGCGCGGTGTTGGTGTTGGTGCTATATCTTTGGATATTCTATCGCGCCATTGTCATCTTCAATCGCTGCGGAACGGCTTTCCCGTGTCTGCTGGTGCTGGGCTTGGCGTTCTTGATAACGTCACAAGGACTGCTCAATATGATGGTGGCGACGGGTATGATGTTCCAGACGGGATTGGCACTTCCGCTAATCAGTCAAGGTGGCTCGTCGGAGCTGTTTACGTCAATAGCAATGGGTATGATACTCGGTGTCAGCCGCCAAATCGAAGAGAAAACACTCTCGACACCCAAAGGCGAGTCGATGTTGGAAACCAACAAAAAGAGATAGAGTTATGAGTGACAAAAAATATAGAATAATATTGAGCGGAGGTGGCACAGGAGGCCACATCTACCCCGCCGTTGCAACCGCCGAAGCACTGCAAAGGGTGTTCGGCAAAGATGGTGTCGAGTTGCTGTTTGTGGGTGCCGAGGGCAAGATGGAGATGGAGAAGATACCCGCTTTGGGGTATCGCATCGAGGGTTTGCCCGTTGCGGGTCTGCAACGACGCCTCACACTGTCGAACTTGGCTCTGCCATTTAAGGTTGCGCGTAGTGTGCGTAAAGCCCGCCGCATAATCCGCGAGTTTGGTGCAGATTGTGTTGTCGGTTTTGGCGGCTATGCCAGCGCACCCGTGTTGTGGGCAGCACAGCGAATGGGTATTCCAACCATCATACAGGAGCAAAATTCCTATGCGGGTGTGACCAACAAGATTCTCGGTCGCAAGGCTCGCCGAGTGTGCGTTGCCTACGAGGGTATGGAGCGTTTCTTCCCCGCCGAGCGAATTGTGATGACGGGAAATCCGTTGCGTGGCTCGTTCAAAGCCGATAGTATCGACCGCAAAGAGGCGTTGGACTACTTTGGTTTCGATGATAAACGCCCCGTTATTCTGGTCGTGGGCGGAAGCCTCGGAACACGCACCTTCAACGAGATGATGAAAGCGTCGGTTGAGGGCATTGTAAGTGATGGCGATGTGCAGGTTATTTGGCAAACGGGCAAGTACTACGAGGCCGAGATGAATAGTTTTATGGAGGGTCGCTCGTCGGAGGGTGTTTGGCGTGGTGCTTTCATCGAGCGTATGGACTATGCCTATACAGCCGCCGACCTTGTGGTGTCGCGTAGCGGAGCCTGCACCGTTTCGGAGTTGTGCCTGATGGGTAAACCAACGCTGTTTATCCCCTCGCCCAACGTGTCCGAAGACCACCAAACCAAAAACGCACAAGCACTCGTGGTAAAGGGTGCTGCCGAGATGATTCGTGACACCGAGGCAGTTGCCGAAGGTATGAAACGCGCTCGTGAGATTGTGGCAGACAAAAACAGACTCGAAGATTTGAAACAAAACATACTGCGCCTTGCTATCGGCGACTCGGCCGACCGTGTGGCAGCAGAGATTAAAACCGAACTTAAACGATGAAAAATGTATATTTCATAGGCATTGGCGGTATCGGAATGAGTGCCCTTGCCCGTTACTTTATGCGTGAAGGCAAACAGGTGGCTGGCTACGACCTCACCGAGAGCGCCCTCACACAAGCCCTTGTTAAGGAGGGTGCCGATGTGCACTACGACGACAACATCGAGGCTATCCCCGAGCGTTTCCGTAAGGCGTCGGATACGCTGGTGGTCTATACCCCTGCCGTTCCCGCCAACCATAGCGAGTTGGTGTGGTTCCGCGAGAATGGCTTCGAGGTGCTCAAACGCTCCGAGATTTTGGGACACGTCACCGCCAATAAGTATGTAATGGCGGTTGCGGGTACTCACGGCAAGACTTCGACAACAACAATGGTTGCGTGGCTCAATCGCACGCTGTTCGGTGGAGGTAGCGCCTTCCTGGGTGGTCTGTCGAAGAATTTCGATGGCAATATCGTTATGGGTGGCGGTAACCTTATGGCTGTCGAGGCCGATGAGTTCGACCGCTCGTTTTTGCGCCTTACTCCCAATGTGGCTGTTGTCACCTCGGCCGACGCCGACCACCTCGACATCTACGGCACACACGAGGCTGTAAAAGAGGCGTTTGCACAATTCGTGTCGCAAATCAAAAAGGGAGGTGCGGTTGTTGTCAAACACAACGCGGCAATCACTCTGCGCAACCCGGGTATCTCGAAGTATAGCTACTCGCTCGATGGCGGTACCGACTTCTATGCACAAAACCTGCGTCTGCAAAGTGACGGTCTGTTCCGCTTCAACATCGTGTGCCCCGACCGTACAATCAAAGATTGTAAGTTGGGCGTTTTGGGTCGTGTCAATGTCGAGAACTGTATCGCTGCCGTTGCTGCCGTTTGGTGTGCGTGCAAGTGTCGCGGCCTTGCTTTCAACGAGGATAAAATCAAAAAAGGACTCGAAACATTCAGCGGTGTGCGTCGTCGTTTCGACATCTACATCAACCGCCCCGATTGCGTCTATATCGACGATTATGCCCATCACCCCGCCGAGCTGGCAGCCGCCCTTCGCTCGATTAAGGGTGCATTCCCCTCTCGTCACATAACCGCAATCTTCCAACCTCACCTTTACAGCCGTACCAAAGACTTTTTCCGCGACTTTGCTGCGGCTCTGTCGAACGCCGACGAGGTGGTGATGATTCCTATCTATCCCGCTCGTGAGCTCCCGATGGAGGGTGTTTCGTCGGAGATGATTGGCGAGTTAATCAACAAGCCCTGTCGTTACGCCACCCGCGAGAGCCTTGTCGAGGACATCATCGCCCACGACACCGACATCGTGATTACCTTTGGTGCAGGCAATATCGACGCTTGTTGCGAGCCTTTGAGCGCCGCTTTGAACGAGAAATATCCCGCGCAAAATGCTTAAACGAATACTACATATTGTACTGACAACCCTTCTGTGGGTGGGCATTGTCGCCTACTTTGTCGCATCGTCCACCTATGCCCGACACTCGCTCGGTGCCGAGGTTATTGACTCGTTGCACATCGAGATTGTCGATGCCGACGAGATTCAATCCGTCACCGAGAGTCAAGTCCGACAATGGATTGAGCGCGACAACCTGCGATACAAACAGGTGCCATATCACGAACTGAACACCGCCGAGTGGGAGTACCGCTTACGCAAACACGTGTTGGTCAAAGATGCTGCGGTATATGTCACCTCCGATGGCGTTGTGAATGTAAGCATCAAGCAACACCGCCCCATCGCTCGCGTTATGACCTCGACGGGCTACAACTTCCTGCTTACAGGCGACGGTCATATCCTCCCGCCACAAAGTGGTTGTGCTATGCACCTTCCCGTCATCACGGGCGACATATCGTTTATGATGCCGTCGAGCTATTACGGTGATTATGAGCAGATTAAAAAGCGCCTTATCGAGGAGTACACCGACAAAGTTCACTACATCGACTCGCTGATTTCGCAACACAACTCTACCCTCGCTTCGTTGAAGGACGAGCGCACCGATGTTCAGAGCGAAACACCGAGTTATTTCAGCAGCAAAGAGAGCAAAGCCCGTTTTGCCGAGGATAAACAGAGGCGTATCAACAACATCAACAAGAAAATAGCCTCCGAGGAGGGCGAAATCGATGTTCTCGTCGAACGCAAAGGATTGTTGGCCGAAAATCAAAAAAAATCGGCAAAAAAATATTTATATTTATATAAACTCCTTAACTTTGTAGAGTTTGTGGAGGGTGACGATTTTTGGCACTCACAGATTGTCCAGATAAACGTCACTACACCAAAGGGTTACACTACTCCCCAAATCGAAATCGTTCCTCGCGTTGGCAAGCACATTGTCTGCTTGGGCGATATTGATAAGGGCGAGGAGCAACTCGACAAGTTGTTGCTGTTCTACCGCGAGGCTCTGGCCTGGGAGGGGTGGGACGGCTATAACTATATTGATTTGAGATATAACGACCAAATAGTGTGCACTAAATAGAGATGGAGAACAAAGATTACATCGTAGCATTAGATCTCGGTTGCAGCAGCGTCAAACTTGCGTTGGGCAGCGTTTCCGAAGATTGGCTTACAGTCGAAGATGTCGTTTGCGAGGAGTTGGCAAGTGACGGAATGAGTCGCGGAGCAATCACAAACCGCCAAACCGTAAGCGAGGCTATTCGTCGAGCTGTACTGAAACTCGAAAAGAATAACGGTATCCGTATCTCGGATATCCACACCTGCGTTGCCGACAAAAACGTCAAATGTGCAACTCACGACTACTATGTGTTTGTGAGCAACAAAGATGGCGAGATTACCAAAGAGGACGTCAATAAACTGCACGACGGTATGAACAACGTTACCGCCGAGGAGGGCGTTCGTATCCTCGAACGTATTCCCCAATGCTATCGTGTGCACAATGGCGGTCAGGTCGATACCGTAATCAGCCCCATCGGTCGTTTTGGCAAGAAGTTGGCTTCGACCTTTACCTTCGTGTTTGGCTCCGAAGCTATGATTTCGCGTTACGAGCAGACTCTGACAGGATTGAGCCCCCGTCTTGTTCCCGACACTATTTCGGCAGGTCCTATGCTGGCTATCGAGGCTACGGCATCGAGCGAGGATCGTGAGTTGGGTTGCGTGGTTGTGGATTTGGGCCACGACACCACCAACCTATGTATCTGCAAGGACAACATCATTCGTTATGTTCGCACTATTCCTCTGGGCTCGCACGACATCAACAACGATATCCGCGAGTTCGGTATCCCCGTAAACCGCATCGAGTCCATCAAACGCACACACGGTAACGCATTGGCATCGTCGATTACCGAGGACACCGCAATCAAGGCGAGTTCGTCGGCAAAACGTGCAGCATTGATTACCACCAAGAATCTGGCAAGTATCATCGAGCACCGCCTCAAAGATATTACCAAGTTTATCAAAGAGGAGATTGCTGATTCGGGTTATGCCGACCAGCTCCAAGCAGGCGTTATCCTTACGGGTGGTGGTGCCAACCTCAAAAACGTTGATGCAATGATGGAGCAAGAGTTGGGTATGGACGTTCGCATCGCCCGTCCCGATATGCACGTCAGCCCTGTTGATGGTCGCGAGGAGTTGCTCGAACAACCCGAGTTTGCAACCGTTATCGGTATGCTCCAAAACGCCAAGAACAAACGCAAGTACAACAATGTGGAGGTTATTCGCAGTATCGGTATCTCGACCCCTGCGCCCGCACCCCGCGAGGTTAAACCTACCCCCACTCCCGTTGCTACACCTGCACCCACGGTCGTAAAACCCACAACTCCCGAGCCGCAACCTATCGTGCAACCTACACCTCAACCCGTTGTGCAACCCACACCGGCAGTACAACCCGAGCGACACAACACCTCGGCAATGGACGACGAGGTGGAGAGCGAGAACAACAAAAACTCGTTGCTCGAAAAGATTAAGAGCAAGACTGCCGACATCATCAACAAAGGCTCCAAAGAGGAGAATACCGCAAAAACCGAAACAACGGAGGGTGGCGACATTGACAATGGCGGCAATATCGGCCTCGAAGATGGCGATAAAGCTCCCAAACGTGGTTGGCTCAAACGCATTATCGACACCATCTTCCCCGTAGATGTCGAGGGCGACGAGTATGACGAGTAACGCAAAACAGAGAACGATGAGCAACGATATATTGAATACGATTAACGTCGAGGAGATTACCCATAGCGATATTTTGGTTGTGGGTGTCGGTGGCGCCGGTGGTAACGCTCTGAACAACATGGTCGAGAGCGGAATCTACAACGTCTCGTTTATGGCGTGCAACACCGATAAAGACGCGCTCGAAAAGAATAAAGCCGAAGTGCGTCTGCAACTCGGACCCAATGGCGATGGAGCGGGCAGCAACCCCAAGAAAGGTGCCGACCTTGCAACCGAGAGCCTTAACGACATCTTTGCAATGTTGCGTGCCTCGGGTGCCAAGATGATATTCTTCACAGCCGGAATGGGTGGTGGTACCGGAACAGGTGCAACCCCTGTATTGGCTCGTGCTGCACGCGAATTGCACAAACAAAAGTTGGAAGAGGACGAAAGCTCGCTTGGAATCCTTACCGTGGCGGTTGTAACAACCCCCTTCACCAACGAGGGCCCCGTGCGTGTTCGACAAGCGCAAGAGGGTATCGAGGAGCTTCGCAAATATGTCGATGCAATTCTTATCATCAACAACGATAGTCTTATTGACCTTTGTGGCGAACTTTCACAAGCCGAGGCTATGCGTTTTCTGGACGGTATCCTGACCTCGGCGGTTAAGGGTATGGCCGAGATTATCACTCTGTATGGCGATGTGAATATTGATATTGCCGACGCCAACACCGTGTTGCGCAATGGAGGCAATGTTCTGATGTTTACGGGTCGCGCCAGAGGCAAAGAGCGTGCACGTGTTGCCGTTGAGCAATGTTTCAGCTCGCCATTGCTCGAAAACCGCGACATCGAGGGCGCACGTCAAATCCTGCTCCACATTCACAGCAGCAACGAGCACCCGCTGACAATGAAAGAGTCCAACATGATTCGCACAATGCTCCAAGAGAAGGCGGGAGGCAAGGCCAACCTTATTTGGGGTAGCTGTATCAAGGAGGATTTGGGCGAGGAGCTCGAAATTGTTGTTGTGGCGGCTCAATTCAAGTCGGCCGAAAGTGCAAAACCGCAAGTCGAGGAGGCTGTCGAGGTCGAACAAGAGACCGAAGTGGAGATTGACAATACCAAAGAGATGGAGGAGAGCCAAAGTGTAGCTCGTTTCCGTGGCGTGGATCGCTATGCCAATATGGAACAAATCTACAAAGTGCCCGCCATCAAACGCTACGGAGTGCGACTCGAAGAGTTCAACTCGGCAGCGCCCAAGAAAGTGGTCTCGTCGGAGAAAGCGACCGTAGCCAAAGCTGAAAATACTGACACAGGCGAGGCAACTCTGTTTGGCAACTAATCAAGTAAAACGTAAATTTCCCTATTTTGATAGAGATTGTAAGTGGCGCATTTGCCACCCCCGAAATCATAACATCGCTGGTATGCGTAGTTCTGCTGTTGATGTGCTCCGGATTTATCTCCGGCAGCGAGACGGCTATCTTCTCGCTGGGACCTGCCGACATTGACAAGGTTAAAGAGAAGCTCAAAGAGCGTCCGCTGGGCGCAAGTGCCGTACTCGACCTTATCAACGACCGAGAATATACGCTGGCAACGATATTGATGCTCAACAATATGGTCAATATCTTAATTACACTATTGACCTCGCACATCATCGTCAAGACGCTCCACTTCCAATCGGAGGTTTGGGAGTTTTTGTTTATTTCGGTATTTGTAACCTTCCTGTTGTTGCTTTTTGGTGAGGTGTTGCCCAAAGTCATCGCATCGCACTATTCGATTGGCTTTGCTATCAAAGGTGCGCCCGTATTGCGTGTACTGCGCAAAATCTCGAAACCGTTTGCGTTTCTGTTGGTAAGCTCGGGTAGCAAAGTTTCGAGTCTTTCGAACTCTACACACGACAACATCTCGCTCGACGAACTATCGGAGGCTATCGACATCACACAAACGCGCAACGACCAAGAGAAACAACTGTTGAGTGGCGTTGTCAATTTTGCCGACACCGAGGTTGAGAGTATTATGTGCCCTCGTGTGGATATTGTTGCATTGGAGGCAAGTGTCGGTTTCGACGAGGTGCGCCGTGTGATTATCGAATCGGGGTTCTCGCGTATTCCTGTCTATAAAAGTACCCTCGATGATGTGTGTGGCGTGCTGTATGTCAAGGACGTATTCTCGCACCTCGGCGAGGAGGATACTTACGATTGGTGCAAACTTATCCGCCCGCCACACTTCGTGGCCGAGCACAAGAAGATTGCCGAGTTGCTGGACGATTTCCGCACCAGCCACGTACATATGGCAATCGTGGTTGATGAGTATGGTTCGACACTCGGCTTGGTGTCGTTGGAGGATATTTTGGAGGAGGTCGTGGGCGAGATTTCCGATGAGACCGACACCGAGGAGAGTCTGTGTTACGACAAACTTGCCGAAAATATATGGTTGTTCGACGCCAAAACCCACATTGGCGATATGTCGAAAATCATCGATATTGACGAGGGGTTGTTCGACGAGTATAAAGGCAATGCCGAGACGCTTGCCGGACTTATGCTCGAACATAAACGCCGTTTTCTGCGTAAGGGTGACACTCTGTCGCTGTGTGGCGTCAAGTTTACCGTTGCCGAGGCACAAGTTCGCAAGGTGAATAAAATCAAAGTCGAGATAGAGAAGAATGAATCGTCTGATAATTAGGGCCATCGAGCCTTATGCCGAGGCTATGGCGCACGCCACCAAAGAGGATTGCGCCGAGGCTATGCGGCGCTATTCGGGCGAAGTTCGTCGTGCCGAATGGCTCACTTGGCGAAATGCTGTTCGTCAATGTCTGGGCGATGTCACTATCAGCTATGACGCTTTGGGAGTGCCCGTAGTTCTTGGCACCCCCCAGCCTATATATATAAGTGTATCACATTGTCGGAGTCACATCGCAGTCGCACTGTCGGACGCTCCGTGTGGTGTGGACATTGAGTGGCGCAAACGCGATTTCGAGCGTAGTGCCTCGCGTTTTCTGTCATTGGGCGAGCGTATGATGGAGTTCAACTATCCCGACCTGATGGCGGGTGCTGCGTGGTGTGCCAAAGAGGCGGCCTACAAATATTACTGCTCGTTGGGAAGGCAATATCCCGACCTGCTGCGCGACCTTCGTATCGAGGAGTGCAACCTCACGGCAGGACGTATGAGGATTGTGGGCGGCGAGGGACCCGCCGTCGATGTCGCTCTGCGTTGGGCGAACGAACTAATTATTGCTACAATCGGAGTCGAAATGGTCCAAACGGGCCTGCATTCTGCGCAGACGACGGACCTCGAAGAAGAGTAACACGGCTGCCAACAACGACGCTAATCCGTCGGCAATAGGCATACTCAACCAAACGCCATCTGTTCCATAGATGTCGGACAAATACCACAACAACGGAACAAGGAATATCAACTGACGAGTCATCGACAAAACGATGGCTCGTTTTGCTCGTTTGATATATTGGAAGAAGTTAGATGCAACAATCTGAAAACCGACAATCGGGAAGACAAACATCACTGTACGCATTGCGTGAGCTGCAATAGCAATCAACTCCTCGGCGTGCGCATCATCGGCCTTGACGAATAGCGAAGCAATCTTGTCGGGTATGGTTTGGCTCAAAATGAAGGCAACACTCATAACCGCAACGGCACAACCCACCGTCGTCCACAACGCACGCAACACACGGTCGAACTTGCACGCACCATAGTTATAGCCAACAATCGGCTGCATACCCTGATTGAAACCGCCAATAACCATTATAAACAACATCACTATTCGGTTTACAATACCATAGGCACCGACATATATGTCGCCTCCGTGTGTTAGCAGTGCCGAGTTGATAAAAATCACGACCACACAGGTACACAAGTTCATCAACAGCGGGGCCAAACCAATCGACACCACATCTTTGACAATATCGCCACGCAGACGGAATATGTCACGACGGAAATGGAGATAACTTTTGGAGTTGCCGTAGTGGAACATCTCGACCGAGAGAGCCGTTATCTGCGCAATCACGGTGGCTATCGCCGAGCCCCTCACGCCCCACTCAAAGACGAACAAAAACAGGGGATTCAAACAAATATTGACCGCCACAGCCGTCAGCATAACGCACATCGAACGCATCGGATAACCCGAAGCACGCATCACCTCGTTGAGACCCAAATATAGGTGCGTGACGACATTACCCATCAAAATCACACTCATAAAGTCGTGCGCATAAGGCAGCGTTTCGGGACTTGCGCCAAACAGCACCAAAATCTCGTCGAGGAAGGTCAAACCCAACACCGAGAGCACCAAACCCGTGATGACATTCATCAACACAAGGTTGCCCAAAATCTTGAACGCCTCGCCTTTGCGACCCTGACCCATACGAATTGAGACCATCGCCGCCGAACCGATACCGACCATTGCTCCAAACGCCGACAAGATGTTCATCAACGGCATCGCAACCGCCAACGCCGACAGAGCCATAGCTCCAACCGCGTGACCAATGAACACACTGTCCACGATGTTGTAAATGCTCGACGAGGCCATAGCCACAATCGCCGGAGCTGCATATCCCGCAATCAGACGGGGTATCGACTCCGTGCCAAGTCGCTTCTGTTCGGTCGTATTCTTCATGTGTTTCGGTTCTGTTTTTCCAGCGCAAAGATAACTATTTTTTCTAATCTTCGGTCGGTCGCCCTGCTTTTTGGAAAAACAAAGGGCGAGTTCCTACGCTAATGGAACCCACCACATATTTTAATAGAAAAGCGGGAAACCGCAGCATACTCGGCGTATGTGAGGATTTCCCGCTTGAACTATGACGCAGAAATTGCCTTATTAGACAACTTATACAGTCATTATCTCTTTCTCCTTCTCAGTAAAGAGCTCATCGATTTTCTTCGAGAACTTGTCGGTAAGTTTTTGTGCTTGCTCCTCGCCATCTTTACCCTCGTCCTCGGGCATACCGTCTTTAACAGCTTTCTTGAAAGCCTCGACAGCATCACGACGCGCTGCACGAACACCTACACGAGCCTTCTCCGACTCATCTTTCACCTGTTTAACAAGGGTGCGACGACGCTCCTCGGTCAGAGGGGGAATGTTAAGGCGGATAGCATCACCATTGTTCGAGGGGGTAAGACCAATGTTGGCGTTGATAATAGCGGTCTCGATAGCGCGAATCATACCTTTCTCCCAGGGTTGAATCATCACGGTACGGGCATCGGGTACGGTTACACTTGCCACTTTATCTACACCCATTTGGCTACCATAGTAATCTACGGTGATACCGTTAAGGATATTTACACTCGCCTTACCTGCACGAATACTCAAAAGAGTCTCGTTAAGGAAGTCGATAGCTTTCTGCATCTTCTCGGTTGCTACATCGAGAATGAATTTCGAATCTTCGCTCATAACTTTATTTTTAATGGTTTTTTTTGCTGATGTATTAGAGTGTTACAAGAGTGCCGATAGGCTCGCCGCCAAGCACTTTGGCAAGATTGCCCTCGGTATCCATATCGAACACCACGATAGGAAGTTTATTCTCCTTGCAGAGGGTAAACGCAGTGAGGTCCATAATTTTCAGACCACGGCTATACACCTCGTCAAAGGTGATTGTATCAAACTTGGTCGCAGTGGGGTCTTTCTCGGGGTCGGCAGTATAGACGCCATCAACACGAGTGCCTTTGAGCAACACCTCTGCCTCGATTTCGATACCGCGCAGAGCCGAAGCCGAGTCGGTCGAGAAGTAGGGATTCGAGGTACCGCCACCGATAATGACAACATTACCAGCCGCCATATACTCCAACGCTTTGGCCTTGGAGTAGTACTCGCCGATAGGCTCCATACGGATTGATGTGAGCACCTTGGCCGGTACGCCCTCCGATTCAAGAGCCGATTGCAGTGCCAACGAGTTGATGATGGTTGCAAGCATACCCATTTGGTCGCCCTTAACTCGGTCAAAACCACGACCTACGCCACTCAAACCTCGGAAGATGTTACCTCCACCAATTACAATTCCGATTTGTACACCTGTGCGAGCCATCTCGCCAATCTGACGAGCGTAACTTTGGAGTACATCGGTCGAAAGTCCGTGAGTTGAAGTACCTTGCAGCGATTCGCCACTCAACTTCAAAAGTATGCGTTTGTATTTCATATCTTCGATTATTTTGTAAGTTCCAACAATTTGTCGAGTCTTGGAGTGAGGATAATCTCGGTGCGTCGGTTTTTGGCGCGCGCCTCCGAAGTGTCGGCCTCGTCGAGCGGCATATACTCGCCACGACCCGCAGATACTACACGCAGAGGGTTGATTTTGGAGTTCTCCAACAACAGACGTGTAACGGTTGTGGCACGTTTGACACTCAAATCGAGGTTGTCACGCAACTGACCCGTACCACGATAAGGCACATTGTCGGTGTGACCCTCGACCATAATCTCGATGTCGGCGTTATTTGCCAGCACCTCGGCAAGTTGTCGAACGGCTTTGGCACCCTCGGGGTCGATGTCGAAACTTCCCGAACGGAACAACAACTTGTCGGCCATCGAAACATAGACCTTGCCATCACGACGCGATATAGTCAAACCCTTGCCGTCGAAACCGAGCAACGCCTGTTCTACCTGACGACGAATATCGTTGAGTGCTTTGTCACGCGCCTCGATTGTCTGCTCCAACTCGGCTATACGGGCCGAACGCTCTTCGAGTGCCGCTTGATTGCGACTCAACTCTTCGAGCATACGCGAAGCCTCAACAGAGCCATCTTCGAGCATCTTTTGATATTGTGCCACAAGCGCACGACGCTCACGACCCATACGGGCGGTATCTTTTGCAAGTTTTGCCACCTCTTCTTCGAGTGTAATGTTACGGTCGGCACGCTGTTTGGCTACACCGTCCAAATCGTTGTAGCGCTCTTGGAGTTTGGCAAGCGCTGCATCACGCGCTTCGAGTGTGTTGGTAAGCGATAGTATCTCGGCACGAGCCGAATCATATTTTCGCATCGACACACAGCCCGTTGCGACAAACGCCACCGCACACATTATCAGGTATTTAGCAAACATTCTCATTCTTATACGCACTTTTCCGTATGGCGAAAATACAAATTATTCGTGAAATTCCCAATAAATAAGTACCTTTGTAGAGCGAAAAGAGCAATAGTATGTACAAATTCCTTAATCGTATAAACTCGCCTGCCGACCTCAAACAACTCTCCGTTGATGAGTTGCCGGAGTTGTGCGACGAGATACGACACTACATCATACACTCCTTGTCGTCGGGAACGGGACACATCGGATCGAGTTTGGGTTCGGTGGAGTTGGCCGTTGCCATACACTATGTTTTCGACACACCCGACGACCGACTGATTTGGGACGTCGGCCACCAAGCCTACGCCCACAAGATTATCACGGGTCGTCGTGACGAGTTTGCTCACATTCGCCAGAAGGGTGGTATCGGAGGATTTCCGCGCCGTAGCGAGAGCGAGTATGACGCCTTTGTGGGTGGTCACGCCTCGGTTTCAATCTCGGCCGCTCTCGGAATGGCCTCGGCGGCGCAAATCGAGGGTCGAGAGAGCAAGACTATCGCTGTTATCGGCGATGGTGCAATGACGGGTGGATTGGCTTTCGAGGGCTTGAATAATGCGGGTACGGTTGGTGCCGATTTGCTGGTTATCCTCAACGACAACCGTATGGCTATCGACCACAACCGCAGCGCCTTGCGCGACTATCTGCTCGGCATTTCGACGTCGAAACGCTACAATCGTCTGAAAACCCGAGTGTGGAATATGTTCCCCGCCGGCTCGCGTCTGCACAACGCTTTCAAACGTATTCACAACGCCTTCAAGCAGGGTTTGTTGCGTCATAGTAACCTTTTCGAGAGTTTTAAATTCCGTTATTTCGGTCCCGTTGATGGTCACGATGTTAAGAGCCTTGTTGCCGTTCTGCGCGACCTGCGCGAAATCAAAGGCCCGAAATTGTTGCACGCCCTGACAACCAAAGGCAAGGGTTATAAACCCGCCGAGGAGAATCAGGTTGTATGGCACGCTCCGGGCAAGTACAATCCCGAAACGGGCGAGATTATAAAGGGCTCGCAAAACGGAGCCGACAAGTTCCAAACCGTCTTCGGACAGACGCTTGTCGATTTGGCAGACCGTGACGGTCGCATTGTCGGTATTACGCCCGCCATGCCTACGGGTTGTTCGATGGATTTGTTGGCAAAGGCTCACCCCGACCGCTATTTCGATGTGGGCATTGCCGAAGGACACGCCGTAACCTTCTCGGCCGGCCTTGCGTGCGAGAATCTCGTTCCATTCTGCAACATCTATTCGACCTTTATGCAACGCGCCTTCGACAACATTATTCACGATGTTGCGCTTCAAAACTTGGGCGTTGTTATGTGCCTCGACCGAGGTGGTCTTGTGGGCGAAGATGGCGCAACGCATCACGGCGCATACGACCTTTCGTACCTGTGCTGTATCCCCAACATGACCGTAGCCGCACCCTACAACGAGGCAGAGCTACGAAATATGATGTACACCGCATCGCTCGCAAATCGCCCCATTGCCATTCGTTATCCGCGTGGTGGTGGCGATGGCTCGGAGTGGCGCGACAAGGAGTTCGAGGAGCTCACAATCGGCAAGGGTCGCTGTCTGCGCGAGGGCGAAGGTACGGCTGTGTTGAGCATCGGAGCAATCGGTATCGAGGCGACCAAAGGCGTGAATAAGGCTGTAAGTGAGGGTAAAAATCCTGCACACTACGATATGCGTTGGGCTAAACCGCTCGACTGCGAGATTCTGCAACAAGTGGCACGTACGTTTGCTCACGTTGTAACCGTCGAGGACGGCTCATTGCAAGGCGGTGTGGGTAGCACTATCGAGAACGTGTTGCGCGATATGGGCTTCAATGGAACAATCACCCGACTCGGCATACCCGACCAATTCATCGAGCACGGCACCGTCGCCGAGTTGCGCCAAATGTGCGGTATCGACGCCGATAGTATCGCCGCCGCAATCAAATAGGCATTTCCGCCCAAAATACTAAAACAGAGATAGTTGCTCGACGCCCGTATTGAATGAGCGTCGGTGCAGAGGTGTCAATCCGTATTCGAGGATTGCCTTTCGATGCGCTATCGTGGGATAGCCTTTGTTTTGCGACCAACCATATTGCGGGTACTCGGTGTGAGCGTTGAGCATATACTCGTCACGATGCGTTTTGGCAAGCACCGAAGCGGCTGCAATATTGGCATAGGTGGCATCACCCTTCACAACACAGGTGTAGGGTATTGCCAAATCGGTGTGAAAACGATTGCCATCGACAAGCAGGTGTTCGGGAGTGATACTCAACCCTTTAACAGCAGTATTCATACCCTCGATTGAGGCGTTGAGAATGTTTATCTGGTCTATTCGTCGCGGGTCAATTTGCGCCACCGACCAAGCAAGAGCCTCGCGTTCGATAATCTCGCGCAAGATATTTCGTGCTCGCTCGGTCATCTGCTTGGAGTCGTTGAGCAAGGGGTGGTAAAAGTCGGGCGGCAGGATTACGGCTGCGGCAAAAACAGGGCCTGCAAGACAGCCTCGGCCTGCTTCATCAAGACCGGCTTCCACACGATTGATATCCATACAGTTAGCAAGCATAAGGGCGAAAAGTTTTGTTTCCGACCGTAAAAGTACGACAAGAAGTTTAAAAACTACCAAAAAAATGTTACTTTTGCATAAAGAAATTAAGGTTTACTATGAAACTTCCGGAAAAACTCAATATCCTGTTGCTCGGTTCGGGCGGTCGTGAACACGCTATCGCTGCGGCTATCTGTCGCAGTCCTCGTCTTGAAAAACTCTACATCGCACCCGGTAATGCGGGTACTGCGGAGCTTGGCGAGAATATCGACGTCGATGCCGACAACTTCGGTGCACTCAAAAAAATCGTACTCGACAAACAGATTGGAATGGTTGTCGTTGGCCCCGAGTTGCCGTTGGTACACGGTATTGTGGATTTCTTCCGCGAGGACGATATGCTTGCCCACCTGCCTATCATCGGCCCGTCGGCGTCGGGTGCCAATCTCGAAGGCAGCAAGGACTTTGCAAAGGCCTTCATGATGCGTAACAACATTCCGACAGCCGCCTATGCAACTTTCACTCGTGACAATATCGAGGAGGGTTATCGTTTCATCGAGACCTTGTCGGCACCTTACGTTTTGAAGGCTGACGGTTTGGCTGCGGGTAAAGGTGTTGTTATCTTGGATAACGAGGCAGAGGCCAAAGCAGAGCTTGCCCGTATGTTGGGCGGTAAGTTCGGCTCGGCAGGAAGTCGCGTAGTGATTGAGGAGTATCTGTCGGGGATCGAGTGCTCGGTATTCGTTGCTACCGATGGCCGCAACTATGTTATTCTGCCCGAGGCCAAAGACTACAAACGCATCGGCGAGGGAGATACAGGACTCAATACAGGAGGTATGGGTGCGGTATCGCCTGTTCCGTTTGCAGACGCCGAGTTTATGCAGAAGGTCGAGGAGAGAATTGTAGCCCCGACTGTTGCAGGTTTGGCTGCCGAGCAAATTGACTATCGTGGCTTCATCTTCGTTGGATTGATGAACGTAGCGGGCGACCCCTACGTTATCGAGTATAATGTCCGTATGGGCGACCCCGAGACCGAGGTTGTAATGCCTCGTATTGAGAGTGATGTTATCGACCTTTTCGAGGCTATGTATATGGGCAAGGTCGATGGCTATGAGTTGCGAATCTCGGAGAAGAGCGCCGTTACCGTAATGTGTGTTTCGGCTGGCTACCCCGAGTCGTATCAAAAAGGTTTCAAGATTGAGGGCTTGGAGAGCGCGTGTGCCGAGGGCAGTGTTCTCTTCCACGCCGGAACAGCACAAAAGGGCGACGACGTTGTAACCGCAGGCGGTCGTGTTATTTGTGCTACCTCGATGGCTCCGACAATGCAAGAGGCGTTGGCAAAGAGCTACGAGACGGTTGGCCGCTTGTCGTACGAGGGAATATATTTCCGTCGTGACATCGGCCGTGACCTTGAGAAGTATCTGTAATATATGCCTAATTTTTTGCGCCAACCGACTTGGCTGATTGTTGCATCGTCGGTTCTGCTCGCCATAATTGCCGTTATTCGCGCTTTTGTGGCGCCGTCGGTCGTTGATACAGCCGCTGCGAGTGGTATGCCATTATCCGTATGGTTGGAGGGAGCAAGAGTGTTCTCTCCTATATTATATGTGGCACTGGTCGTGTTGGCAGTCGTATGCTGTATGGTCAATGTGTTGAGCACCTCGCTGTATAGCATCGAGACGGGTCGTCGCACTACCCTGCCGTTGCAGATATGGGTACTGTTTGGCTGTGGCGTGGTCTTTCCGCAACACGCACTTACGGCCTATGTTGCAGCGTTCATTATGACAATGGCTCTCAAACGAGTGGCGCGCTCGTTCAAACGCTCTTATAGCTTTGGTGCCGTTTTCTCGGCATCGTTTGCCTTCGGTATTCTGCCCCTGCTGTATGCTCCTTTTGCGGTGTTGTATGCACTGCTGCCAATCGTATGGACAATGACACGTCGTACATTGCGCGAGTTTGTGGTGGGTGGTGTTGGTTTGATTTTACCCCTGCTCGCAACCGCCTATATCGAGTTGTGTCGAGGCGGAGAGTTCGGTCACATATTCGAAGTGCTGGGAGGTGAACTGTCGGGCGTAAACTATCTGGGGGTCGTGCGGCCCTCGGCATTCGTATTCAGTGTTGTGGTGGTGTGGTTTGCCGCCGCACTGACTATTACTATGACGACACTCGCCGACTCGGCTCTGCTACGCACCAAACCTCGCACAATGTGTTACGTTCACTCGGTGCTGTTGGTTGGTCTGTTGGTGTCGGTATTTCTGGGCGGTAGCGATTCATCACTTGTCCCGTCGCTTGCCGTTCTGATCGCCCTGCTCTCGCCCAATGCCTTCGGCCGTGACTGGGCGCTCGTTTCGACAATCAGTTGTGTGGCATTTGCCGTGATTGTTGTGGCGTACAATATTATTGCTTTGTCGGCCTAACAGGCCGCGCGACCGAGACTCTTTTGGTCGCATTTGTAGTCCGAAAAAACATATTTTAGAGTCCTATTACGACCCATTAGTCAAGCATTTGTTCCGACAAATGTCCTATTGGGTGCATTTTGTGTACATTCGATTTGGCGAAACAGTTTAATTCGTTGATTTGTAGGCATTTGTCCAAGCCTCGCAAGGTAGCCCGTTTCGGACAAGATATGCCGCCATCGAAAATTAGTTTAATCGGAGCGAATGGTTACTTTTGTGACAACATCCGCCCCTAAAAGTTTAAAGTTTTATGATGGAAAATCAACTTTCGGGAATCAACTCGCAACCAATGATTGTCAAGTTCTCCCAACCGTACTCCAACGGAATCCAATCTCACAACCTCTCGCGCCACACCATAGGCTTTGTGTTGCGCGGGCGCAAATTTATCTACAACGGCGACATCAGATGCGAGGTGAAACGAGGCGAAATGTTCTTTCTGGCGAAGGGACACCACTACACCGAAGATGTGCCCGAAGATGCAGAGCAACCATTCGAGCAGATAACCTGCTACTACTCGCCCGAACAACTCGGACGAATACTCTCGACTCTGTGTCGCAACTTCGACCTCGATGTCTCGAACGACCACTCGTGCGAGCGTTGCCGCGAGGCCAATTATGTTATTGTCCCGACTTGGAGCGCCGTTCGAAACTTCTTTGCAACGCTCAACCAGTATATCAAAGAGGATATGTTCTCGCGCGACACCACCGCCGAGAGTATCAAGATGACCGAGCTGGTCTATCTGATTGTCACGCGCAACGACTGCTGTATCAAAAATAAGTTGCTGTCGAATGTCGATTCGGCGCGAGAGTCCTTCGAACAACTCATCTTCGACAACATTTTCAGCGACATCTCGATTGAGGAGCTCGCCTCGCGTAGCAACCGCAGTATGACTTCGTTCAAGAAGGAGTTTCGCCGCCACTTCTTTGAGCCACCGCATAAGTGGTTTATACGCCAACGCCTTATGCACTCACGATTACTGCTTATTTCGACCGATATGTCTATCTCGGAGGTCGGCATCGAGTGCAGCTTCCCCAACACCTCTCACTTTATAAAACTATTCAAAAAACAGTACGGAATGACCCCTGCATCGTACCGGTCAAGCCATATCCCCGCCAAAGCGATGTAATATTTAAAATAGAAAAGCGGGAAACCGCAGCATACTCGACGTATGTGAGGATTTCTCGCTTGAACTATGACGAGGAAATTACCTTACCTCTGCCACAAAAGTCGTATAACAAGAGGAATTTCAAGAAATAGAAAAGCGGGAAACCGCAGCATACTCGGGCGTATGTGAGGTTTTCTCGCTTGAACTATGACGAAGAAATTACCTTACCTCTGCTACAAAAAGTCGTATAACAAGAGGAATTTCAAGAAATAGAAAAGCGGGAAACCGCAGCATACTCGGCGTATGTGAGGATTTCCCGCTTGAACTATGACGAAGAAATTACCTTGTTATACGGCTTTTTACTTTCTTCTCTTGGCAGCTATAAGAGTATTCTTCATCAAAGAGATGATTGTCATCGGACCAACGCCACCCGGAACGGGTGTGATGTACTCACACTTGGGAGCAACCTCGTCGTAATCGACATCTCCGACAACCCTCCAACCACGAGCATTGTCAGCAGCAACACGAGTGATACCAACGTCAATAACCGTTGCACCCTCCTTAACCATATCGCCCTTGACGAAACCAGGAATACCGAGAGCAGCAACAACGATATCAGCCTCACGAACGACCTCGGCAAGGTTTGCTGTACGGCTATGGCACAGCGTTACGGTTGCGTCCCAGCCCTTCTGCGAGAGCAGGATAGACATCGGGCGACCTACGATATTGCTTCGGCCAATGACTGCACACTTTTTGCCCGAAGTGGGGACATTATAGCGTTTGAGCAACTCCAAGATACCTGCGGGGGTCGCGGGCACAAAGCACTCCAAGCCAAGCACCATAGCGCCTACGTTGATGGGAGTAAAGCCATCAACGTCCTTGCGGGGCGAGATAGCCTCGATTACGCGTTGCTCGTCGATGTGTTTGGGCAAAGGCAACTGCACGATGAAGCCATCAACCTCGGGGTCATTATTCAACTCCTCGACACGCGCAAGCAGCTCCTCCTCGGTTGTCTCGGCAGGCAGACGGAGCACTGTCGAGCGAAAACCGCACTCTCCGCACATCTTCTCTTTGTTAGCTACATAGGTTTGACTTGCGCCATCGTTTCCTACCAGAATGGCTACAAGATGAGGCGCGGCCTGTCCGGCAGCAACCATCTCGGCAACCTCGGCTGCAATCTCGGCGCGAAGTTGTTGGGCTGTGAGTTTTCCGTCAATGATAGTCATAATCTCTATTGTTGTTTGTTATAATCTCGGTAGTAAATCACTTGCTCGATGGTGGGAATCGACATACAGTCTTTGAGCAGCACGTTCTTGTCTTGGTCGAGCAGGTAGAGGGTCGGGATAGCACGCAAATCGTAGAGCTCCTTCTCCCTCATAGCCAACTCCTTATCGTAGGAGTTAATCCAATTCGCCGGCATATTGGGTTGGTAGTCGTACCACTCTTTGAGGTCCTCGTCGGGATATACCGCCAGCACACGGATAACGCCCTCGTCGATAAGTTGTGTCAGCATAGGCGAAGCCGAAATCTGCTCGCGTGTATCCTTGCACGCAGGGCAACCCGGGTTATTGATAAACAGCAGAGTATATCGTGCGCGAATACCGTAAAGCGAGCCCCAACGTCCCTCTTTTGTCATATAGCGGAAGTCGGCTGCTCGTGTTCCGAGGCGGTTTTTGAGCGCAAGGTCGAGTTGCGATTGCGGGCGCACACGCTCCCACTCGTCATACAGCGAGGTGGTGGTCATAACCTCCAAAGCACCAATATACGCCTCCTCGTTCTTGACAGGCGAGTTGGGGTCATAGAGGTACTTCTCGGCCAACTCGGCAAAGAGGTCAAACATCGGCTTGCACACCTGCGCCTTGGTCATAGTGCGATTCATCGACTTGCAAGCAACATCATACGGCACACGACCAATGGTTGTAGCATATTGTCCAAAGGCAATCTCGACCGATTGAAGGGTGTCGATATAGGTGGTATCGGCAAAATCGAACTTATCCCAGAAGTGCTCGGCCATATAAGCCACCGCCTGCTCCTCGTTCGACACGAAATACGGCATCTCGGGCATAGGAATCTTGCGAGGCTCGGCGCTCTTCACCTCCTTGTTTGGTTTGCTTGTTTGACCTGCGCAGCCGACGAGCGCCACGCCCATCAGCGACAATATAAGTGTTCTAAAATTCATAGCGTTTCCCTATTTTGTCACAAAGATACAAAAACCCGCAAGAATTACAACCCAAAAACAAAAAAGCCCGAACTTGCGTTCGGGCTCGTTATTATCTGAAAGGTGACGATTACTTGTTGTTGTAAGCGTACATCTTTTGAATCAACATAATAACTTTGTTCGAGTAACCCCACTCGTTGTCATACCAAGCTACGAGTTTAACGAAGTTCTCGTTGAGAGCGATACCAGCTTTTGCATCGAAGATCGAAGTGTTAGCGTCGCCAGTGAAGTCAGTCGAAACAACGTCGTCCTCGGTGTACTCGATGATACCTTTGAACTCGTTCTCCGAAGCAGCTTTCATAGCAGCTTTGATCTCGTCGTAGCTAGCAGCTTTCTCCAAGCGGCAAGTAAGGTCTACAACCGAAACGTCGAGAGTAGGAACGCGGAAAGCCATACCGGTAAGTTTGCCATTCAACGAAGGAATAACTTTACCTACAGCCTTAGCAGCACCTGTGCTCGAAGGGATGATGTTACCGCCAGCAGCGCGGCCACCACGCCAGTCTTTCATCGAAGGACCGTCAACAGTCTTTTGAGTTGCAGTGGTAGCGTGAACGGTGGTCATAAGACCCTCGATGATACCGAATTTGTCGTTGATAACTTTGGCAAGGGGAGCCAAGCAGTTGGTAGTACACGAAGCGTTCGAAACGATAGTTTGACCTGCGTAAGTGTCGGTGTTAACACCGCAAACGAACATAGGAGTATCGTCTTTCGAAGGAGCCGACATAACAACATATTTAGCACCAGCAGCGATGTGAGCCTCAGCTTTCTCTTTGGTCAAGAAAAGACCGGTCGACTCAACAACGTACTCTGCGCCAACCTCGTTCCATTTGAGGTCTGCGGGGTTTTTCTCAGCAGTTACGCGGATAGCGTGACCGTTAACAACGAGTTTACCGTCCTCAACAGCGATAGTACCGTTGAAACGACCGTGAACCGAGTCATATTTCAACATGTAAGCCATGTACTCAACGGGTACCAAGTCGTTGATACCTACTACCTCAATAGTGTCTGCGTTGTTGCAAGCAGCACGGAATACCAAACGGCCGATACGTCCGAAACCGTTGATACCAATTTTAATTTTCGACATAATTTTACCTAAATATTTAGTGTTAAACTTCTTGTTCGCTTCAAAATCTGTGCGACGCGACAAATCCTACCCCACACAAATCGGTGCAAAATTAACAAATGTTTGTTAATCAACAAAACTTTTCGTCCTTTTTAAATATTTTTATTATC
>SUZD01000021.1 GCA_015060105.1 Rikenellaceae bacterium | reverse complement strand
GAGCCAATGGCGTTGCACACCTCGGGACGCTCTTTGAACTTCTCGGCCAACTTCATACCGATAATTGCGTGTGGCAATTCGGGCTCATCATCGGGCACCTTGCCAATATCGTGCAACAGACCTGCGCGACGGGCAATCTTGGCATTAAGACCGAGCTCCGATGCCATGATACCGCAAAGGTTTGCAGTCTCGCGGGCGTGTTGCAACAGGTTTTGACCATACGACGAACGGTATTTCATCTTACCAACCAAACGAATCAATTCGGGGTGGAGATTATGAATACCCAAGTCGATAGTTGTACGCTTACCAACCTCGGCAATCTCCTCCTCAATCTGTTTCTCGACCTTCGCCACTACCTCCTCGATACGGGCGGGGTGGATACGGCCGTCCGAAACGAGTTGGTGCAGAGCCAAACGGGCAATCTCACGACGTACGGGGTCAAAGCCCGAAAGGATAATAGCCTCGGGGGTATCATCAACGATAATCTCGACACCTGTCGCCGCCTCCAAAGCACGGATATTACGGCCCTCACGACCGATAATACGACCCTTAACCTCGTCATTATCAATATTGAACACGGTTACGGCGTTCTCGATAGCGGTTTCGGTTGCAACACGTTGAATGGTTTGAATAACGATACGTTTTGCCTCCTTACCGGCGGTCATTTTGGCCTCCTCGATGGTGTCGTTCACATAGGTTGCCGCCTCGGCACGAGCCTCGGCCTTCATATTCTCGACAAGGATATTTTTGGCTTGTTCGCTGCTCATTCCGCTGATTTGCTCCAAAAGTGCGTTTTGCTCTTTGGTGATGCGAGCCAACTCCTCCTTGCGTTTTTCAACCTGTACCAGCTGTTGGTTCAGGTTCTCTTTTTGTTTGTCGAGTTCGGCGTTTTTGCGCTCTACCTCGCGTTGTTGGTTTTGGAGATTATTCTCGATTTGGCGTGCGCGTTGCTCGCTTTGAGCCACCTTCTGATTGCGTTCATTGACCGCGCGATCGTGGTCGCTCTTCATCTGAATAAACTTCTCCTTCGCTTGCAGGATTTTATCCTTCTTTATCATCTCTCCCTCGGCTTCTGCCGCTTTGAGAATCGCAGCCCGTTTGGCCGATGTGGCCTTTCGCACTCCGAGGTACGAAAGTACACCCACAACCAGCGCCGAACCCGCAGCCGCTGCTATAATAATCCACGTTGTCATAATTGTTGTTTTAAGTGTTTTATAAAGTAAATTTAGGTTTAATTGTTATGGTCTATAAATAAAAATCCCGCACGAACATTCCTTTTTTGGTTTGACGAATCTCTGAAAACGTCATGATGTGAGGCCTCCTGCAAGTATCGCAAACGTCCAATGGTACCGAAGTACACCACCAAAGGTGGTTAAGGCCTGCTTTTGATACACAGAGCGAACCTCGAAGTGTTAAATAATTGTTAAGTTTCGCAAAGCTGTAAGGTAATCCGTGCGGGTAGATATGTCTGGTAAGAACCTCCGAGGCCGGCGCCTCAAAAACGGGTTGTCGAATACTACAATTCGCTCAAATATTGGTCCAATTGCTCCTCGACCTCACTCAAACGGTCAAGGTCCTCGCCCAACGAACGGGTCTGCTTCAAACGCAGATTCTCCATTCCGAGAGCAAGAGCCGCCAACGCCAATTGGTCTTTTTGTGGCAGATTTATCTGATTGAAATCAAACATACGCTCGGCCACCAAACGCTCGGCCTTGCGATAGAGTTCCTCCTCGGCCGCATCAATGGTGAACGGATAGTTTCCGCCAGCAATTTTGAGAGTTATGGTTAACTTCGACATCTCTATTATTCCTCTGCGGCAAGCAGTGCGATACACGAATCAACCTCCCGCACAAGTCGATTGATACGCGCTTTGGCTGCACGCTTGTCGGATTTGTCCCCCGCCAATGCCGCATTGAGTTTGATGTGCGACAACTCCTTTTCGAGCTCTGTCACACGTTTTTGCAACTCGCGGTTGTCGGCGCGGAGTTTGTCACGTTGGCTGACCAAATCCGAACACTCGGCACGCAACGTACGATTGTCATCGATTACTCGTGCAATCTTCGTTTCGATGCTTGTAATTATCGGATTTACCGCCATACGTTTCTGCTTTTTACTTAAATTTTCTCTACAAAGATAGAAAAAATATCCGAGTTTGCTACTCTTTGGGCGATTAAATTAACTCTGCCGTCAAATCATACTCGTCGGCTTCGACGATGCGAACGTCATAAAACGCACCTTTACGCAGACGTTTTGTGGTGATAATTTCGATTTCGGTATCGACCTCGGGCGAGTCGTATTGCGAGCGCGCAATCCAGCGACCATCGACACAGCCATCGACGATAACCCTCTCCGTACGACCCACTCTGCGCTCGTTGCAACCATACGAAATGGCACTTTGCAACTCCATCAGCTCGTCGGCACGCGCCTGCTTAACACTCTCCGGCACATCATCAGCGAGGCAATCGGCAGAATAGGTACCCTCCTCGGCAGAGTAGGTAAACACTCCCAATCGCTCAAATTTCGCCTCTTTGACGAACTCCTTCAACTCGGCAAAGTCGGCATCGGTTTCGCCCGGGTAGCCCACCAACATCGTAGTACGGATTGCCAAGTCGGGAATAGCTGCACGCAAATCGGCGATAAGTTTCACCGTTCCAGCCTTGTCAATCGAGCGTTTCATACTACGCAACTGATTGTCCGAGATGTGTTGCAACGGAATATCGAGGTATTTACAGATTTTGGGCTCGTCGCGCATAACCTCAATCACATCACGTGGAAATGACGCGGGATAAGCGTAGTGCAGTCGTATCCACTCGATACCATCAACCCTACACAACGCCTTCAACAGCTCGGCCAATTTGCGTTTGCCGTAGAGGTCTATGCCGTAGAATGTGGTATCTTGTGCAATGACCATCAACTCCTTAACACCTTGCGAGGCAAGCCACTCCGCCTCTTTGACAAGGGTTTCGATAGGCACCGAAACGTGCCCACCACGAATCAGCGGAATAGCGCAATAGCCACATCGGCGGTCGCAACCCTCGGCAATTTTGAGGTAGGCATAGTGTCGCGGAGTCGTCAGCACGCGCTCGGTTTCAAGTTCAGCCTTGCGCTCCACCTCCAACGCCTTCAACACACCCTCGAAGGTGCGAACACCAAAAAACTCATCAACCTCGGGTATCGCCTCGCGCAACTCGTCGGCATAGCGTTCCGACAAGCAACCCATAACAAACAGACGCTCAATGCGCCCTGCGCTACGGGCAGCCGCAAACGACAATATGGTGTCGATGCTCTCCTGTTTGGCATCGTTGATAAATCCGCAGGTGTTGATAACCACGATTTTGGCACGGGTCGAGTTACTGTCAAAGGTCACACGATAGCCTGCCGCAGCTGCCTGCGCCATCAAGTGCTCCGAATCGACAACATTTTTCGAACAACCCAGCGTCACGACATTGATAGTCTTCATACAGCACCCTCCTAATCAAACAAAGCCTTAACAAACTCCTCGCGGTCGAAGATTTTGAGTTGGTCGATACCCTCACCAATACCGATATAGTGAACGGGCACTTGGAAACGGTCGCTGATACCAATCACAACACCACCTTTGGCCGTTCCATCAAGTTTGGTGATAGCCAGCGAATTAACCTGCGTTGCCGAGGTAAACTGTTTGGCCTGCTCAAATGCGTTTTGACCCGTACTTCCGTCAAGCACCAGCATAACCTCGTGGGGCGCATTCGGTATGATTTTACCCATCACATTGCGAATCTTCGAGAGCTCGTTCATCAAACCCACCTTGTTATGCAGACGGCCCGCAGTGTCAATCAGCACCACATCAGCGCCATTGGCAACAGCACTTTTGAGCGTATCGTAAGCCACGCTCGCCGGGTCGGAGCCCATCTCCTGACGAATCATAGTAGCACCCGCACGCTCGGCCCACACTGCAAGTTGGTCAATCGCAGCAGCACGGAAGGT
>SUZD01000010.1 GCA_015060105.1 Rikenellaceae bacterium | reverse complement strand
CCCTCGACTTGCATGTGTTAGGCCTGCCGCTAGCGTTCATCCTGAGCCAGGATCAAACTCTCCATTATAAAAAATATTGTTTGTTAAATCTTGGCTTATTCTCAAAGGTATTGCTTTGAAAACTTCTCAAAAGAGAAGTGATAAAACTATTTAGCTGCTCAAAAATCTCAAAGAACCTCGTTCTATATTCTATAAAAGAACTATCGTTTTCTTGTCGCATTCTCACTCGGCATCACTCTTTGCGAATGGCTTTGTTTGAAATGCGGGTGCAAAGGTATGAGGTTATTTTTTATTCTCCAAATTTTTTCGGAAAAATTTTTCAAAAATTTTCAGATTGCTACCGATTCGTTAAAATCCTCGGCTAACCTCGCCTCAAACACTCTCTCAAAGAACTCCTGAACTGTTTCAGCCGCCCAAATGTAAGGCGCTTTTTCCATTTCAGCGGTGCAAAGATAAGGACAAAAAATAGTTTATTCCAAATCTTTTCAACACTTTTTTAAAATTTTTTATAAACCAAAATCGCATCTTGCTACTTTTCAGCCATTTAGCGATGCAAAAAATATCAACAAACCGCCCCACACACCACTTCACGGCACTCTCGATGCGTTTTTCGGTAAAATAAATCGTGCCTATTATATAATATGTATGTTTTTTTCGTACATTTGTGGCGCAAAATATCAACTAACGACACTATGGAGTACAACTTCAAAGAGATTGAAAATAAATGGCAGGCCTTATGGCAGGAGCGTGGCACCTACAAGGTGGGTGTTGATTCCTCGCGTCCCAAGTTCTATGTTTTGGATATGTTCCCCTACCCTTCGGGCGCAGGACTTCACGTGGGACACCCCCTCGGATACATCGCTTCGGACATCTACTCGCGCTATAAACGCCTGTGCGGATACAATGTGCTGCACCCTATGGGCTACGACGCTTTTGGTCTGCCCGCCGAGCAGTACGCTATTCAGACCGGACAACACCCGGCTGTAACTACCGAGAATAACATTGCACGCTATCGCAGCCAGCTCGATAAGATTGGTTTCAGCTACGACTGGGACCGCGAAGTGCGTACCTGCGACCCCGCATACTACAAATGGACACAATGGGCGTTCCTCAAAATGTTCGGTCACTACTACGACCGCACCGAGGACAAGGCGATGCCTATCGAGAACCTGATTGCCAAATTCGAGGCTAACGGTACCGAGGGCGTTAATGCTGCCTGCTCTGCACCTATGACCTTCACTGCAGAGGAGTGGAGAGCAATGAACGAGGCTCGACGCGAAGAGGTGTTGCAAAACTACCGTTTGGCATTCCGTGCCGACACTATGGTAAACTGGTGCGCAGGCTTGGGTACTGTGCTTGCCAACGACGAGGTTTCGAATGGTTTGAGCGTTCGTGGCGGTTTCCCCGTCGAGCAAAAACGAATGAAACAATGGTTGTTGCGTGTTACGGCTTATGCCGAGCGTCTGCTCAAAGGCCTTGATTCGTTGGAGTGGAGCGACTCGCTCAAAGAGATTCAACGCAACTGGATTGGCCAAAGCACCGGAGCGCAAATGTTCTTCGAGGTTGCCGACTCGCCGTTGAAACTCGAAATCTTCACAACACGCCCCGACACCATTTTCGGTGTAACCTTTATGGTTGTTGCCCCCGAGCACAAGGACTTGATGGCACTTACCACCGACGAGCAACGCGCCGCAGTGGAGGAGTATATCGAGCAGACCAAAAAACGCAGCGAGCGTGAGCGTATCTCGGAGACTCGTCGCGTGAGCGGTGTGTTTACCGGAAGTTATGCCGTAAACCCCTTCACCGACAAACAAATTCCGATTTATGTTAGCGACTATGTATTGGCAGGCTACGGAACAGGTGCCATTATGGCCGTTCCCGCACACGACAGCCGTGACTACGCCTTTGCCAAACACTTCGGTTTGGATATTATCCCCGTTGTCGAGGGTGGCGACATCTCGGTTGAGAGCTACGATGCCAAGAGTGGCAATATGATTAACTCGGGCTTCATCACAGGCAAAGATGTCAAAGAGGCTATTCCGATGATGTTTGACGAGGTTGAGCGTCGTGGTTTGGGTCACAAACAGGTGAACTATCGTCTGCGTGACGCCATCTTCTCGCGCCAACGCTATTGGGGTGAGCCGTTCCCCATCTACTACAAAGACGACGTTGCATATCCCGTCGATGAGTCGAAACTGCCCGTTGAGCTGCCCGCCGTTGCCAACTTCACCCCCACCGAGAGTGGAGAGCCTCCTTTGGCTCGTGTCGAGGGTTGGGAGTACGAGACCAGCACCATGCCCGGCTTTGCAGGTTCGAGCGCATACTACCTGCGTTATATGGACCCCACAAACAACGAGGCACTCGTTAGCGAGGAGGCTAACAGCTACTGGCGCAATGTCGATCTCTATGTTGGAGGTATCGAGCACGCCACAGGCCACCTTATCTACTCGCGTTTCTGGAACAAGTTCCTCTACGACTTGGGCGTTATCTGCGAGGACGAGCCGTTCAAAAAGCTCGTAAACCAAGGTATGATTCAAGGTCGCTCGAACTTTGTATATCGTATCAAAGGTACCAATAAATATGTGTCGGTGGGACTCAAAGACCAATACGACACCCAAGAGATTCACGTCGATGTTAATATCGTCAAGAATGATGTTCTCGACTTGGAGGCTTTCCGCAAATGGATGCCCGAGTTCGCCAATGCCGAGTTTGTATTGGAGGACGACAAGTATATCTGCGGTTGGGCTATCGAGAAGATGAGTAAGAGTATGTACAACGTGGTCAATCCCGACTACATCGTCGAGCAATATGGTGCCGACACACTCCGTATGTACGAAATCTTCCTCGGCCCGTTGGAGCAAAGCAAACCTTGGGACACCAATGGTATTGACGGTGTACACAAATTCTTGCGCCGTTTCTGGCGTCTGTTCACCGACAAGGAGGGCAACTTTGCCGTTAGCAACGAGGCTGCAACTCCCGCCGAGTTGAAGACCCTGCACAAGACTATCAAGAAGGTAAGAGAGGATATCGAAAACTTCTCGTTCAACACCGCCGTCAGTGCATTTATGATTTGTCTCAACGAGTTGGGCGCTTGCAACAAGCGCGAGGTTTTGAAGCCTCTGACCATTTTGCTCGCGCCGTTTGCTCCTCATATCTGCGAGGAGTTGTGGGAGAGCATGGGCTGCGAAGGCTCTGTATGTGATGCCGCAATGCCCGAGGTGTGCGAAGAGTATCTGGTTGAGAATAGTTTTGAGTATCCCGTTTCGGTTAATGGTAAGTTGCGTTTCAAAAAGCAGATTGCTCTTGGTCTTTCGCCCAAAGAGGTCGAGGCCGAGGTTTTGGCAGACCCCGCAGCCGAGCGTTGGTTGGAGGGAAAACCCGTACGCAAAGTGATTGTCGTTCCGGGCAAGATTGTCAACATTGTAATTTAGTCACATTGTTATTGATATGGGAAACATTACTGTTAATTCGGTGTTTAAGGAAATCAAGGAGTTCTTCTTGATGGCACTTGGTTGCGCTATGTACTCTTTTGCTTGGGAGTGTATCATCTCGCCCGCAGGCATCATTGGTGGTGGTGCGAGTGGTTTGGCGTTGATTATCGAGAAAGCAACCGGCCTTGATATGGGTATCGGCTTCTTTATCATCAACGCCGTTTTGATTACACTTGCCGTGATTACCATCGGAGCGAGGTTTGGTATCAAAACCATCTTCTGTATCTTGATGATTTCGGTCTTTCTGCAAGCCTTCCAAGGCATTATCCCTGTGGATAGCCCATTTTTCCTTTTCGGTTTGGACCCCACACAAGACACACTGCTTGCAACCATTTTGGGTGCGGTTATTGCCGGAGCTGGTGTCAGTTTGAGTTTCAGTCAGGGAGGCTCGACGGGAGGTACCGACATTGTGTGGATGCTTATCAACCACTTCAAGACCGTTAGCTATGGCAAGGTGTTGATGATGGTCGATTTCTGTATCATCGGTGGCTCGTACTTTGTGTATGGCGACATTCGTCCGTTGATTTACGGATTTGTGATGGTTACCGTTTTCGGCTACGCTGTCGATATGATTATGGCGGGCAACAAACAGTCGTCACAGATTTTCGTATTCTCGAAAAATTATAACGAGATTGCATCGCGCATAACCAAAGACCTGCATCGTGGTGTGACTATCTTCGACGGCATCGGAGCCTACACAGGTCAATCATCGAAGATGTTGGTTATCATCTGCCGTAAATTCGAAACCGAGACGATCCTCAAACTCGTCAAAGAGTGTGACCCCAATGCCTTCCTTTCGGTAGGTGCTGTAATGGGCGTCTATGGCGAGGGCTTCGAGAACCTGCCCGCAACCAAACAAGCGGCCATCAAACGTAAACAAGAAAAACAACAAGATAATGAGTAAACAGTACAAAAGATATTTGGTAACATCGGCACTACCCTATGCCAATGGCCCGGTGCATATCGGTCACTTGGCCGGCGTGTATGTTCCGTCGGACATCTATGTTCGTTACCTTCGTCTGCGCGGCAAAGATGTAGTGTGGGTGTGTGGTAGCGACGAGCACGGTGTACCTATCACTATCAAAGCGCGCAAAGAGGGTGTAACTCCACAAGATGTTGTGGACAAGTATAACGCAATTATCAAAGAGTCGTTCGAGGGTCTTGGTATCTCGTTCGACATCTATTCGCGCACCACTTCGCCCACCCATCGTGTGACCGCTTCGGAGTTCTTCCGCACGCTCTACGATAAGGGCGAATTTGTTCAACAAACCTCGCAACAATACTACGACCCCGAGGCCAAAACATTCTTGGCCGACCGCTACATTACGGGTACTTGTCCCAAATGCGGTAGCGAGGGCGCGTATGGCGACCAATGCGAGAAGTGTGGCTCGACACTCAACGCCACCGACCTTATCAACCCCAAGAGCACCATTTCGGGTGCAGCTCCCGAGTTGCGCGAGACTACTCACTGGTTCTTGCCGTTGGACAAACACGAGACTATGTTGCGTGAGTGGATTTTGGAGGGACACAAAGAGTGGAAGAGCAATGTCTATGGCCAATGTAAGAGTTGGTTGGACGGCGGATTGCAACCCCGTGCCGTAAGCCGCGACTTGGATTGGGGTATTCCCGTACCTGTCGAGGGTGCCGAGGGTAAGGTTTTGTATGTTTGGTTCGATGCTCCTATCGGCTATATCTCGGCAACCAAAGACTTGACACCCGATTGGGAGAAGTATTGGAAGAGCGAGGATACCAAGATGGTACACTTCATCGGCAAAGACAATATCGTGTTCCACTGCATCGTGTTCCCCGCGATGTTGAAGGCTCACGGCGACTATATCCTCCCCGAGAATGTCCCCGCCAACGAGTTCCTCAACTTGGAGGGTGACAAGATTTCAACCTCGAAGAATTGGGCTGTGTGGTTGAACGAATACTTGGTGGATATGCCCGGCAAACAAGATGTACTCCGCTATGTGTTGTGCGCCAACGCCCCCGAGACCAAAGACAACGACTTCACTTGGAAGGACTATCAGGCTCGCAACAACAACGAGCTGGTTGCCGTGTTGGGTAACTTCGTAAACAGAGCAATGGTCCTTACCGCAAAATATTTCGACGGCAAAGTTCCTGCGGCCGGCAGTTTGACCGATTTCGACAAAGAGATTATCGCCGAGTTGCCCAAACTGAAAACGGCAGTCGAGGAGAATATCGAGAACTACCGTTTCCGCGAGGCTCTCAAAGAGGCTATGAACATCGCTCGTTTGGGTAACAAATATTTGGCAGACACCGAGCCTTGGAAGGTTATCAAAACCGACGAGGCAAGAGTGGCAACCATTTTGAATGTGGCTCTGCAAATCACCGCCAATCTGGCAACCATCATCGAGCCGTTTATGCCTTTCACCGCCGAGAAGTTGCGTCGTATGTTGAATGTCGAGGCTTTGGGCTGGGATAATGCCGGCGTTGCGACTATGCTCGAAGCAGGACACACTCTCGGAAAGGCCGAGTTGCTGTTCGAGAAGATTGAGGATAGCGTAATCGAGGCGCAAGTGGCAAAACTGACCGCAGCCAAAGCGGCAAACGAGGCGGCTGCAAAGCCCGTCGAGCCACAGAAAGCCGAGATTTCGTTCGACGACTTCGAGAAATTGGATATCCGCATCGGCACCGTATTGGAGGCCGAGAAGGTTGCCAAGACCAAGAAACTATTGAAGTTGTTGGTTGATACGGGTATTGACCGTCGCACTATCGTAAGCGGTATTGCCGAGCACTTTACTCCCGAGGAGTTGGTAGGTCGTCAGGTTATGGTACTCGTAAACCTCGCACCGCGCGAATTGAAAGGTATCGAGTCGAAAGGTATGATTTTGATGGCCGAGGACGCTACGGGCAAACTCGTAATGGTACCTCCCACCGAACCCGTACGCAACGGCTCACAAGTAGGATAATTACTAACACAACGCTATATGGAAAATATCAAATGGGAAGAGCTCGGTTTCGGATATATCCGCACCGACTACAATATCCGCTCGACTTGGAAAGATGGCAAGTGGAGCGAGCCCCGTCTTTGCACAGACGAGAATGTAACAATACATATGGCTTCGACTGCTCTGCACTACGGACAAACCGCATTTGAGGGAGCCAAAGCCTTTATGGGAGCCGACGGCAAGGTGCGTCTGTTCCGTATCGAAGAGAATGCTCGCCGTATGCAATCTTCGGCAGAGTATCTGATGATGGCGGTGCCCCCCATCGAGTTGTTTGTAAAGATGACCGAGGAGGTTGTTCGTGCCAATGCTCGTTTCATTCCCCCGTATGGTAGTGGCGCATCGCTCTATATTCGCCCCTTCCTTTTCGGCTCGGGAGCCAATGTGGGTGTTAAACCTGCCGAGCAATACGAGTTTATCATCTTCGTAACACCCGTAGGCCCCTACTTCAAAGCGGGCTTCCAACCCATTCAGGCTATCATCGACCGAGACCACGACCGCGCTGCTCCTCTCGGTACAGGACACATCAAAGCGGGTGGTAACTATGGTGCAAGTCTGTTGTCGGGCGACATCTGCCACCGCAAAGGCTACCAAAGCGCAATCTACCTCGACGCTGCTCACAAACAGTATATCGACGAGGCGGGTGCTGCGAACTTCTTTGGTATCAAGAACAACACCTATGTAACTCCCAAATCGCACTCGGTACTCCCGTCGATTACCAATATGAGCCTTCGTGACTTGGCTGCCGACCTCGGTTTGAACGTCGAGGAGCGTTTGGTTGATTATCGCGAGTTGGCAGAGTTCGAGGAGGCAGGTGCTTGTGGTACTGCGGCCGTTATCTCGCCCATTGGCGAGGTCTATGACCCGCAAGATGACCGCCACTACATCTTTGGCGACGGTAAGTCGGCAGGCCCTGTCAGCACAAAACTGTACAATCTGTTGCGTGGAATCCAACTTGGCGACGAGCCCGACACTCACGGTTGGGTAACATTTGTCGAGTTGTAATCGCCACCCGATACAATAAAATAGAGGCTGTCCCGATGGGATAGCCTCTATTTTGTTAGAAGTGTTTGCGAAAAACGGGAAACCGCAGCATATTCAGAGTATGTGAGAACTCCCCGCGTAAGCGTAACGCCGAAATTACCTTGTTAGGCTGTTTTCATAGAAGTTGTATAACAAGAGGAATTTCAAGGCTTGCGAAAAACGGGAAACCGCAGCATACTGGGCGTATGTGAGGATTTCCCGTTTGAGCGTAACGCCGAAATTACCTTGTTAGGCAACTTCTTCTTAGATTGCAGACGAAATAAGGAATGTTGCAGCAACGGTCAAGATAGCATACAACTCGGGGAACGCTGCAAGGATAAGAGTTTTACCCATAACATCGTTACCAGCACCAATCGATGCGATACCGTTTGCACAAACTTTTGCTTGGAAGATTGCCGCAGCCAAGTTCACGATACCAACCAAAATACCTGCACCAAAGATAGCGGCAGCTTGGAACATCGAGATAGTGGGCACCAAGAAGCTTTGTACCATAAAGAAGCACACGAAGCCATAAAGACCTTGCGAACCGGGCAATGCCGAAAGCACCATATAGCTACCGAACGCACCGCTGTTCTTTTTCATTGCACCTACGGCTGCTTGACCGCAGATTGCAGTTCCTACGGCAGAAGCAATACCTGCCAAACCTACCATAATGGCTACACCTACGTAAGCCAAAACTAATGCTGTTGTTTCCATAATTTGTTTAAGTTTTAATATTGTTTATTGTTTTTTATCCTGTTTTTTGAAAGGCTCGAAAGTACGGGTTGTCATCTCGAAGCCGGCATTTTTGAAGAACTCCACGAAGGTCAAACGCATCGGGTGAACAAACGACGAAATGGTTGACATAAAGAGGTTGATACCGTGACCAATAATCAGAATAATGGCCGCACCGATAACCTTTCCAATAAAGCCAACAATCGAGCCGTCGCCAATTCCCTCGCTAACGCCTGTAAGACCCATAGCCAGATTGTTGAACACCAACGCAAGCACACCGCCCGACAAACCGATTGCGAACAGACGGATGTAACTCAACACGTCACTCAACAGACCTGTTATATTATTATAGGTATCCCACAAACCCGAAGCGAAGTTGGCAAAGATGTTCCAACGAGGTTTGTTAAGCAGGAGCATCAGCACAAGCGAGATGCCCACAGCCACATAGAATGCGATTGACGAGGTGGTGAAGCCCGGAATAACCCACGCCTCGTTCAGCATAGGCAGAGCCATTGCCAAACAGCCCGAGACGATAAGCATAAACCAGCCAATCAATCCCAGTGCGTGCATAAATCCGAATGTGCGGATTGTCATATAGATATTGACCGCCATACCCAAAAGGATTTGGACAACACCCAAAGCCAATGCAATCGAGAAGAACTGACCTTGGAAATCAAGGAAGGGCGAATCGGCAACGCTCGGATAACCCAGCAACTCGGGTATGCTCATTCCGAACAACGAGCCCGAATAGGTACCGAACAACACTGTTGCACCACCACACAATATCGACAACCACGACGCTTGACGCATCTTGGGGCCGCCCTTTGCCAGCAGAGCCAGACCCAACGCCAAGATGATTGCACCGTAACCTGCGTCGTTCAAGCAGATTGCGAAGAACAACATATAGAACGGGGCAAACAGCGGTGTAAGGTCAATAGTGCCATACTTGGGCAGGGCATACATCGAGCCGATAAGTTCAAATACTCGTGCAAACCAGCCGTTTTTGAGTTTGACGGGAGTGTCATCTTCGGGAGTCGGATTCTCTTTGATATAGTAGAGTCCCGGCTCGGCGTCCAACATCGCGTCAACCGCCTTCTCGCTTGCCTCCTCGGCCCACGCCTCCATCAGAGTCAATGCACCCTCGGCCTCGGAGCGACCCGAGCGGGCAACACGGCTGAAATCGAGTTGGCCAACAATCTGACCTTGTGTCTGCTCAATCATATCGAGCGAGGCAACACACGAAGCATAAACACTATTCCACGACTCAACCTCGCTCTCCAACTTGGCAACCTCGGCCATAGCCTCACTTGCAGTCATCGAGAAGGGTTTGAGTTCTTGTGCGTCAATCATAACCTCATCATCGGGGCCTGTCACAACCACAAAGCAAGCAGTGCCGGCTTGGTCGTTAATCAACTCGACAGTATAGTTTTCGCTCCACTGTGCGACATTGCGTTTATAGTCCGACGATTGAGCAGTAAAGAGGTGAACTACCACACCCTCGGCGCGCAGACGCTCAATCAGCGAGGCATCAAATTCGCCCCACGCTTGCGCCTCCTCGGCCAACTTGCGAAGGCGTGCAATCTCACCTTGAAGGTTTTGGGTAGCCTCCTCTGCCGCTACATAGCGGTCAAAGGCCTCATCTCCGTTGGCAAACGGTTTACCCGCCTGAAACTCGGGTTCCGACGCCATAGCGCGCAGTTTTGCAACCGCACCCTTGTATCGCTCAACGTCGAGCATCACGCGACGGTCTGCCTCCGAAGGCTCCCAGCCGATAGTTGTAACATCAACCAATCCGAGTTCCTGCAATCTGCCGAGGAATTCGTCACGCTTCGAAGAGAGCACCACGAAGCTGTATTTTTTCATCTTAACAATCATAGCCGTTACTCCTCCTGTTGATGTTTACTTTTCACGATTTTCTGTGCGCTCTTCGAGAGGTTTTCTTCATCTTCGAGGAAACGCTTAATTTTGCGTATAGCATCTTGATAACCAGGAATTTGCACCTTTTCGTAGAGGTTTACCTTTTGGGTAGTCTTCTTACGCGCTCTATCCAACAGACGCATTTTCAGGTCGAACACCTCGTACTCGACCATCAGTCGTGCGATTTGTTGGAGCAGTTCCACGCCGTCGGCAGTCCACGCAGGAGAGCTGAACAGGTCGTAGGAACGGTTGGCGAAGGTGATATCCTTCAACACGGGGATACGAACACCCGCGATTTTGATGGTATCAAGGCTAACGTCTTCGATGCTCACAAGGTCAGGGTCGAACTCTCCCCAAAGAGCGGTCATATAGTCGTATTGCGACTCTACATCGGCGAGTTGCTTCTCGAAACTCTCCGCCACCTCTTTGGCTTTTGCGACCTCCAACCTCAGGGCGCTCTCCTTACTTTTGATGGTAGGCAGCGCCTTTTCACGAACTTTCAGCTGTTTGCCGAGTTCGCCGAGCGAAGTCTTGTTATATTGAAACTTGATAGCCATAAGCAGTCGTTATGCCACTGTGGGCCAATATTTTTCAACAAGTTCTTGTTTGATGGCAACCTCCGACGCTGTGAAATACTTGGCAAACAAGCTCCAAGCGGTATCCAACATCTGGGTAATCTCGATATTAACATCGATAGCCAACAACTTCTCCGAGTAGTCATGAGCGAATTTGAGTGTACGCTCGTCGTAGTCCGAGAGGTCGAAACCGTTCTCCAATTTGGTCTTTGCATTGGCTGCATCGGCATACAGACGCACACAAGCATTCATCACTTGCGGGTGGTCCTCACGAGTTTTCTTGCCGATAACCAACTGTTTCAAACGCGACAAACTACGGAACGGGTCGATGATAACCTTACCTGTATCGCTATCGTTACGCAAGAACAACTGACCCTCGGTGATATAACCGGTGTTATCGGGTACGGCGTGAGTAATGTCGCCACCCGAAAGGGTTGTCACAGCGATAATGGTAATCGAACCGCCATTAGGCAGCTGCACCGCTTTCTCGTAAATCTTTGCCAAGTCCGAGTACAACGAGCCGGGCATCGAGTCCTTCGAGGGGATTTGGTCCATACGGTTCGACACGATAGCCAACGCATCGGCATAGAGTGTCATATCGGTAAGCAGCACCAATACCTTCTCGCCCTTGTCGGCAGCAAAGTACTCGGCTGCGGTCAATGCCATATCGGGGATAAGCAGACGCTCTACGGGAGGGTTCTCGGTGGTGTTCACGAAACTAACGATACGGTCCAACGCACCAGCATTCTCGAACACGCTCTTGAAGTAGAGGAAGTCGTCATTACTCATACCCATACCGCCCAAGATAATCTTGTCGGCTTTGGCACGCAATGCCACATTCGCCATAACGGCGTTGTAGGGTTGATCGGGGTCGGCGAAGAAAGGAATCTTCTGACCCGACACGATGGTATTGTTAAGGTCGATACCTGCAATACCTGTTGCAATAAGCTCGCTCGGTTGGATACGCTTGAAGGGGTTTACGGTAGGACCTCCGATTGCACGGGGCTCGCCCTCCAACTGTGCGCCACCCTCGATGGGCTCGCCATAGGCGTTGAAGAAGTGGCCTGCCAAGTCGTCGCTTACATTCAATTTGGGAGGCTCGCCATGGAAGATAACCTCGGAGTTGGTTGCGATACCCTCGGTTCCTGCGAACACTTGGAGTGTTACGCTCTCGCCGCTAATCTTAACCACCTGCGCCAACTTACCACCTACGGTAGCCAACTCGTCATTACCTACGCCTGCTGCTTTGAGGCTGACAGTCGCTTTGGTAATGTTATCGATTTTGGTATAAATCTTTTGAAATGCTTTCGTTGCCATAATCTTAATTCTCTTTTACTTTGGTGGCCACGTACTCGTGGATTTGTTTCTCGTAGTCGTGGAATTTCTCGCTCTGCCACTCGGTGTAGTTCATCTGACGGAAGAGGTTGATAAGACCCTTGAAGAAGGTTGCACACTCCTCGAAATCGACAAAGTTGAACGACTTGTCGCAAACGTCGAGAACCATATTGTAAACATATTTTTGACGCTCCAACGGACAGTTTGCATCAATCTCGTCGAATGCATCTTGTTGCAGAATCACGAAGTCCAGCAACTCGCTCTTGTAGTAACGCTCGTGGTACTCAACGGGCACCCCGTCATCACCCAAGATGTTGATTTGCTCCGAAGCCTCTTTACCGCGTTGAACGAGGGTTTTACCTTTGTAAACCTTCTCAACCCAACCCTTCTCTACTCTCTCGTCGAGATATTCAACAACCTCGGGGTACTCCAAATATTTCGAGTAACTGTCAATCGGGTCGATTGCGGGGTAGCGTTTACTATCGGCACGACCTTGCGACAATGCGTAGAAACAACGAGCCGCTTTCTTGGTCGATTCGGTCACGGGCTCTTTGAGGTTACCACCCGCAGGCGATACGGTACCAAGGAAGGTTACCGAACCACTCTTGCCATTGGGCAGATAGACCAAACCTGCACGCGAGTAGAAGTTCGAGATGATAGCCGACAAGTCCATCGGGAACGCATCTTGACCGGGCAACTCCTCCAAACGGTTACTCATCTCACGAAGTGCTTGCGCCCAACGCGAAGTCGAGTCAGCCAAAATCAACACTTTCAGACCCATCGCACGATAGTACTCGCCGATTGTCATACCGGTATAAACCGAAGCCTCACGAGCCGCAACAGGCATATTCGAAGTGTTACAGATGATGGTTGTACGCTCCATCAGTTTGTGACCTGTGTGGGGGTCGTCCAAGTGGGGGAACTCTGCAAAAATCTCCACTACCTCGTTGGCACGCTCTCCACAAGCAACCATAATGATTACATCGGCCTCGGCTTGTTTCGAGATGGCGTGTTGCAACACGGTTTTACCTGCACCGAACGGGCCGGGGATAAATCCGGTACCACCATCGGCAATCGGGTTGAAGGTGTCAATAGCACGAACACCTGTCTCCATCACACGCGAAGGACGCGGTTTCGAGGTGTACGCCTTGATAGCCTGCTTAACGGGCCATTTTTGCACCATAGTAATATTGTGGTCGTTACCCTCGGCGTCGGTTACAACGGCTATGGTGTCGGTAACTTTGTACTCGCCTGCCTCGGCAACACTCTTAACGGTGTATTTGGCGGTCATTGTGAAAGGCACCATAATTTTGTGTGCCACCCACATCTCTTGTACTTCGCCCAACCACGCACCTGCGCTAACCTCGTCGCCAGCCGATGCAAGGGGTTTGAACTCCCAAAGTTTCTCGTAATCGATAGGGTCGGTTGTTGTTCCGCGCTCGATGAACAGACCGTTCATCTTTTCGAGGTCGTTTTGCAGACCGTCATAACTGCGCGAAAGGATACCGGGGGCCAATGTTGCTTCGAGCATATGTCCTTCAAACTCTACGGGGTCGCCGATTTTCAGACCACGTGTGCTGTCGAACACCTGAACATAGGCAGCATCGCCAATAACTTTGATGACCTCGGCCATCAATTTAACATCGCCCAAATCTACGTGGCAAATTTCGTTCTGCGAAACGGGGCCGTCGGCCTTCACTACCACAAGGTTCGAGACGATACCTGATACTCGTCCTGTTGTCTTCATTTGTATTTATTTGTTTATATATTTTTGCTTTTTACTCGGTTTTGGCTGCGTTTTCGATTTGCTCACGCGCGCTCAAACCTCCAACAAGTTTTTTGTACATCTCGCGGCCACGCTCAACATCAAGAGCACACCAGCGATGTACAAGATTGATACGAATCAGATAGGCCAGCACCACGTCGATATTGAAATAATCGAATGCGGTCATCTCCTCGGTATGCTCCCAGCGAATTTGGTCGATGCGATGCTCCTTGTCGAGCATATTGACATCATCGGCAAGTGCCGACAGCAGAGAATCAATCCAGGGTAGTTCGCCCTTCAATCCGAAATCCACAGCCGAACTCTTGGTTAGGCCGGCAATAATCTCGTCATCGCCAACCACAACCTCGGCCACGGGAATATCCAGACGGCGAGCCGTAATTGCGGCACTCACATTGCGAAGTGCCTTGTCGAACTCCGCCCACTCACGCAGAAAACCGCTCGACGAGCGTGCACACTCTACATAATAGGCCTCGAAGATAGCCTTCTCGAACGGTACGGAGCAGTCAATATCGTCGTACTCCACATCGTCGGGACGGGCATAGGCAGCAAGGAGTCGCTGAATGAAAGCCGGCAACTCTTCGGGACGCTCCATTTCGGCAGCCAACTCCTCGGCCGAGAAGTTGCCCAATGTCACGAAACGGCTGCGACCGCTGCGCATACCTATAATATTCTCTATGTCGTAGAACGTGTACAACAGGCGCACAGCACGCAAATCCTTATCGGTGAGTTGCTCGGCAATCTCGCTGATAATTTCGCGCGCATCAAACCCCTTGGTGTCGGCGTCCAACGCCCACTCACGAAGCCCTGCGACAAGAGTATAATACTGTTTTTGGAACATCACACCTACGCTTTATACAGAAGTGTCGAAACTTTATCACGCAGGTACTCGCCCAACAGAGCGTCGAAATCCTCGTCAGCAAAGCTGATGTAGTAACCACCCTCTTTGGGGCCGATTTTGAAACCGCTCTTAACGCCCTTGCTGTAAGCGACCTCTACACCTGCCTCCAACAACTCTTTGGTCGATGCAGCGAAAGCCTTATCCAAAGTGGCTTGTTTGTCGGCGGGAAGAAGAGCCGAAAGGCTAACCTTGTCGGTCGAAGCGCCATTCCAATTTTTGGCAACAGCCAACAACATATCTTTCACAAAAGCGGCATCGAGGGTAGCCTCGGCAACTGCTTTCGATGCGGTCTCGGCTACAATCATTCCGTTGATTTCGCTTTTGAGTTTTGCCACAGCCTGACGGCCTGCGAGCGAGATTTCGGTCATTGTGTTTTTCGACAAATCCTCGGCTTGTTTTTGAGCAGCGGCTACGATAGCCTCGGCCTCGGCTTTGGCCTCGGCTACGATTGCTTTGGCTTTGGTTTGAGCATCAGCAACAAGTTTCTCGGCATCTGCACGACCTTTCGAGAGACCCTCCTCGTAGAGTTGCTCGGTAAGTTTTTGAAGTTTGTTTTCCATCTTTGTATATGTTTATTTTATGTATTTTGCTTTTAGTTTTGGTGCTCGTCACGCAACAAATCTACCACGCTCTTAACGGGGGTGAATGTTGCCGAAGGAACCTCGACAAACAGGGTATTCCAACGAGCCATTGCACCATTCCACAAGCCGGGCAACTCCAAAGCCTTCAACTCGCGACCATCTTTGCTCTTGCTCGAAATGAAGCCTGTTGCAGGATCGACGTACTCGCGGAGGTTGAAGTTGTCGCCATTGTGGTCTTGCACACCGCACACCAAATCTACGGGGTTGAAGTGGGTAGCCTCGCTCATAAGGTGTTTATCCTCGGGTGCAATTTGCGATGACTCGGCAATCTGCAACGACACGCTGCCATCAGCCGCCTTAACCCAGAACGGACCACCTCCGGGCTCGCCCTCGTTGCGCACCATACCACACACACGAATCGGGCGGTTCAGGATTGTACGCAGTTGTGCGAGGTTGCACTCCTCGGGTAGTTCGACGCTCAACTCGCGCTCCACGAACGCTTTAATCTCGTCCTCGTTGGCACAGCCACGGTCAATCTTCTCGATATAGTCAAACGCCTTGGTCTGCACATCAATCAAAAGACCTGCCAGCACTTGTTTGTACTCAACGGTTGTCGCTTTGCGCGAATCGACGGTCACATTGTCGATATTCTTCACGAACACGATGTCGGCGTCAATAGCGGCAAGGTTCTCGATAAGTGCGCCGTGACCGGCGGGACGGAACAACAACGAGCCGTCGGCGTTACGGAAAGGTGTATTGTCGGGATTAACGGCGATAGTGTCGGTGCTCTGTTTTTGTACCGAGAAGTCGATGCGATACTTCACACCAAAACGCTTCTCGTACTTCGCAACCACACCATCGAGCAGATGCTTGAAACCTGCGATATGCTCGGGCGATACAGTGAAGTGGATATTTACCACGCCATTCGATGCGCCATACATTGCGCCCTCTACCAAGTGCTCTTCGAGAGCTGTGCGCACCTCGTCGGCGTACTTGTGGAACAACACCATACCTTTGGGTTTAACGCCATACTCCAAGCCCTTGCCAATGATTGCACTTACAATCTCTTTGTCATCGGCATTGCGATTGACGCACTTCCACAACTCGCCCGCAAAAGCAAAGTCGTCGATACGTGCAAGCAGCGTATTGACGGCTTCGGAGCCTTTGTTCTCACCGACAAAGGCAAAAAGTTCTTTGAACATTCGTGTAGCAGCGCCCGATGCAGGCACAAATTTAACCACTTTGCGTGTTGCGAGGCTTTTGCGATACACCTCGGCATAGTAGGCATTTTGCTCGGGTGTGGTTGCCATAATACCGTGTCCTACGGTAGCGGCCGCCACAACGGGCAGAAAATCGAAACCATTAACAAAACATTGAAGTTGTTTTTCGACAGCCTTGGGCGACATATCACGCTCGGCAATCTGGGCCAAATCTCGGTTACTCCACGACATATTTTACTATCTTTTTGAAAATAATACGGATGATTGTACAAAGATATTTATAATTCGCCGAAATTCCAATGAAATGTTACACAAATAACACCTCTTTTTTTGAGGGCTTTCCAACATTTGTGCGCCCTTGGAGAAAAACAAAAAAAGGAGTGCAAAATTTTGCACTCCTTTTCTCAACAAATATATAACTCCTACTTGAAAGTCAGCTTGGCTTTCATAAGGATAGTCAAAGGCAGAGGTTGGTCGCCATAACCCGAGTTCGAGGTTTGGAATTGAACACCCTCGGAGTAAATTTTGGCTTTGTCGGTGCTGGTCATAAAGTATGTTCCCGTGCCATCAATAACGGCGTAGAAACCACAACCTTTGGTAATCTCGACGGGCTCGCCATTGCACAAAGTTTTGATATCCTCGATAACGATATCTGCAACAGTCGAAGACGATGTTTGAGTGTCGTTAGTAACCCAGAAACCTTGTTGTTTAACGGTGAAGGTAATCTTAACATAACCATCGCCTGCATCTTCAACGGTAGCACCCTCTTTTTTCTCGGGGTTCCAAGTGAAGTTGCTGGCAGTCAGGTAACCGCTTGTATCCTCTACATCGTCATCACCCTCGCTGCCGCCAAAATCAGCCGCCTCGTCGCGGATACAACGAACGGGAAGACCCATTGCTTGACCCCAGTTAACGTTTGTCCAACCGTAGTAGAAGTTACCATCGTTCGAGCACATCATACGGTTGCAGTTGATCTTACCCTTAGCAGGACGGTTGGTTTGGTATTGCAACTCGTTATCATTGCTGCTGCAAGTAAATCCATAGGGAATCCAACCTTGTGCGGGGAAGTAGATAACGCTTTGGTCTGCGGGAAGAACACCATAGTCTTGAACGCCACTTTGAGCATCAGGCGAAGCGGTCTTCACACCATTTGCGTAGAAGTGCAAACCGAAGGGAGCCGATTTTGCCCAACCTGTATCGGTCTTTCCTGTGGGGTTACCATCTGCATCATAAATCTTCTCAACGCAGTTGAACTGCCAGTTACGCAAGTTGTTGCCATAGCCGTTCGACGATTGGTCGCCGTGCGAAGTGATGAAGATATAGTGACCGGTCGAAGGTACGCGATAGCCTACGGGGCAGGGGTCGTGCATAGTCTTCACACCACCCTTGTCGTACAACGACTCATCAAGTGCGGGGTTACCCCAAAGTTTTGTCCACTCTGCGTCCTCAGCGGCTGCAATCGATTTGGTTGTTGCAACCCAAGTGTAACCGTTAGCGCCGACACCCTTGACAAAGCGGTGAGGATTAGCTGCGGTCCATGCCATAATAGCATTGATATCGTCGCTATTTGCAGCGTCCTCGGGTGCTACGCCTTGGAATACAGCATTGCCACCATAGCAAGAGTAAAGTTTACTACTGCTTCCGTCTGCATTGAACAACAACGCTTGTGTTGCATAACCGCGGGCGCTTTGGTGACCAATGAACGGGTCTTTACGGCCCCATTGGTAGTACAAACCACGGCTTGCAATGTGAGTATTGTTATCGGGAGCTGCAACGGTTGCGTAGTTCACGAATGCACCGATGTTACGGTCCATGAAGTAGGTATCCACACCTTTGGTCTTAACAAGAATATCGGTTGCTGCGGGGTCGTAACCATTAACAACCCACAAGTGCCAGCTCCAAAGAATGTTATCGTCGTCGTCAGTTGCGATGATACCAACGTTACCGTTAGGCATATCGGCACCTGTCTTGAAGTAGATGTAACCATCTTCACCCAAAGTTACCGACTCAGGAATAACCAAGTTAGCAGCCTTGCTTGCACCATACTCTTGGGGATAACCAATAGTTGCAGGGTCAGTTGTGGTTTGGTTTTGAGCCCACAACAGACGAGCTTTGGTGGGAGCGATAGCAGTTGCATCACCCGACAAAGCGGTCACGCCGTTACCCTTAACAGTTGCTTTGAACTTGTACTCGCAATCCTCCTGGCTTACAACGTAGCAGTTAGCAGTACCATTTGCACTCAAATCAATGAGTTTGGGCGCGGGAATAAAGCCGCCCAACCACTCGGTCGATTCGAATTTGATGTAAGCAGCGGGAATCTTATTGAGGTTCATATCGTCGGGAAGAGTGATGCTCTCCAACGGAGTAGTGGTAATAGTCTCGTTTTGAGGATCTTTTGCCAACAAGCAACCCAAGTTCTTGTGAACCGAAACATCCAAAGTCTTAATCGATGTGCCATCAACCACAAGAGTTGTCATCTTGGTCGAAGCCGAGATATCCAAAGTCTCCAAATAGGGGCTCTCATTCAAGTTCACTTGTACCAACTCGGGGCAAGCTGCGGTCGAAATCGAGGTAACGCCGGTGTGAGGCAAAGTCAAGCTACGAAGTTTCGACAAACCGGTCAAATCAAGCGAGCTCAAAGTCATATTGTAGGGAGCCGACAAGATAGTCAAGTTGGCAAGGCCTGTTGCTTTGAGGCTGGAAAGTTTGTTGCGACCGCAGTTAAGAACGGTAAGGTTGCTATTAGCAGTTACGTCCAAAGCGGCAAGTTGGTTGTGTTCGCAGTTCAAACGAGCCAAAGAAGACAATGCCGAAACATTAAGCTCGGTAAGTTTGTTACCATTACAGTACAAACCAACGAGTTTGGTATTAGCTGCAACGTCGAGCGAAGTAAGGTTGTTGTAAGCACAATCCAAAACGGTAAGCTCGGTCAAAGCCGACACATTGAGCTCTTTCAAAGCACAACCCGAAACACACAAATATGTAAGTTTGGTGTTGTTCGACAGGTCGAGCGACTCGATAGGCGATGCACCAACGTTCAAATAGGTCAGCTCGGGAAGCATCGAAACGTCCAAAGCGGTAAGTTTGGTATCAGCTGCGGTAATCGAAGTAAGCTTGGTATTGTTCGAAAGGTCAAGCGAAGTAACCTTGCTACCTGTGATATCCAAAGTTTCGAGGTTGGTCATATACTCGATACCCGAAAGATTAGCAGCGCTAATAGTTGTCCAAACATAAGTCGAAGTAGGACATTTCGGGAACGAAATCTCGGTAACAGCTTGCAACTCGGCGATGCTCAACGCTTTATCCTCGTTGGTGTCGAAGTTGTCGCGCAAGAATTTTGCAAATCTTGCATCGGTAATCTCAACAGGAGCATTGAGGCTACCTGCTTGGTTTACGGTAACGCTGTCTTTGCTCTCGTCGGTCTCGAAGTAGATATAACCTGTACGAGCCTCAGCTGCCTCATTGGCTGCGATTTGGAATTTGGCAACGTCGTCCTCCAAAGCACGAGTCTCGCGAATGCGCTCAATCCAATCAACCGAAGTGGTAGTGCGGAAGATAGTGTTACGTTTCAAAGGTACCTCGATAACGTTTGCCTCGGCCTCAACATTAAACGTAGTCTCGCCCAAAACAACGGCACGTTTTTGCTCTTGGATAACTTTTACTTTGTCCGAACCGAGCTCGCTCTTGATGGTTACAATACCCTCGCGATTGTCATACTCGGTATTCTCGGCAACATTGATAACGATAGTTTTCTCCTCCAAAGCACGAGTAGCCTCTGCTTGGGTCAGCCAATCTGCCGAGCACTCTACGGTGTACTCTACGTTAGTCGAAATTTTAATCTCGATGGTGGTAGCCTCGGCTGCAACCTCGTATTTCGACTCGCCAACAATCAGGGCATTAGCCTCGGCTTGGCTGATAGTGATAGTTTTCTCGCCAACAACGGCAGCAGCCTCGGGATCCGAAGCAGCAACGGTAATCACGCCCTCGCGAGCATCATAAGTCTCGTTAGCAGCGATAGTAACAACAACAGCCGAAACGCCATTACCCTCTGCGGGAGCGATGTCAAGCCACTCAGCCTCGGTAGTTACATACCAATCGATATTGGCGTCAATATTGAAGATGAACTCGTCGGCAGCATTAGCAGCCTCGTACTCGGTTGCATCGACAGTCATTACGGGATCCGGAGCCTCGGGCTCGGGTGTAGGTTTAGTACACGCAGCGAACACAAGCGCTGCAAGTGCAAAAATGGATAGTTTTTTCATAATTGTAGCGCTTTTTATTCGTTCAACATAGCATCAATTGCGGAGCCAACCAACTCTCTCATAACGTGAGTAGTCGACAACTTTTTATCGTGCGGGTGGCAGTCGTCATACGACCAACGCTCGTCAAATTTACCGGTCTCGGTAGCGAACATCGAGTAGTAATCAACCCAGCCGCAGTCGTGTGTTCCAGCATACTCCTCCAATTTGTTGTTCAAACGAGGGATAATATTGGCAACAGTACCTACGCTTGCAGGCGCGAACCAATACTTCTCAGAGGGCATAACGGTAGTCATAATAACTTTGATACCGGCAGCTTGTGCTTGCTCAACCATGCTAACGATGTTGGCATAGATGTGATCAACCGACACGAAAACGCCGTCGTTTTGTGCGATGTCATTGGTACCTGCACCGATAACAATACATTGAGGATTCTTGTCGAGAACACCCTCTTTGAAGCCTTTCAGCATCCAGCTGGTTGTTCTTCCGTCATAACCGTGTCTGCTGAAATTATTCTCGGCAAACCAATCGGCATTACAGTCGTTAAAGATACGGGTAATAGAGTCACCCACAAAAACGACGCGAATTTGGGCTGCTGTTTGACCGATACCCACGAAGAGCATAATAGCCAAAAGAGCCATTGAAATTCGTTTCATAACCTTGAAAGTTTTAAAAATTAGTGATTAAGTGATTTATGTTTGTTTTGCTTTTGTACGCAATATAATACAAAGATACTTTTAATGTTTGAATTTGCAAACAAAATCAAACACAAAAAACACAAAAACGGTGAATGAGAATATTGGAGCGCCCTATTTTTTGATTTCGGCGCACTCGACAAGAGCCTCGACAGCCGACTCCCAACTAAATCTTTTCTTGGCTTCGGGCATATTGGCGGTAAACTTCTCGCCAAGATTTTGGGTATAGAATTGGTCTATCGCACCTGCAATTCCCTCGACATCGGGCGAGCACACAATACCCGTCTGTCCATCGAGAACAATCTCGCCCAGACCTCCGACATTGGTTGCAATCATCGGAACGTCAAAGTTATAGGCTATCTGCGTAACGCCACTCTGTGTTGCGGTGCGATACGGCAGCACCAGCGCATCGGCAATCGAGAAGTAGGCAGGCACCTCGTCATCGGGCACAAACCAATCGTGCAAAATCACATCATCGGCCAAGCCAAGTCGGTCGATAAGTTCGGTATAGGGCTTTTTATCGGTATAGAACTCGCCCGCCACAATCAGTCGGCGACCCTCGGTTTTGCCCTCCGTTTTGAGCTTCGACCACGCCTCCAACAGCATATCGAGCCCCTTATAGTCACGAATCAGACCAAAGAAGAGCATATAACGAACTTCGGGATTAAGCCCCATTCGGCGACAAGCCTCGTCACGCTCCAAGCGCGCACCCAAATTCTCGAACAACGGGTGGGGCGAATAGACACTCTTCTGCCCTGTGGTAAACTGCGCAAGGTCGCGGCCAACCTCGTGCGACATATAGACAAAGCCGTCCATACTATCGACAAAGTAGCGCGTCAGCATCTTATCGAAGAAGTGGTGTTCGTGCGGGATAACATTATCAATTTGACACACCGTGCGTGTGCGACCATTGCGACGGGCAAGGCGTGCAATACGACCAAAGCAGGGTGCCATAAAGGGTGTCCAATATTTGAAAACAAGCAAATCGGGAGCCTCCCTGCGAATCATACGACCCACCTTCGACCAATTCAACGGATTGACGGTACTCACACAGCGGGTTATTTGAATATCGGCGGGTGCTTCTCCCGAACGGAATTGGCTCTTGCCGGGGAACAGCAACGAGGGGTATTGCACCGTGAAGGTCATAACTTCGGCGCTATCGCCACGACGATTAAATGTGCGTGCCAACATCTCCATAATGGTAGCCAAACCGCCACGATAGGGGTATGCAGGGCCGAGAACTATGACTTTAAGGCTCATTACTTACGGTTTTTATAGGTTTCGATACCCTCTTCGAGGAAGTCCACATACCCCTCGACGCTCAAATCGTAGCCTCGCGTCGGAACAATCTGACGGCCCTCGGCATCGAGCAACAGATAGGCGGGTTGCGAACTTACGCCATAGCGCGTATTCACGATATAGGAGTTTTTCTTGCCGATACTTTTCAGCGTTTTGCCACCCTCGGTGGTTATCCATTCGCTCTCGGGCAGAGCGAGTTTATCGTCGGAGTACAGAGCGATGATAATATACTCGCCGAGCAGGTCAAGCACTCGTTGATCGGACCATACGCGCGCCTCCATCTCACGACAGTTCACGCAACCGTGGCCCGTAAAATCGAGGAACACGGGTTTGTTTTCGCGGCGGGCAGCCTCCAAACCCTCCTCGATGTCGAAGTATCCCTGCAAACCGTGAGGCAGGTGCAGAACATCGGAGTATTTGGCTCCATTGCTCTCGGCCGTCTCGACCACAGGTGCGCTACCCATAACAAAATCTTGGGTCGAAATCGGGGGTAGATAGCCCGACAACGCTTTGAGCGGTGCGCCCCACATTCCCGGCACCATATAGACCACAAACGAGAACACGGCAATAGCCAACGACAATCGCACAACGCCCACCGATTTAACCTCGGAGTCGTGGGCAAAGCGAATCTTGCCAAGCAGGTAGAAGCCCAACATGGTGAACACCACAATCCAAATTGCCAAATAGACCTCGCGGTCGAGCAGACCCCAATGGTATGTTTGGTCGGCAACGCTGAGGAATTTGAATCCCAAGGCCACCTCGACAAAGCCGAGAACGACCTTCACCGAGTTCAACCAGCCGCCACTTTTGGGCAGATTTTTGAGCAACGACGGGAACAGAGCCAGCAGTGTAAACGGCAGAGCAAACGCCACCGAGAATGCCAGCATCGTCACAATAGGCTCCCAGAACTCGCCCGATGTCGCCTTCACGATAACCGTACCAACGATTGGGCCTGTACACGAGAACGACACCAACACCAGCGTCAAAGCCATAAAGAACAGACCACCCAAGCCTCCTCGCTCGCTACCCTTGTCCGCCTTATTGACCAGCGAACTCGGCATAACAATCTCGAACGCGCCAAAGAACGATGCGGCGAAAATCATAAACACAACGAAGAATACGATATTGGGCAGCCAATGTGTTGCCAGCCAGTTAAATATATCCGAGGTTACCGCCTCGCCGCCAATCACTCGCGTTGCGAGAATGATAACGGCAATGGGCAGGGTATAGAGCAAGACAATAAAAAGTCCATACATAAACGCTTTGAAGCGACCACGACGCTTATTCTCGGCACCCTTGATGAAGAACGACACGGTCATCGGCACCATAGGGAACACGCACGGAGTAAGCAGTGCGGCAAAACCCCACAACACCGCCTCGACAATCACTGCCCAAATGGAGTGACCACTCTCGGCAGTTGGCTCTTCGACACTCTCCACAACACTTTCGGGTGCGCTCTCCGCCACCTCTTCGGTACTCTCCTCGACAGGCTCGGCCTCGGTGAGGGGAACAAGCGGAATATCCACCTTTTGCTCTTGCGCAGGGGCGGTTGTCGGAGCTGTTTGTTCGGTTTTGGCGGTCGGCTCGACCTTCATTGCTGCGATTGTTCGTATGCGTTGCGGCTCCGACGGCAACACCGCTACGGGAGCAACAAAATCCTTGATTTCGAGGGTAAAACTCTTCTCGGCAGGGGGAATACACGAGCCCTCGTTACAAGCCATCCACTCGACGCTGAACTTAATATCGGTATTGTTGCGGGGACGCACCGTTTGCACAAAGCGCACACGACCCTCCCAAGTACCCACATCGTGTCCGAACACCTCGTCAAAGGCGACTTTCGGCTCAACCGACGGCACAACCTCGCCCACAAGTTCATAGCCCTCACTCGGCTCAAACGTAATGGCGGTTGCAGTCACATCGTCGTAGGGGCCCATATCGTAGATATGGAACGAGCGGCCTATCGCAGCTTCAACGACAACCTGATAGGTTGCATCATCGACCTTTTGGAGCGAGGCACTCCACTTAACGGGGTTGGTTTGCGCCATCGCCATAAGGCCACAGATGAGCATCGATAGCAGTGAGATGTATTTTTTCATCGGAAATACGGTGTTTTGAATCGCCCAAACAACTTCGGGCAACTTTGTTAATACTCAATATTGAAGGGGTCAACCGAGAGCTCGCATACGTGTTTGACGCCATACTCGTCGGTCAGTGTAAGTGTCATATTGTAAAGCGAAGGCACCTTGGTCTTGGAAATCCACGAGATACGGGCGTAGGGTCCCACCATCTGCAAATCGGTAGTGGTAAGGTCCGCAACACGCTTTGTAACCTTCTCGTAGCCATAGAGGAACATACGGTCATCAACCTCGGTAATGGCCGAGTAGTCGGCATCGGGCAAACCCTTGTAGCCGTTGTCGATGTAGCGTTTGAGTGTGGTGTAGGTAATCTGCGTTACCTCGGCCAGCGACTCGCCCGCAGCGTATGTAGTACCGCTGTAAGTGACCTCTTTGTCGATGGTTATATCCATCGCCGAGAAACTCAAATCGGTCGAGGTGTACTCGTATGCAGGGTGCTCGGTCAGCACCTTGCGTGTGCCTTTGAAATGCACATCGCCATACTTTGCACACAGTTGCTCGTACTTGGCCTCGTTCGATGAGTAGGTGGCTGCATACTCGGGCTCACGACCCCAAAACATCAGTTTGATATAGGCGGTAAATGTCGAAAGATTGTCGGGACGCTTGTAGGCCAAAGCTGGCTGTGCCTTGCGCCAGAAGAGAACATAACTGTCTTCGTGAACGTACTCCAAATCGTGACAACCACTCAACGACAAAGCTCCGAGGGCCACAACAACGGCAACCATCAGACGCATAACTATTTTACGCAACTTACTCATAGCCCACAAATATACAATTCTATTTTTAGAAATCCTAATCCACCCCTATAACGCACTACCCCGCCCCACTATTTTATTTGCACAATAAAAGGTTGCCCTGCACCATAGGACAACCTTTTATTCATTGCAAAATGCAGGTCGGCGGGCAAGGTGTTACTCCTCCTAAACATCACCGCGAAGTCGCATAATTAGCGGGAGTTCAAGGCATGCAAAACGCTGGGAGCCACAGCACACGTTGCGTATGTGAGGACTACGCCCGCCCAAAACATCACCGCGAAGTCGCATAATTAGTGGGAGTTCAAGGCATGCGAAGGGGCTCAAAGCGCAGCATACTAATCGTATGTGAGCATTTGAGCCCCAAGCATAACGCCGAAATCACCTAATTATGCGGCTTCGTTAAGGCTTCGGTTAATAGTCGAGGGGAACGATATCCGCCCACTTATTAACCAACAACTGATATTTGACGTAACCACCACTGCTCGAACAATACTTGCAGTAGAGGGCTGTCAGTTGTATGCTCTTGCCGTCGGGTGTAAGCTCGCGTTGCGCAAATTTGGCATAGCCGCTCGAACGCACAACATAGGGGTACTCCTCGGCGCCCAACAGGAAGAGAGCCGAACCATAGTAGCGTTGCAGACCATTATTGAATGCCCAAGTGGGGTATTCAAGGGTGCTCGGCTCGTCGTATTTGGGAACGGCGGGCATATTGGGAGCGGTAGGCATTACGGCCGAGGGGTTGGTTTCGAGCTCTTTGCGCCACTCCTCGATGAGTTTAGCGTAGTTCTCCATCTCGATTTTGTAAACGCTATCGGCCTTGTAATACTCCTTCCAGGCAGTGATAACTTGGTCGTATGTCCAGTTGTTATAGACATCTTCGCCGCTCTCGTCGGTTTTGCTTTCGAGGTACGAAGGATAGACATCGCTGCTGCTATAACCCTCGCCATAGTCGCCTTTATAGCGGCCATAGGTCGAGGTCAGTTTCTCGAAGCGCACCAAACGGCCCAAATCGTAATCGGAGAGTTGGGTACCCTCGCTAACCACAAGAGTATCGGCGGCGGTCAAACCCTCCATTTCGCCCACAAATACGTGTGCATTGATAATCTCTTGCAGGTCCATATTGGAGTTCGCGTATTTGTTGGCAATATCGTCCTCACTCGGAGTGAGTCCGAGGCTCAACATATAGCGATAGGAGCCGATGCAGAGGTCGTCAATCTTCACAAACACGCGCATACCGGGGCGCATCTCGTTGGTGATATTGGTCTTACCCAACTTAATCTCGATAGCGGCCGTTTCGTCTTGGATATAGAGGGTTTTATAGACATTACCCTCGACATCGGAGCTGATAACCTTTCCCGAGATATAGTGTTTGGTGTCGGCCATATCTTTGCCTTGCCAGAACGCCTCGTCCAAAGTGAGGCTCTTGCCCACACCCGTACTTCCCATTGTGTACTCCGCATAGAACAAATCCTTAACCTCTTTGATGGTCAAGTGGTCCATATCGGCGAAGTCCTCGGAGGTGTAAACGGGCTTGGCGCTCGGTGTTTCGAACTTCTCGTAACAACTGCTTACCGACAGGCTCAACAGAGCCAATGCCGAAGCAAAAAGTATCTTATTGAATCTCATAGTCTTATTAGAATCGGAAGTAGATATTCAGATAGTAGTTGAAACCGTAGAGGTAGAAGTATTTTGACGCATACTTGTTGTACTGCAACAGACCATTCTCGGTCGTCTCGCGCAGACGAGTTTGCTCATAACCACCCGTACGCAAGTGCTTGTTGTTGGTTATGTTTTTCAGTTCAAGACTTACGCCGAGTTGGTATTTGCGTTTGATACTCCACACCTTGCTGACATTGGCATTCAGGGTCCAGTTGATAGGGCAGTTGCCATAACCTGTAACCTCCTCTTGACCCATCATCTCGCGAGTCCAAGTGGTTTGTGCCTCGTCCATTTTGTCCCAAGCAATATTGCCTTCGGAGTCGAACTGCGCACGACCTGTGAGGGCGGCTTTGGTACGATACAACGGGTTCATCGACAAATAGGTACGGTCATAGAGGTTTACATTGATACCTGCATACCAACTATTGGGGCCTTTATAGTCGAAACCGAGCGTTGCTGCGGTTTGGGGAGTGCTCTCGACTTTGAGTCCTTTGTAATATACGCGAGCATTCTCCAACACCGCTTTGGCGTTGTTATCAACGGTTTGTGTTACAAGAGGATCCGAAGTATAGACATAGTCGCCATAATTGACAGCTCCCTCAAACGAGATGCCGACTGCGATGGGCACCGAAACAGCAAACTCGACACCGGCGTGGCGTTGGTCGATTCCGCTCATCGCAAAGTTGGTAAACGCGCGATTTACATCGTCATAGAAGCTTATAACCTTAACTTGGTCGTTGTTCTGCACGAAGTAACCAGCCAAACGCAACTTCATAAACGAGTAGTTTGCGGTATAGGTAACCTCGCCACCATAATATTTCTCGGTAGTCAAGCCCGGGGTAACGGCATTACGGGTACGGGGCGACACAAACGAGTATTGGAAATAGGGGGCGTCATTCAGATAGAAACCATTGACTCCGATAGTATTACGGCCATCGACTTTGAAATCGGCACCCGCTTTAATTCGGTATGTGAGGAAGTTTTGTTTCTCGGAGCAACCGAGCGATGTTTCTCCCACATTCTTGGCATTTGCAGTGGGGAACAGACCTTTCTCGACCAAACCTTCGCGCCAGAATGATGTATAACCAATCTCGGCGGCAGCATAGGCATTTACGAGCGACGAGTTATAGTTATAGGCACCCCACAGACGCGCCTTGTGAATATGTGCATAGTAGTCGTAGCCATATTTATCGCCCTCATACACAGCGCGGTTGGGGCGAGCCAAGTCATTCTGCATCGATTGGTCGTCGCCGAAGTCGCGGTCGGCATATTGGTCGATATCAATCCAATACGAACCACCGAGCAGGTCTTTGAGAATCTTGTAATACTCGGTACGGTTCATACGATACGACACACCTCCCGTAACACTATGGTTTTGCGAGAAACGGTGGTCTATTTTGTAGTTCAGATTGAAATCCTGTTGGTCGGTACGACGCTCCTCGATGACATATTTACTACGGCTTTGACCGACTTGAACGCCATCGGGGATAACATTGTCGTCGTTGTTGGTATAACCTCGGTTGATGTTATACATTCTATTCCAATCGAGTTGGGTGAAGGCGCGGTTATCGCTCGACCAGATGTTATAAAGGTGGGCAAACTTCTCGGGGTTCGAGGAGTCGAACTCACCCCATTGTTGCCACTCTTCCATCGAGTACATACCCGCATTTTGTTGGAAGAAACGCTTACCCTGACCCTCATTGAGGTAGAAACTCGGCAGGTTACGATAGTAGTCGGGGCGGGGGTCTTGGGCGTTGTACCAATCAAGAGCCGAGTAGCCGTTGCGACCAAAACGATAAACAGCCGAAGCGGTCATTGTAGTCTTTTTGTTGGGTGCCGAGTAGGTATAAGCAAGGTTTACAACGGGCTCGTGGTTGTTACGCACACGGGCGTTACGCATCTTGCCATTGAGGTATCCCCAGTTGGGGTTATAGAAGTTGTTTCCCAAAAGGCTATATGCCTCCTCGGTCGAGGCCATTTGCGCGCTTCGTTGGGTAGGTGTTCCGAAGATTGTCAAAGCCAAGTTGTGACGGTCACCCCAGCGTTTTTCGGCCGAGCCGAAGTAGGCCCAAGTGTTGTAATAGACACCATCAACCCACGAGTTGCTTCCTTGACGGGTCGAGACCGAGAAACCATAGCTCCAACCATTGTCGAGCATACCCGACGCGTAGGTTGCCATAACGCGGAAACGATAGCTACCCGACGAGTTTACAAGGCTGGCACGGAAGCCCTTACGCATCTGCGATGCACGAGCATTGATGTTGGTCGAACCACCGGCTCCGCCAACGCCATAGTTGCCCGCTTTGAAGCCCGAAGTGTGCTCTTGGTTACGGGTAGCGTCATTCAAACCTGTCCACAGCGACCAGGGCGAATAGCCGTTCAACGCATCGCCAAGATAGACACCGTTGAGATATACGTCCTCGCCATCGATACCGCGAGCATTGAAACGCATCTCGCTGAAATTGTACTCGCCGATGTACGAGAACAGGTCTTTGGACGAAGCGACGGGCGAGTTATAACTCAACACATCGAGGCCCTCGGCATCAAGCTCTATAAGTTCTTGTGCGTCATTGATATACTCCAATTCGGCTGGGACCAAAATCAACATATTCATATCGCGCATATTCTCCTTCACGCGCACCAAATAGCTCTCGGGCTCATAGCCTTCGGCCTTGACATTGACGGTATAGACACCCTCTTGGAGTCCTCCGAGCGTGAACGAGCCATCATTACGAACCACCACCGATGTTCCGAGGGGCTCGACAGTGACGGTTGCACCGGCAACAGCTTGACGATCGCCGCGCGAAACCACGCGACCCATAATGCCACCACTTTGAGCCATCGCCTCAAAGCCGAGCATCAGTGCTGCAACCAAAACCAATAGTCTGTTTATCTTCATATATTATAATAGGTATGAGCGTTATTATTTCGTAATTAGCAGATATACGGGCATATGGTCGCTATATCCCGATTGGAAGTTGTTACTAACAAACGTACGCAACGGATAACCCTTATACTGACCCTCCTTTTGGAAGAGGTAACTTGCGCGGAAGATATTGCCATAGTATTTACCCTTCTCGGCCTTTGTCAAGCGTAGCGCACCTGTTGTTCCGTTTGCGAGGTTTTCGCTGACAATCATATTGTCAAACAAGTTCCACGCATCTTGATAAGCCAGCGTACCCTCGCCCTTCTTGAACATCTCGATAAAGGGCGAATAGAGGTCACCTGCCACGAGTTTGTTTTTGTTCTCGCGCGCACCCAAATACTCCCTTACACTCGGGTCGGTGGGGTCGTCATTCAGGTCACCCATAAAGATAATCTTGGTGGCGGGGTTGGCTGCCAATACCGAGTCGGCAATTTGGCGCATTTGAGCTCCTGCGGCGTTACGTTTGAACGCCGACGCAGCCTGTCCTCCCAAGCGGCTCGACCAGTGGCACACCGCCATAAAGAAAGGCTCTCCCTCAATCTTACCCCACATTGTCAGAATGTCACGAGTACGGAAGTTGGGCAACTCGGGCACAATCAGTTTATGCGCCTTGCTACCCTCCAACTCGAACACGTCGGGGCGATAGAAGAATGCGACATCAACTCCTCGGGCATCGGGCGAATCGTAGTGTACGATACGATAGCCTGCGGGAGCGAGTTTAGGCATCGCAACGAAATCCTCCAACACGTTACGGTTTTCGACCTCGCACACACCCAACACTGCGGGGTATGTTCCGTTGTAGCGGGCGATATCGAAGATAACCTGTTCGAGGTTTCCGAGTTTTTTGTAATATTTGTAGGAGTTCCAAGCCTTCGGGCCTTTGGGTGTAAACTCCTCGTCATAGGTGTCGGGGTCGTTGATGGTATCGAAAAGGTTTTCGAAGTTATAGAACGACACCACATACTTGTTCGGTGTTTGTGCCGTCACCGACAAACCAACGAGGGCCACAGCGCACAGCATCAAGAGTCTAAACTGTTTCATAGAGTATAATTAAATCGTCATCGAGTACGCACAGCGACACTCAACGCGAAGGTTTTCTGCTATTTAAGCGCCCATCGCGACGGAGTAAACTGCTCCTTGATGCGACGGGAGATGGCGGGGAAGAGTTCGTATCCGAGGCGGTCTTCGAGGTCGGCTACGCTCATAGCCTGTTTCGACGACACCTGCGATGTGTTGCTCTTGTTCTCCACCCAGAATGCGATACAGGTTGCATTGTCGTCCGAGGCATAAACGCCCCACGAGCCGTTCTGCGTACGCAACAGAGCCTTGAAATAGGCTTGTGGTACGGTGGCCTCGCGGCGACGCTCGCCACCCGTCGGGGGTACGACGCAACCCGTGACGACATAGAGTGTATCTTTGCAAATTTTGGTGCGCACCCAGCCCTCCAAGTCTGCCCACATATTACCATTCAGCGTTCCGTTTTGGGCGGTCTGGTTGGTAACATAGAAGGTTTGGGCATTGGCCTCGTAGCTGACAAGGCGGTCTGCCGAAGGGATTTGGTGTCCGCGTTGATAGGGGTTGCCAAAAGAGCCGTATGCGACTTGCGGTTGTACCGATTCGGAGAATTTCGGGTCCCAATCCCACGCATTTGTGCGGGCTGTTGTACCCAGATAGCATTGGTGCAGCGGGTAAGCGACCCACAGCGCAACGCGATGCTCGGTATCGAACAACATCGAGTAGTTGCGCACGCGCTTTCCTCCGATTGTGGTATAGTGTGTGACAAACTTTTGCGACTCACTCTTGCCACTAATATCGGGCAGTTCGAGCCAATTATGCTCAACCGTCTGACCATCGGAATTGACCAACGTGCGTGTCGGGGGAATGATATTTTCGTGGCGCGACAACGATGGTGGAGTGGTCGGCATACAACCCTCCAATGCCATCACGGCACACAAAACAATCACGCTCAACAATCTGGCTACTCGCAGTTTCATCTTCGGTCTCTTTTGATTTCAAAACACCCAAAAGGTAGAGAGGAGACTTCCCCTCTACCCTTTTGAGTGAATACTTTAAGTGTTTGGTTACTCAACAATCGAACCTACCGAACCGCCAAAGTCGATGTCGCCACCCTCCTCTACGGTAGGTGCTGCGCCATAAACTTTAACATTGTCGATATATAAACGACTGGTCGAAGACAACGATGCAGGGATAACCAAAGTGAACTTAACTCGTGCTGTTACACCCTCCTCACTTACATTGTAAGTGTAGGTTGCTGCTTGTGTATTCAAAGTGTAAGTTTGGTCGCCTGTCCAGGTTGTGCCACCATCGGTCGAGTATTGAACAAGAACATTAACGCCGTTAGTGTTTTGTGCATCGAACTCTACATACGAAACACCCTCCAAATCGAAGTTCATAGTTGAACTTCCGGCCGTTGTTTTATCCTTGTAGCAACGCATTTGCATTGATTGTGTGCCTGCGATTGGTTTGGTTGTCGAAGGTGTACCGAAAATCGTTGACCATTGTTGGCCATCAGCTCCACTCAAAGCAGCCTCTTCGTTGTTATATACTTGACCTGCGGTGAAGCCCTCTTCGCTCTCAAAGCCTGTCGAGTAGAGCAGTTTTGCCAAAACAAGAGCCTCTTGGGTTACGGTCAAAGTTGCAGTTGTCTCGCCAAGAGTTGCAGTAACGGTTGCCGAACGAGCCTCGGTTACCTCGTTAGCAGCAACGGTTACGGTAACGCCCTCTGCCGAAACCTCGCCAAAGGTTACCCAAGCAGCGTCGCTTGTGAAGGTGGGGAGGTCGGTCGAGGTGATGTTTTGCAACTCGAAAGTTACATTTTGCGAACCACCCTCGGCTGTCATCTCGATAGCGGCGGGAGTAAGAAGGATAAGACCCTCTTTATTCTCGAACAATTTCGCGCTCTCGATGGTGGGGATAAGTTGAGGAGTGTTGTAGCAACCAACCCAACCGGTAATAGTAGCGGTTTGCGAGCCGATAATCATATCGTTCAACTCGGTCATAGCCTTGCTACAATAAACCACGAACTCGTTGGTGCCATCGGTAAATTTCGAAGAGGTGTTCTTGGACGAGGTACAGAAGGTAGTACCTACCACAGCGTCGGTAGCCTTAACATCTTTAATCGAAACCAACATCGATTGGTAATCGCCCAACTCGGCAGCCGAAATCTCGACGGGAGCGATGGTTGCGCTCTCGCCCTCGACTTTGGTGAATTGGCTAACGGTGAAGCCTTTCAACTCGCGCAAACCGTTGTAGGTTGCAATCTCGGCAGTCGAAAGATCAACGGTAACTTTATCGCCGGTAGCAAGACCTGTGCCTGTGATGTTGTAGAGCATAAGACCGCTATTCTTCTCGCCTGTGTTATCAACTACGAGAATCGATTTAGCCGAGATACCTTGCGATGCGTCCTCGGCAACGAGGGCAACATAACCGCTCATCTTGGCAGCCTTGATAGCCTCGATATTACCAGCATCATACAGAGCAACAACCTCGGCAACACTCAACGCCTCGGGCTCAACATACTCGGTGCCAACTTGCGATACGGCAACCTCAACGCTACCCTCGATACCTGCAACGGTAACGGTAATGGTAGCCTCACGGCTCTCCTCACTTGTGTTCTCGGCAACGGTAACTTCAACAGCACCTTCCGAAACCTCGCCAATGGTAATCCAATCAGCCTCGCAAGCGAACTCGGGAACGGCTGTGCCAACGAAGTTTTTAAGCTCGTAGGTAAGAGTTGTTGTTGCACCTGCGGCTACAACCTCTACCGAAGTAGGAGTAACAGCTAACGAAGGTTGTGCAGTTGCAGCAAATTGCATTGCGCTCTCAACGGTGGGAATAAGTTGAGGAGTATTGTAGCAACCAACCCAACCTGTGATGGTAGCGGTTTGTGCGCCAACCTCAACATCGTTCAAGGCGGTCATTTGTTTGGTACAATATACTGCAATCTCGGTAGTGCCATCGGTAAATTTGGTGGTATAACCCTTATCTGCTGTACAGAATACATAACCTACGGCCGATTCAACAGCCTGAACATCTTTAATCGAAACCAACATCGATTGGTAGTCGCCCAACTCGGCAGCTGCAATCTCAACGGGAGCGATAGTTGCGCTCTCGCCCTCGACTTTGGTAAATTGGCTAACGGTGAAGCCTTTCAACTCACGCAAACCGTTGTAGGTTGCAATCTCGGCAGTCGAAAGATCAACGGTAACTTTATCTCCGGCAGCAAGACCTGTGCCTGTAATGTTGTAGAGCATAAGACCACTATTCTTTGCGCCAGTGTTATCGACAACCAACAACGAACGAGCCGAAATACCTTGCGATGCGTCCTCGGCAACGAGAGCAACATAACCGGTCATCTTCGCTGCATTGATAGCCTCGATATTGTCTGCGTCATACAGAGCAACAACCTCGGCAACGCTCAAAGTCTCGGGCTCAACATACTCGGTACCAACTTGCGATACGGCAACCTCAACGCTACCCTCGATACCAGCAACGGTAACGGTAATGGTAGCCTCGCGGCCCTCTGCGCCTGTATTCTCGGCAACGGTAACCTCAACTGCACCTTCCGAAACCTCGCCAATAGTTACCCAATCAGCCTCGCAAGCGAACTCGGGAACAACCTCGCCAATAAAGTTTTTAAGCTCATAAGTAAGAGTTGCAGTCGCACCCTCGGCAGGAGCCTCAATCTTCTCGGGCGAAACCTTAATCTCGGGAACCTCAACACTACCACCAGGAGCAGCCAAAACGATTTTGCTAACCGAAGCATTGGTACCGCTACCCGATACTTTGTGATATACAATCTTGATGAAGCGAACGTCCGAAGGAATCTCGCTTGTTGTCGAAACTTGTTGAACGACATTCTTACCCTCGCTCATAGTCACGCTGTCGATACGGGTGTACTCTACGCCATCAACCGAGCCCAAGAACTCGAATGCGTTGGTAGTAGCGTCACCGGTTGCATAAGCCTCAACCATTGCAGTACCGATAGCAGCGTTTGCGTGGATGCAGATGCAAGCTTGGTCCGAACCGAACTTGATGTTACCATTCTTGTAGTTCTCGCCCAAACCGAATTGGGTTACACCGTCCATAGTATCGATTTGCTCTTTACCTTTGGTACCATCGAGCACGAAAGGAATCGAAACCGAAGTCTCATCAACGATAGGCTCGTCGCTAATCTCGGCGTTGAACGCTACGTTATCCAAACGGTAGGTGTTGCTCTTACCGGTATAACGCCAAGCAACATAAACTTTGTCGTTCTCGGCATATTTCGACAAATCAACCGAGTAGTCTTTCCACTCGTTCATGGTCGAAGCAGCGGGGAATGTCAAATCTTGAACAACCTCCCAAGTGGCAGTAGTAACGTCGCCTGCAAAGTCGGTCGAAGCAACCAATTCGAGTTTGCTTTGGTCCTCGGTTTGGTAGTAGATAGCCAATTGGAAAGCCAAAGTCTTGTTGGCAGCCGCTTTCACATTCAGCAAGGTACCTGCGAATGCCAAAACCTCGGTTTGAGAACTTTGGTAAGGAGCAATCGAGATATAAGCGTCGGTGCCATAGGTACGACCGTGCCAGCCCAAGCTGGGTGTAGCAGGATATTTGCGGTCGTTCGAAGTGAACCACCAGTTCTCCGATTTGTAAACCTCGTAGTTAGTTACGGTTTGGAAGGTATCTTGGAAGGTATCCAGTGCAGTGGTGGGAAGAGTAACCTCGACCGAAGACGAAGTATCCAAATCAACCAATGCACCTGCGCCACCCTCAACGAGTTTGATATCATCAACACGGATTGCGCTTTGGTCCTCGGCGTTCACAGGAACGTTGAATTTGATGTAGAGTGTCGAAACCTCCGACGAAACAGCAAACTCCGAAGTTGCCACACCCCAAGCGTCAACGGTGGGGAGTGTTACAGGAACTGCCACATAGTCGCTACCATTTGCGCTAATCGAAACCTCGATATCGCTCTCTTTCATGGTAGTATATACGTTTTGACCTGCGCTGTGGCTAACACCAAACGACAATTGCAATTGAGTAGCACCACCCAAAGCAATACCCTCAACGATAAGATATGCGTCGGCTTTACCGTTGCTGAACAAGCACGAGTTCACACCCGAAGCACCCTCATAATCGCTCGAAGCCATTGTAGGACGAACCGATACGCTGTTACCATAGTAAGTCACAGCAGATGCACCCTCACCTGCAACGGTCATCTTGCCGTCATCGAAGAATTGGTCAACATAGGGCCAATAGGTACCTGTCGAGCCGTAAGTTTTGGTTGCCTCAACGGCACCAAACGCCTCGTAGTAGATTGCATCAATATCCATCTCGCCGTCTTGAAGCACGGTGATAACGCGTTTGAGCGACGAAGTGGTAAGGCTAATCTCGGTGCTACGAACGTCACCCTCATTAGCGGCAACTGTTACGGTTACAACACCATTGCTCTTTGTAAGCTCCACCCAGTCGGCCTCACAAGTAGCGTTCCAACTTGTAGCGTTGGTTTTAACTCCGAAGGTGTAAGTTATACCTTCGATAGGAGCGTTAATGGTCAGCTCACTAACCTCTTCACCCTCCTCGGTTACGATTGCCAATGTAGGAAGACCGCCAGGACCATCACCTTGACCTTCCTCTTCGCAACCCACAAATGCCACAGACGAGAGCACCAATGCACTCATCAACAGGCTCTTCACATAAGAAAAAAGTTGTTTTGCCATAGTTTTATTTATTGGTTAATCATTTTTTGCTTTCGCACCCATTATACTTACGAACAGTAGCAAAATTATGATTTTTTTTGTCGTTTTACAAATTTAACTTTGTTAAATTGTATTTTTTTAGAGCAGCGCATTCAATTTGTCGGCAAGTTGTGCTTTGGTAGCTGCGCCAACGTGTTTATCTACCATCTCGCCACCCTTGAAGAAGAGCAGTGTCGGGATATTGCGAATTTTGAAATGCTCGGTAACCTCGGCCTCCTCATCGACATTACATTTGCCGATGTTGATTTTGCCGTTATACTCGGCTGCAAGTTCCTCGACTACGGGCGAAATCATACGGCAAGGGCCGCACCACTCTGCCCAGAAATCAATCATCAACGGAAGTTCCGAAGAGAGCAACTCTTCGATGTTGTTTTTTGTTACTTCAATTTCCATAGTTTTAGCTTTTTAGTTGTTAATTATTTGATTTTTACTGAATTACGAAAGTGTATATTTGAGGTTGTTATCTTTGAGGAAAGCCACAAATTCTCGGCTCAACTTGACTCGCTTGGTACGCGAAATCATACGTTGCGACACCTGGCCGCTGTAAATATTCACACACAGCGATATGTGTCCCTTGCTCTCATTGACAGCCTTGGCAAACTCCTCGCTAAACTCCTTATCGACCATACGGGCAGGCACCGCCACCGTAATCTTCTTGACGGCGTTGCGCTCCACGTCCTCCAACTTCTGTATGCTATTGATATTCAACACAACTCGGTCGGGGCTATACTTCGGAGTCATCACCTTGCCCGACACATAGATAAAGTAGTTCACATAGAGTTTGTCGCGGAACTTCTCGAAATCTTTATTGAAGAGCATTATCTCGCACTCGGTACCGTCATAGCCCTCCAACTTGAAACGACAATACTCTTTATCGCTCTTGTTTCGCATCACTTGCACCGAGGTCACAATACCCGCAAAGGTTACATCACTACCATTCAATTCGGGCAGATTATTGAGTTGCTCGGGCACAATGTTACACATGCTGTCGATGATTACGGCATAGTCGTCCAGCGGGTGAGCCGACAGATACATTCCGACCGCAATCTTCTCATTTGAAAGGGTTTGCAGTCGTCCCCATCGCTCCACTTGCGGGTCGTTGTATTGCGGAACTTCGGGTTTGGGCACCTCGGCCGAGGCGTCATCAAACATATCAAACAGACTGCGTTGTGTATTCTCACGCTCCTCGCGGTGACGGTTGCCATAACGCACCAACTCCTCCGAGAAACTCATATCGCCACGCTTAATGAAGAAACGGTCACGCGGGAAGTCTATAATGCTGTCGAAAGCGCCCGCCATAGCCAGACAATCTATCACTTTGCGGTTTACGGCCGACAGATTAACCCTCTCCACAAAGTCATAAATATCGACAAAACGGCCTCCACGCTCGCGCTCTGCCACAATCTCCATCACAGCGCCATCGCCCACACCCTTGATTGCCGCCATACCAAAGCGTACATTGCCCTGCTTGTCGGCTGTAAAGACATTGTAGCTCTCATTGACATCGGGACCCATAACATTGATACCCATACGCTTGCACTCCTGCATATAGAGCGTTACGGTTTTCAGGTCGGTAAAGTTACGGCTCAACAACGCAGCCATAAACTCACTCGGATAGTGCGCTTTCAGATAACCCGTTTGGTAGGCCACATAGGCGTAGCAGGTTGCGTGCGACTTGTTGAAGGCGTACGAAGCAAACGCCTCCCAATCGGCCCACACCTTTTCGCACACCTTGGCATCGTGTCCGCGCTCGGTTGCACCCTCGATAAACTTGGGTTTCATCTTATCCAGCACGTCACGCATCTTCTTACCCATCGCTTTACGCAGGGTATCGGCCTCACCACCCGTGAAGCCGCCCAACTTCTGCGACAGCAACATCACCTGCTCCTGATAGACCGTAATACCATAGGTATCGCTCAAATACTCCTCCATACCATTCAGGTCGTAAGTCACGGGTTGCAAGCCGTTCTTACGCGCAATGAAGTCGGGAATATAGTCCATTGGGCCGGGTCGATAGAGTGCGTTCATCGCAATCAGGTCCTCGAAACGGGTCGGTTTAAGCTGGCGCATATATTTTTTCATACCGGCCGACTCAAATTGGAACAGACCCGTCGTATCGCCACGGCTGAAAAGTTCATAGGTAGGCACATCATCAAGAGGCACACTGTCAATATCGTACCAGAAACCGCGCGTACGCTCCACATTCTTCAATGCGTCCTTGATAATCGACAGAGTACGCAAACCGAGGAAGTCCATCTTGATAAGACCGACGCTCTCAACCTGCTTACCCTCATACTGCACCACATTCTTATAGACCTCTTCCTTGCTCTCCTTATCCTTGACGGTCGAGAGCGGAGCGAACAATTCGAGGTCATCTTTACCGATAATCACACCGCAAGCGTGTACACCCGTTTGGCGCACTTGACCTTCGAGCTGCTCGGCAAACTTCAATGTTGCGCGAATCGAAGGCTCACCCTCCTCGGCCTCGTGCTTAAACTCGGGCACCGTACGATATACTGCGTGGAATGGTGTTTCGCCCTTCTCTTTGTCGATACGGTCGGGCACCATCTTGGTCAGGCGGTCACTCTCGGCAATAGGCACACGCAGCACGCGGGCAACGTCTTTGATAGCCAACTTGGTTGCCATTGTACCATAGGTTACAATTTGCGCCACACGCTTTTTGCCATATTTTTCGGTCACATAGTTGAGCACATCGGCACGGCCGTCCTCGTCGAAATCGACATCGACATCGGGCAACGAGATACGGTCGGGATTTAGGAAACGCTCAAACAGAAGGTGGTATTTCAGCGGGTCTATATTTGTGATTTTGAGCGCGTATGCCACCATTGAGCCCGCAGCCGAACCACGACCCGGACCTACCGATACGCCCATCTCGCGCGCAGCACGGATAAAGTCCCACACGATAAGGAAGTAACCCGGGAATCCCATACGCTCGATGGTCGCCAGCTCATACTCCAAACGCTCGCGCTCCTCGTCCGACAGTTCGGGCTTGCTCTCCGAGCAGTATCTCTTACGACAACCATCGTACGCCAACGCCCGCAAGTAACAATACTGCTTGGCAACATCAAGAAGCTCGGTCTGCCCGCCCTCGGCCGCCACTTTCTCCAACTCTTCGAGCGACGCCGCAGCAAGACATCTCTCTTTGAGAGCCTCGTCCTCGACCTTTTTAAGCATCGAGCCGCGCACCTCGTCCAAATCGATATGAAAATCGGGAGGAGGCGGAAAGTCGGGCATCAACGGAGCGTGAGTAATCTTGTACTCCTCGACTTTGTCGGCAATCTCCAACGTATTGGCCAACGCCTCGGCATCGTCGGGGAAGAGCTCCGCCATCTCGTCGGCGCTTTTGAGATACTCTTGGAAGGTGTAGCGCATACGATTGGGCTCATCGACATAGCGGTTGGTATTCAGACAGATGAGCAGGTCGTGCGCCTCGGCGTCATCTTTCATTACGAAGTGAACGTCGTTGGAGCAGATAAGTTTGATATTGTGTTTGGCAGCAAGTCGGCGAAGCTCACGATTGACTTCGAGTTGATGAATATAGACATGCTCGTCACGCTCATCGCCCGCCTTGTGGAGCTGCATTTCGAGGTAGTAGTCGTCGCCAAAAATCTCTTTGAACTCCAAAACGGCAGCCTCGGCGCCCGCCAAGTCGCCTCGCATTATGAGTTGGGGAATCTCGCCTCCCAAACAAGCCGAACTACATATCAGACCCTCATTATACAACCTCAAAAGCTCCTTATCCACACGAGGTTTATAATAAAATCCCTCGGTCCACGAGTAGGAGACGATTTTACAGAGGTTTTGGTAGCCTTTTTTGTTCTTGGCAAGAAGTACGAGGTGGTCGCCCGCCTTCTCGTCTTTATCCTTCTCGAAGCGGTTTTTTACGACATAGACCTCGCAACCGAGGATTGGTTTGACTCCCGCCTTGGTTGCTACGTCGTGAAACTCCTTGACACCATACATATTACCGTGGTCGGTAATTGCAAGTGCAGGCATATCCAACTCTTTGGCGCGAGCGACGATTTTTTTGATATCAGAGGCTCCATCGAGGATTGAATATTGCGTATGTACGTGCAAGTGAACGAATTGCGGCATAGGTCTTGTGTTTTGATGTTTCACGAGGTAACAAAAATACAAAAATAAGATTGAAAAAAATAATCTTTTGGGCTCTTTTTCTCACAAAAAATTCATATCTTTATGGCAGACAAATAAAGAGCATTTTTCACCCCTAAAAAGTCGTATTATGGCAAAGAGTGATTTAATCGTAATCCGAAGATTTAGCAACGAGGGCGAGGCTCAAATTGTTAAATCGCTGCTCGAATCGGCCGGATTCGAGTGTTACATGACCAACGAGTTTACCTCGCAGGTTTGGCCGACAGGACTTTTCGCCTGCGGACTCTGCGTCAAGGCCGAAGACGCCGAACGAGCCAATGAGTTTCTCGAAGCACAACCCGTCAAGTAACACTTTGCAGCACAAAGTATTAAGATGTAGTCGTGTACGTTGATGTTGCACTGCCCATTGCACAAGGGCCATTCACTTTCGAGTTACCGTCCGCACTCGCACAACAGGTCGAGTGCGGATGTGTTGTTGCTGTGCATTTGGGCGAGCGACGACGAGTTGGAGGCGTTGTTGTCGGCAAGCACAACAACCGACCGCCATACGCCAAAATACGCCCCGTCGAAGAGGTGCTCTTCGAACGACCGATGGTAACCCGCCAGACCATTGAGTTGTGGTGCTGGATGGCGGATTACTATATGTGTACCCTGGGCGAGGTGGTGCGCGCTGCACTGCCGTCGCTTATCAAGCCCGCAGGACTTACCGACGAGGAGTTTCGCCGTTCGATTTTTCGCCCGCGCGAGGTCGATTTTGTGCGCATTGTCGAGGGTGTTACTCTGCCCAAACGAGCGCGCAAACAGATTGAGGCGGCGGAGTTAATTCGCTCTCTCTCGCAACAAGGCGAGGTACGCCGTGCCACACTTGCGGAACACGGCGTTTCGTATGCCGTTTTGCGCAATCTGCAACAAGCAGGAGCCATTGAAATATACACCAAAACTGTCTGCTCCGACACCACCACACAACCTATCACAACCCCCACCCTCTCCGAGGCGCAAAAAGAGGTATTCGATGCACTCGAACAAGGCTTGCGCAAGCAACAAACAGCACTGCTTCAAGGTGTTGCGGGTAGTGGCAAGACCGAGATTGTGATGACCCTTGCCGCCCGTGCACTGGCCAAAGGACACGATGTTTTGTGGCTTGTTCCCGAGATGAGTCTGTCGTCACACTTTGCCGAGCGACTGCGCCGCACCTTTGGCGACGCTGTGGTGTTGTACCACTCGGGGCTTACCGAGCGTCGTCGCGCCGAGATAGTGTGGAGCCTGGCAACGAGCAATACACCGCGATTGGTGGTTGGTGTGCGCTCGTCAGTTCTTCTGCCGCTACGAAAACTCGGTGTTGTGGTTGTCGATGAGGAGTACGACAACTCCTACAAGCAGACCGACACCGCACCTCGATATTCGGCACGCGATTGCGCCATTGTATTGGCAGCCAAACATCGCGCCAAGACCATTCTTTGCGCCGCCACACCCTCGATGGAGAGCCTCTATAATGCCTTTGCAGGCAAGTATTTACATATCGTTCTTGATGAGCGTTGGGGCGGAGCGACACCTCCAAAGGTGGTTGTGAGCGATGTGCGAAGTTCGGCACGTCGTGGCGAGCGACAACGATTCTTCAATATGGAGTTGCGCGATGCCATACAGAGTGCGCTCGACCGCAACGAGCAGACCATACTTTTTCAGGAGCGACGAGGAACAGCCTCCTACGTCGAGTGTAGTTGCGGCTGGATACCCCGTTGCGACCGCTGTAACATCTCGCTGGCACAACACGGCAATCGTTTGCGCTGCCACTATTGCGGCCGATACTACCCTCTGCCCGAGGTGTGCCCCCGTTGCAACTCCTCCGAACTGCAACCGATGGGTACGGGAACACAACAAATCGAGCAATACGCCAAAGAGCTATATCCCAATGCAACGGTTGAACGCCTTGACCGAGATAGCGCCTCCTCGCCCGCGCGCATACGCGAGATAATACATCGTATGGAGAGCCACCAAACCGACATACTTGTCGGCACTCGCCTTGTAACCAAAGGCTTTGACTTCGAGGGAGTTACTGTGACGGGCATACTCAATGCCGACAATCTGTTGTCGGTGGCAGATTTCCGAGCCTCGGAGCGCGCCCTGCAAACCATTATGCAGGCGGCAGGTCGAGCCGGCCGACGCACCACACAAGGCGTTGTGGTTATTCAGACAGCCAACCCCACAAACCCCATAATCGTTGCCGCAGCACAAGGAAACTACATCGCCGCAGCACGCAACATACTCGACGAACGATGCGAATTTAACTATCCGCCCTACTGCCGTATGATTCAGATTGAGGTGCGAAGTGAACAGTACGACGAAGCTGTTGAAGCGGCACAAGCAATGGCTCGCAAGGCACGTCTGCCCAAAGTCGAAGTTCTTGGGCCTCAACCCCTTATGCAGGAGGGCTACGGACGCGGACACGCACAATTGATAATCCTCAAAATCGACCGCAGTGCAACTCTGTCGGAGATAAAACAATCGTTGTTGACGGCCGCTGCCGACACTCGCAAACGATGGAAAAAAACCGCGATTGTGTTCAATGTCGACCCTCAATAACATAATCGATATTTTTCGTCTGTTTTTCCCCAAGCATTGCCCCGTATGTTTGGGCCACATCGACAATGAGAGCCAACTCATCTGCACCAAATGTATGGTCGATGCGCCTCTTACGGGTTTCGAAAATTTGGCGAACAACCCCGTTGCCGAGCGCGTATGGAATATGATACCCATTGAGCGTGGCTGCTCGCTGCTGTTTTATGTGCACGAGGGTTTGTGGCGCAACCTCGCCTACGAGTTTAAGTTTCGGGGACAATGGCATCGCGCACTCGCGGCGGGCAGAATGATGGGACAGATGCTCGCACAATCTCCACTATGGGCTCACATCGACAGCGTAGCCGCCGTTCCGCTACACAAAGCGCGCACCCTGTCACGCGGATACAATCAATCGGATTTTCTGGCACAAGGCATTGCCGAGAGTATGAATATCAAGTACTTGCGAGGAGTGCTGAAACGCAACGCCAATACTCCGCCTCAACGACTTGCAGCCAAAGAGCAACGCTGGGATAATGTCAAAGATGCGTTCTCGGTTGCCCGCCCCGAACTATTGAGGGGTCGCCACTTGCTGTTGGTCGATGATGTCTTTACTACGGGCGCAACAATGGTGTCGTGCGGCGAGGCCATACTGCGCGAAGTACCCGACTGCCATATCAGCATAGCGACACTCTTCGCCTCGAAACAGGAGGTCGGAATCAAAGATTAAAAAAGGAACTAAATCACCGCGAAGTCGCATAATTAGTGGGAGTTCAAGGCATGCGAAACGCGGGGAGCCGCAGCATACTTTGCGTATGTGAGGACTCCCCGCGTAAGCATAACGCCGAAATCACCTAATTATGCGGCTTCGGCCAAGGCTTCGTTTACCAAGCAAACAAAGGATATTGCGCCATCATCGCATTAACCTCGGCGCGAACGGCTGCAATGTTCTCCTCGTTCTCATGGTCGGCAAGAACTCGGTCGATAAGCTCGACGATTTTGTCCATTTGGTCCTCTTTAAGACCGCGAGTAGTGATGGCAGGAGCACCAAAACGCAATCCCGATGTTTGGAACGGCGAGCGACTATCGAAAGGAACCATATTCTTGTTGGTTGTGATGTCGGCAGCAACAAGCACTTTCTCGGCAACTTTACCTGTGAGGTCGGGGAACTTGGTGCGCAAATCAACAAGCACAAGGTGGTTGTCGGTACCGCCACTCACAATCTTGTAGCCGCGTTTGATAAATGCCTCGGCCATTGCGGCTGCGTTTTTCTTGACTTGCATTTGGTACTCTTTGTACGAGGGTTCGAGAGCCTCGCCAAAAGCAACCGCTTTGGCTGCGATAACGTGCTCCAACGGACCGCCTTGAATACCGGGGAATACAGCCGAGTTCAACAGAGCCGACATCTTGCGAATCTCGCCTTTGGGAGTGGTTTTACCCCAAGGGTTGTCGAAATCTTTACCCATCAGGATAATACCGCCACGAGGACCACGAAGTGTTTTGTGAGTTGTCGAGGTTACGATGTGAGCATATTTCACGGGGTTGTCGAGCAGACCGGCAGCAATAAGACCTGCGGTGTGAGCCATATCGACCATAAGCAAAGCACCTACCTTGTCGGCAATCTCGCGCATACGTTTGTAATCCCACTCACGGCTATATGCCGAAGCACCTCCGACGATAAGTTTGGGTTTGCACTCCATCGCCAAAGCCTCCATTGCATCGTAGTCAATGGTACCTGTTGCCTCGTCGAGTTTGTAACCTACGGCATTGAAATACATACCCGACATATTGACGGGCGAACCGTGCGAAAGGTGACCTCCGTGCGAAAGGTCAAGACCCATAAAGGTATCGCCGGGTTTCAGACAGGTGAAGAAAACCGCCATATTTGCTTGTGCGCCCGAGTGGGGTTGCACGTTGGCATACTCGGCGTCGTAGAGCTTGCACAGACGCTCGATAGCGAGTTTTTCCACTTGGTCAACCACCTCGCAACCGCCATAATATCGCGCTGCGGGGTAGCCCTCGGCATACTTGTTGGTCAAAACCGAGCCCATAGCAGCCATCACTTGGTCGCTCACAAAGTTCTCGGAAGCAATAAGTTCGATACCCTTCATCTGACGGCTACGCTCGTCGGCGATGAGGTCAAAAATTTGTTTGTCTTGTGTCATAATATGATGAGTTATTTTGTTTCGCTCGGCTAAAATAGCGATTTCTTTCAAAAAAAACGGTATCTTTGGGGCGATAATTTTAATATTTTTCGAATATGGGACTATTATCTGGTAAAGTGGCGCTCGTAACAGGTGCCGCACGAGGCATCGGAAAGGCCATTGCACTGCAATTTGCAGCCGAGGGAGCCGACATCGCATTCACCGACCTTGCAATCGACGAGAACGGCAAGGCAACAGAGGCAGAGATTGAGGCGTTGGGCGTGAAATGCAAAGGCTATGCCTCCAATGCAGCCGTTTTCGACGAGGCTCACAGCGTCGTCGAGCAAGTAGTGGCAGACTTCGGACGCATCGATATTCTTGTAAATAACGCAGGTATCACCCGCGACAAACTTATGATGCGTATGAGCGAGGCTGATTGGGACGCCGTGCTTACCGTCAATCTGAAATCGGCGTTCAACTTTATTCACGCCACGACCCCCGTTATGGCTCGCCAACGCGGTGGTAGCATTATCAATATGGCCTCGGTTGTGGGCGTTTCGGGAAATGCAGGACAGTGCAACTACTCGGCCTCGAAAGCGGGTATGATTGGCCTTGCAAAGAGTATTGCCAAGGAGATGGGCGCACGCGGTATTCGCGCCAACGCCATCGCCCCCGGATTCATCATTACCGAGATGACAAACGCCCTGCCCGAAGAGGTACGCAACGAGTGGGCAAAACAAATCCCCTTGCGTCGCGGCGGAACTCCCGAAGATGTTGCCAAAGTGGCTCTCTTCTTGGCGAGCGACTTGTCGCAATATGTTACAGGTCAGGTTATTCACTGCTGCGGCGGAATGAATATGTAGGCTCGTCCATCGTATTTTCCAATCCAACAAAAAACTCCCTCTGAGCGGGGAGTTTTTTTGTTGTGTTTGGGAGCAAAAAACACCTTTTCTGCGACAAAAAACTGAAAAATCAATAATTAACAACAAGTTTTTAAAAAATATATATATATTTGCATTCTAATATAGGCATATGTAGGGCTGGAAATAGCCGCATAACACCAAATTAACAAGAGAGAAAAACAACAATTTATTCTTTTTATTTAACAAACAAAACTATGAAACACATTGCAAAATTGTGGACGCTTTTGGCAGTTGTTCTGCTGAGCGTTGTGGGTTGTAACGACCCCAAGCCTGCACCCGGTGGTGGAGGTACAGACGAGCCTTCGGGCAATGGCGAGTTGGTATCGCTTGTATTGAAGAATGTCACTGCATTGAGCTTTGACGCCGAGGTACTCAAATACAAAGAGTGCGTTCGCTACGTCGCTGGTGCTACTTTCGCAGAGGCTTTCGACACAACTCGTTTCGTTAACGCTGCTAAAAACTCGTTGAACCCCAACGAGAGCTATCCTTATGTTCAATACAACTCGGCTACCGAGAGCAAAACTTGGACAGAGATGGACCTCGTAAAAGACGGTTTGACAACCAAAGAGGAGAACACCGGTATCGTTATTCTCTCGGGTCAAAAGTACACTGTTGCTGTTTATGCAGAGGATGCACAAGGCAACTACAAAGTTTACACCGAGACTTTCACCGCTCCCGCAGCTGTTGTTGATGGCACCGTTGATATCCAACTCAACAATGTTGTTGTTGGTATGAACAAAGTTACCGCTGACCTTACTACCGACAGCGAGTGCCGTATCATCACCGGCTACCGTTTGGCTGTAAACCCCCAAGATCAATTCAACGCTGACGAGATGACTGACGATGAGATCAAAACCTACCTCGCAGCAAACGCCGCTACAACTCCCCGCATCTGCACAGGCGAAGAGGCTGTTACTTTCTATGGCGACCTTGGTATTGACACCGACTATGTTATCTACGCTATCGCTATCAAAGACGGCAAGATTGGTAACATCGCTTACCAAAAAGTTCACACTACCCGTCCTGAGTTGAACGGTAAAGGTGCTGTGACCGCTGCTACTATCGAGGAGCAAACCGACCTCTACAAACTTACTTACACCCTCACCACCAACGAGGAGACCGAGAAAGTTCGTATTTACTTCACTTCGAAAGTTGACTATAACAACAACAAAGCAACCCTCGACTTCATCATGAACTCGGAGGAGGCTTCTTACATGTGGCAAGAGTACGACGTTGAGAATGGTTCGGTTACTATCGAGTCGGAGATCTATGTTCCCGGTTTGGAGTACGCTATTATCGCAATGGCATTCGACGCAGATGGCACTCCCAGCGCATTGACCAACGTTGTAACTCTTTGGGACAGCGAGAAAGAGTTCTTCGCATCGAAAGCCGAGGAGGTGACTCCCAGCAAAGTTGATATGACCGGTACCGGTGAGGTTACCATTTCGGTTAAAGAGGGTACCGTAACCGAGGAGAATGTTACCGCTACTGTTAGCATCGCATCGAAGAGCGAGAACGTAGCTCAAGCTTGGTTGTATTTCTTCTACGAGACTACCGAGGGTGAGTTGGCAGAGGCTATCGAGAGCAACCTCCAAGAGTGGGACGGTACTGACGAGAGCCTTAACGGTTCGTTCAAACCCGTTTCGTTCATCGTAGGTGAGACTTTCGACTACAACCTTATGCTTCCTTACAGCGCAAGCTGGGGTGGTTCGATTGTTGCTGCCGTTACTCTTGACCAAGATGGCAAATTCAGCATCAGCGACTACTACATGGCAGGTACCGGTGACAAAAATGTAGGTGGTGACACTCCCATTGAGCCCGGCGACAACCTCTATGGCGAACTTTACAAAGGTGCTACTCTTGAAGTTGTAACCGAGAACCTTTCGGATCCCACTTCGACTTCGGCTACCGTTAAAGTAAACAATGTAAACAGCGCTGTTAAAACTTATATCCTTCGTACCGTAGGTAGCCCTGCAACTTTGGCTACTATGATTGACTTTGCTTTCGAGGAGTATGATGGTACCGTAGGTAGCATCGCAGGTGCAAAGAAAGAGGTTACCGAGAGCGGTCAAGAGTTCGCTTACGAGTACATGGAGGCTTACGACGCAGCTTATGCAGAGTACGCTGTAAACATCCTCGTAGTTGAGGTTGGCGCAGACAATACTCCTATCGTAGTTGCTGCTTATTGCAGCGGCGAGGGCGTATTCAACGGTACCAAAGAGTATGTAGGTGGTGGTGACACTCCCGGTCCCGAGCCTACTACTCCCGCTATGACTCTCGTTTCGGAGGACGTTGCTGGTGGTACTGCAACCTTCACTATCGCTGGCGTTCCCGCTGGTTCGACCGCTTGGTTGTTGAACCTCGGTGACTCGGCTCAACCCGAGAACGTAAATAGCGACGTTGCTGCTAAATTCGCTGACGGCGATACTCCTATCGCAAGCGCGAACGGTGCTTACCGTATCGTTACCGAGGGCGTTGAGTACACCTTCAATGGTATGCTCGAATACGACGCTAAATGGGGTGGTAACATCATCGCTTATGCATTGGTTGATGCAGCGGGCAATGTAACTGTTGTTGATTTCTACACTTGCGGTGTTGGTATGAACGGCACACAAGGTGGTGACACTCCCGGTCCCGAGCCTACTACTCCCGCTTTGACTCTCGTTTCGGAGAATGTTGCTGGTGGTACCGCTACCTTCACGGTATCGGGTATCCCCGCTGGTTCGACCGCTTGGTTGTTGAACCTTGGTGACTCGGCTCATCCCAACGAGGTTAGCAGCACAGTGGCTCTCAAATTTGCTGATGGCGATACTCCTATCGCAAGCGAGAACGGTGCTTACCGTATCGTTACCGAGGGCGTTGAGTACACCTTCAATGGTATGCTCGAATACGACGCTAAATGGGGTGGTAACATCATCGCATTCGCATTGGTTGATGCAGCGGGTAATGTAACCGTTGTTAACTTCTACACTTGCGGTCTTGGCCTCGACGGTGGCGAAGGTGGCGAGGAAGAAGGCGAGGATGTTGAGTTCGGCGGTTCGACCGGCGGCATCATTGGCTAATCATTACACCAATATATAATATAGCCCCTTGCGGGCTGTTTGGAGGGTGCGACTCACGTGTGTGGGTCGCACCTCTTTTTTTTGTGGCATAGTTTGTGAATTGGCAGGGTGACATACATTAAAATTTAAGCGTTATGGATAAAGAAAACATTACCACAGCCATCTTCGGCTCGAAGGAGATGCGCCATTCGGCTCCAACCGAAACTCTTCCGAAACACAAAATGTCGCCCGAGATTGCATACCAAATCGTCAAGGACGAGACCTATCCGCAAACACAACCTCGATTGAATCTGGCAACCTTCGTCACTACCTATATGGACGACTATGGTACACGCCTGATGAACGAGTCGATTGCCATCAACTATATCGACGAAACGGAGTATCCGAGGGTTGCCGTTATGAGTGGCCGTTGCATCAACATCATTGCAAATCTGTGGCACTCGCCCGAGGAGAGCGAGTGGAAAACGGGTGCGCCGGGCATTGGCTCGTCGGAGGCCTGTATGCTGGGCGGTGTTGCTGCGTGGCTGCGTTGGCGTAAGCGTCGAAAGGACGCAGGAAAACCCTACGATAAGCCCAACTTGGTAATGAGTTCGGCCTATCAGGTTGTATGGGAGAAGTTCTGCCAACTGTGGCAAATCGAGATGCGCACCGTGCCCCTGACCCACGAACACATCACCCTCGACCCAAAACAAGCATTGGCGATGTGCGACGAAAATACAATCTGCATCGTGCCTATTGCCGGCGTCACTTGGACAGGTATGAACGACGATATTGAGGCGCTCGACCACGAACTCGACCAATATAATCGTCGCACGGGATACGAAATCCCTATTCACGTCGATGCAGCTTCGGGCGGCTTCATTCTGCCGTTCCTGCAACCCGAAACGCGCTGGGATTTCCGTCTTAAATGGGTGAAATCCATCTCGACCTCGGGCCACAAATACGGCTTGGTTTATCCGGGTTTGGGCTGGGTAGTATGGCGCGACAAGAGTTATCTGCCCGAAGAGATGTCGTTCAGCGTCAATTACTTGGGAGCCAGCATTTCGCAAGTCGGCCTTAACTTTTCGCGCCCCGCAGCGCAGATTCTCGGCCAATACTACAATTTCATTCGTTTGGGCTTCGAGGGCTACAAGGAGATTCATCAAACCTCGATGGAGGTGGCCAAATATTGCCACGAAGAGATTGGCAAAATGGAGTGTTTCCGCAACTACGCCAAGCGATTGGAAAACCCGCTATTCATCTGGTATATGAATCCCGAATACGACCGCAAGGCTCGCTGGACTCTGTACGACCTGCAAGACAAGTTGATGCAGAAGGGGTGGATGGTGCCCGCCTACACAATGCCGAAGAGCATCGAAGATATGGTCGTGATGCGAATCGTTGTTCGTCAGGGAATGTCGCGCGATATGGCCGATATGCTGTTGGCTGATATTCGCTCGGCCGTTGAAGAGCTCGAAAAATTGGCTTATCCCACCTCGTCACGCCTATCGTACGAGAAGCGCGAAAAGAGTCTCAAAGGTCGCGTTTACACCCACTAAAACAGTTTACGGGGGAGCCTCTTCGCTCCCCTTAACCATCTAATAAAGTGTTGTTATGAGCAGTGATAAATCGAGCGTTGGTCGCGGCTTCAAGTTGAGCGTAATGACCCTCGCAATTATGAATGTGACGGCAGTTGTGAGCCTTCGAGGTTTGCCTGCCGAGGCTGTTTATGGCCCTTCATCGGCCTTCTACTATCTGTTTGCTGCCATTGTCTTTCTGATACCTACGGCGATGGTTGCTGCCGAACTTGCTGCGATGTTTTCGGACAAGCAGGGCGGTGTTTTTCGCTGGGTTGGCGAGGCTTTTGGAGCCCGCACAGGCTTCCTTGCAATTTGGTTGCAGTGGATTGAATCGACCATCTGGTATCCTACGGTTTTGACCTTCGGTGCCGTTTCGTTGGCGTTTATCGGCAGCAACGAGACACACGATATGGAACTCGCATCGGGCAAACTATTCACAATCGTCGTGGTGCTTGCAATCTATTGGGTCGCCACCTTCATCGCACTGAAAGGACTCAGTTGGGTCGGCAAAATCAGTAAGTGGGGCGGTATGATTGGCACCATTATCCCCGCCGGTCTGCTGATTGTGCTGGGCGCAATCTACATCGCAACGGGAGGCCACAACAATATGGATATGTCGCAAGGTTTTCTACCCGACTTATCGAAGTTCGACAATCTGGTTTTGGCAAGCAGTATCTTCCTGTTCTACGCGGGAATGGAGATGATGGGTGTGCACGTTATGGAGGTCGAAAATCCATCAAAAGGGTATCCTCGAGCCATCATCATCGGCTCCATTATCACGGTGTGTATCTTTGTATTAGGCACCTTTTCGCTGGGCTTCATCATACCCGCCAAAGACATCAGCCTGACACAATCTCTGCTCATCGGATTTGACAACTATTTCCGCCACTTCCACATCTCGTGGGCGGGCCCGATAATCGCCATTGCGCTGATGTTCGGAGTTTTGGCGGGCGTTTTGACTTGGGTTGCCGGCCCATCAAAAGGTATTTTTATGGTTGGACGTGCAGGCTATTTACCCCCCTTCTTCCAACGCACCAACAAACGCGGAGTCCAACGAAATATCCTGTTGGTACAAGGCGGAATTGTATCGCTTTTGGCACTGCTTTTTGTGATTATGCCCTCGGTGCAATCGTTCTACCAGATATTGTCGCAACTCACTATCTTGCTGTATCTTATAATGTATATGCTGATGTTCGCAGCGGCCATCGCTTTGCGTTACAAGATGCGTTCAACGGCGCGACCTTTCCGCTTGGGCCGAGGCAAAGGAAATGGAGTGATGTGGCTTATTGGCGGCGTCGGTTTTCTCGGCTCGCTGCTGGCATTTGTTTTGAGTTTTGTGCCACCCGGACAGATAGCCACCGGAAGCAATGCTGTATGGTACTCGGTGCTGATAATCGGTTGTGTGGTTATGGTCGTCATACCACTTGTGATTTACGCTATGCGTAAGCCCTCGTGGCGCGACCCGAAAGCCGAATTTGCACCCTTCTCCAACGAGAGTAAAAAGTAAAAAAAGGACTGTCCAATTTGTGACAGTCCTTTTATATTCACATTTCGCAGAAATCACCTTACCTACACCAGAAGTTGTATAACAAGTGGGATTTCAAGGCGGACGACTGATGAGCAACCGCAGCATACTCGGCGTATGTGAGGATTGCGAATCGGAGGACAACGCAGAAATCACCTTGTTAGGCAACTTCCCCTGCAAAAGCAAGATACCTAATCCAAAATCGTAATAGTCGGAAGCGCAGACTCAAATGCAGTTTCGAAGTCACTATATCTTTGAGCGTCAGCATATCAATCCTGTCGCGCACGGCAAATAATTCGCGCGCAGTTTGGGCGTGACCACAATGCTTAATCAACATTCCCACTCGGCGACAACGCGAGTGGCTCAACTCGCGCACATAACACCCCTCGCCCACCATCTCACGAAACATCCGCACAACCAACATCGATTGTATCAATTTTCCACTCGTCATAGTGTTGGTACAACTCGTATCATTACCTCGATTATAGATGTAGAGATGTGCATCGTGAAGCGTCACAACTTTGCTGCTATGGAACAGAATTGTCGCCAAAACAAGCCAATCTTCGCCATAGGTTAATTGGGTGCTGAAACGGACTTTGTGCTGCTCGAAAATCGCACGACGAAACACTCCACTCCAAGCCGCACAAATCGATCTGTGACCAATAACTTGGGCAAAAGATTCGTCACGATTTGCGGCAGGAGTAAGGCGACGGTAACGAACTCCTCCGTCGGCAAAAATATCCCGTGACGAGAAGCGAACAACATCATTATCAGCAAGATGCGGAGCAAGCACCGAGAACGCTTCCGGCACCAAACCGTCGTCGGCATCAACAAACACAACCCACTCTCCGAGCGCATTATCCAAGCCCATATTTCGAGCCGAACTAACACCTCCGTTGGGCTTATCAAACACCCTTACTCGCGGGTCCTGCGCAGCATAATTTTGGCATATTTCGAGGCTGCGATCGCGGCTTCCGTCATTGATGAGCAACACTTCGAAATCGAGGCCATTTTGCGCCAACACGCTATCGACACATTGCGCCAAAAATTGCTCGGCATTATAGACGGGAATTATTACACTTATTCGGGGAGTCATCGTTTGTTGGTTTTTTGCAAAGTTATACATTCCTGCCAAGAAAACAAAACGGCCTACAATCCCTTTCGGAAATAAAAAAAAGCCTCGACAAAATCGAGACTTTTGGTGGACCCAGAGGGGCATGATCCCACGACCTTCGGATTATGAGTCCGCTGCTCTAACCAACTGAGCTATGGGTCCTCTATCGGTCGGACGCAACAACTGCGCTCGCAATAGTGGCGCAAAGATAAGCACTTGGGGGCAATTTTCAAAAACTTTACCGACAAAATCCGTTTTTCGACCTAAACACCCCCTCCAAATGCAAAAAAATACGCCCCTCAAAGCCTACTCACACGTGCGCGCGTTTGGGAAACCCGATTTTTATTCTTACTTTTGTAAGTTACAACAGCCATACACTTTATGGGACTTATCGGAAAACTCGCAGGACAGACCGCCATTTACGGTATCAGCAGCATTGTTGTCAGAATGTTGAGCTACCTGCTGTTTCCGTACTACACCCATATCCTCGGCACCGAGCAGTATGGCGTTGTGACCGACATCTATGCACTCATTCCCTTTGCGTTGGTGGTGCTGACGATGGGAATGGAGAGCAGCTATTTCCGCTTTGCGGGCAAGACCGACGAGGCGGGCAAACGACATCTATTCGCAACAACTTGGGGTATAACCTCATTGGCGGCAGCTCTGTTTGCAGCGGTGGTAATTCTACTGCGAACACCCATAGGACACGCTCTGGGTGAGGTCTATGTCGAGCAACCGCTCTACATTGTGCTGATGGCGTTGATTGTGATGTTCGATGTGTGGGCTACGATTCCCTTCTCGCGATTGCGGGAGCAAGGTCGGGCGGTGCGCTTTGTGACGCTCAAAATTGTGGGTATCGTAATTCAGGTTGCGTTGGCGTTTGCCTTTGGCGAGGCGGGACTGTACCAAAGCGAGTTTGGCGTGGGTTGGGTCTTTGTTGCAAACCTTGCATCGAGCGTGGTGACGTGGCTGCTGATACTGCCGAGTTGCGATGGCGTGTTGCCGAAGGTTGATTGGGCGCAGTTGAGGGTTATCCTTGCCTACTCGATGCCGTTGTTGATTGGCGGTGTTGCGGGTACGGCAGGTGAGTTTCTCGACCGACAACTAATCAAGTGGCTGACACCGGGTGGCGAAGCCGCTTTTGCCGAGCTGGGTATCTATGGCGCAGTGACCAAAATTGCGGTGGTAATGTTGCTCTTTACGCAGATGTACCGACTTGCCGCCGAGCCGTTCTTCCTGTCGAACTTCCGCAAGGAGGAGTTCGTTGAGACCAATGCGGCCGCACTCAAATACTACGTTATGGTGTCGATGGCGATTTTCCTCGGCATTGCACTGTTCAAAGATGTATTTGCACTGTTGGCGGGTCCAGAGTTCCGCGAGGGAGTTTATATTCTGCCCGTGATACTTATCGGGCACTTGCTGGCGGGCGTGTGGCTTAACTTGTCGTTCTGGTACAAACGCGAGGAGAAAACCCGTTATGCCATCTACGTTACGTTTGCGGGCGTTGCGGCAAATGTGGTGGCAAATGTGGTGCTCATTCCGCGCTTGGGCTACTACGGAGCTGCGTGGGCAAGGCTTATAAGTGAGGCTGTTATGGTGGCTATCAGTTGGTGGCTCAACCGCAAATACTTCCCGACGCCCTATCAATGGGGGCGCATCGGCGAGTATGTCGTCCTCGGCTTGGTGCTGTACTTCGCCTGCTCGCTGGCAGACGATGCAACCGAGAGCCTTTGGGTACAATATGGCGTGAGCATCGTGGCTCTTGGTGCGTATGCTCTGTACGCAGGCTGGCGCGAGCGACTTTTTGAAATGATTAGACATAAACTCAAAAAATAACTTACACTCAAAAAGAGGAAATATTATGAAAGTTAATATCATAAACCGTTCGGGAATGGAGCTTCCGAGTTATGCGACACCGCTGTCGGCAGGTATGGACCTTCGCGCAGCAATGGAGCAAAGCATTACACTCGGCCCGTTGGAGCGCGCATTGGTTCCGACAGGATTATATGTCGAGTTGCCCGAGGGTTACGAGATGCAGATTCGTCCCCGCAGTGGCTTGGCAGCCAAACACGGAATCAGTGTCCTCAACTCGCCCGGCACCATCGACGCCGACTATCGTGGCGAGATTAAGGTCATCTTGGTCAATCTGTCGAACGAGCCCTTCGAGATTAAACCCGGCGAGCGCATTGCCCAAGCTGTCGTAGCCGCACACGCACAAGTTGAGTGGTGCGAGGTCGAGGAGTTGGGAGCCACCGAGCGAGGCGCAGGCGGTTTCGGAAGTACAGGACGCGGTTAATACTACGCAGATATGTTGTTTAGGGAGGTCATAGGACACGAAGAGTTGAAAGAGGGACTTCGTCGCTCGGTTGCCGAGGGTCGAATTAGCCACGCATTGCTGTTTGCGGGTCGCCCTGGTTGTGGCTCGTTGGCGTTGGCGCTGGCTTTTGTTCAGTATATCAACTGCACCAATCGTCACGATGGCGACAGTTGTGGCGAGTGTGCTTCGTGTCGCAAGATGCAGGCTTTGGAACACCCCGACCTGCATATGGTAATGCCCGTAAACAAGAAGAACAAAAAGGCCGACGAGGTTATCCTGAGCGACCATTTTATGGGCGAGTGGCGACAAATTGTCGGCCAAACCGGCGGCTATTTCAGCGAGCAGGAGTGGTACGACGCCATCGGGCTGGATAACCAACAAGGCAATATCAGCACCGGCGACATCGGCGAGATGATGCGCAAGTTGTCGTTCAAAAGTTTCGAGGCGGAGTATAAAGCGGTGGTTATCTGGCTGCCCGAACGAATGAAAGGCGAGCCCGCCAACGCAATGCTCAAAATATTGGAAGAGCCCTGGGATAAGACGCTGTTCATTTTGGTCAGCGAGTCGCCCGAGGTGCTGCTGCCGACAATCATCAGTAGAACACAACCCTACCATATCGGTCAGGTGGCCGAGGGATTGATTGCCGAGAAGCTTGTAAGTGAAGGCGTGGCGGCAGACAAAGCGTCGCAGATAGCCAAGCTGTCGGGAGGCGACCTGTTGGAAGCGCGACGACTTGTGGATAGCGAGGAGGAGAGCGACGAAAACTTCGCTCTGTTTGTCGAGCTGATGCGTTTGAGCTACAACAACAAGCACTTGGAGCTGATGGGTTGGGCAGATCGCGTTGCGAAGTTGGGCCGCGAGCCCCAAAAACACTTCTTGGAGAACTCCATACGCCTATTACGCAGCAGTTATATGTTGCACGCCGGTATGAACGAGATTTGTTACCTGTGGGGCGAGGAGTTGGAGTTCTGCCGCAAATTTTCGCCGTTCATCGGCAATGACAATATCGAAACACTCGTTATGGAGATGGAACGTGCGTTGGCACAAATCCGCCAAAACGGCAATGCAAATATAATATTCACCCATTTTGCTCTCACCGTGAGCAAACAAATAAATCCAAGATAATGGCACGTGCAGTACTTATTACAGGAGGAAACATTGCAGGCGTCAAAGAGCGAATGCATCGCGCCCAAGAACTTATTAACCACAAAGCCGGTATCGTTATGCGCTGCTCGCACCGCTACGAGAGCAAGGCGTGGGGCTTCGAGTCGGAGCTTCCGTTCAGCAACCAAATTTTGGTTATCGACACCGAGTTGTCGCCCGACGAGTTGTTGAGTGTCGTTCAGGGTATCGAATTGGAGCTGGGTCGCAATCGTCAAAAAGAGGCCGAGGAGAAGGCTGCTTCGGGAGGCACCTATTGCAACCGCGAGATTGACATCGACATTCTGTTCTACGACGACGTGATTGTCGAGTCGCCCGAACTGACTATCCCCCACCCGCTGCTTCACAAACGCGACTTTGTGTTGGCTCCGTTGTGCGAGATTATGCGTGACTACACACACCCCGTATTGGGTAAAACAATAGGCCAACTGCGTGAGGAGTTGTTGGCACAAGAGCAAGACAAGTAATGAACAACAAACAAATTTTCATTGTGATTGCAACGCTCGTTGGCACCGCCCTTCTGGGAGGCTGTCAGCGCGTGGCGTTGGATTGCGACTACACCATAGTACCCAAAGTGCAGATGTATCAGGGCGGTGTGGGCAACACTCCGTCGGATTTGTCGGCATACGCTTTCTATGGCTCCAAAGACGACTTCTATATCAGCGCATCGTACGATTCGATTGCTATGGGTCAGCTGTGGAATCACAAGAAGGGGGAGTATGTGTTGTGCAATGTGCACGAAATGCAACGAGGCAGCAACATCATACTGCCTCTGCATGCCACAACCTCGGTGGTCGTTGTCTGCGTTCCCGAGTACAAAATCTTTGCGTGGCGCGAGGTAACCATTACCGAAAACCTTTGGAATTTGCAAATTCCTATTTGGTTTGAGGTGTGGCGCCGCAACAACTACAAATCCTCGTCGTGGCAGTTTGTGTTCCCACAAAAAGAGGAGGACTCGCAAGCAACACTCTAATAAAGAATTAACCGATGACGCGAAAACACAACATACTACTATCAATAGCCCGCGTGGTGTGCGTGGCGTTCTTCTGTTCGGGACTGCTGTGGCGCTGTGCCAACACAACAACCCCGCTCGGAGGACCCAAAGATACGTTGCCACCCAATATCGTGATGATGACACCCGAGCAGGGAACACGCAACTTCACCGAGAAGAAAATCTTTATCGAGTTCGACGAATATGTCCAACTCAAAGAGATTGGTAGCGAGTTCTTCGTCTCGCCCGCTATGGCAACCAAACCTACCCTTACAATTCGTGGTCGCGGAGTCCAAATCAGCATTACCGACGACTCGCTCAAAGAGAATCAAACCTATGCATTCAACTTTGGTAGTGCGGTCAGGGACAACAACGAGGGTAACATTCTTCACGGTCTGCGTTATGTGTTTTCGACGGGCGACGCCATCGACTCGATGATTATGTCGGGATATGTTGCCGATGGACAGAGTGGCGATAGTGCCAGCCATTCGTTGCTGTTCTTCTACGATGCTCTGTACGACTCCATTCCCGAGTACGACTCCATTCTGCTCAAAATGCAACCCGACGCAATCGCACGAGCACAAGGCAACGGTATCTTCGTAGCGCAAAACCTCAAACCGATTGATTATAAGGTCTATGCCATTCAGGACAAGAACAAAAACGGCACCTATGAGCCGAGCGTCGATAAGGTAGGTTTTCACGACGAAGTTGTCAATCCCGCCAACCTTCCGGGCTTTGCCTATTGGGTCGATTCGTTGCGTCACTATCCGACAGCCGACCCCCAAATCTTCATTCGTCTGTTTATGGACAAGGCCTTCAAGCGTCAGAATATGACCGCTTGCGAGCGACCCTTGCAGAATAAGATTATGATGCGTTTCAGCGCACCCGACCCCGACATTCAAAGCCTGCGTTTCGACTCTATCCCCGAGGACAGCGTTGTGTGGGAGTATCTGTCGGAGCATCACGATACCATCGCTCTGTGGCTTAAAATGCCCGCTACGATGTTGCGCGACACCCTCAATGCCTATATAACCTACTTGAAACACGACTCGATAAATGTGCTTCAACCCGAAATCGACACCGTGCGCCTGATGTGGCGTTATGTCGAGACGCGCGAGGAGAAACGCGAGCGAGAAGCCGAGGAGAAGGCACGCAAAGAGGCAGAAGATGCGGGCGAAGAGTATATCCCCAAACCCAAGCCAAACCCCTTCGGATTTAAGGTACACTCGGGCAATGAGCTAAACCCCAAGAAGAGTATTCCTATCGAGTTTGTAATGCCGCTTGTGCGAATCGACAGTTCCAATATCACACTGGTCAATGTCGTCACCGACGATGCGGGCACCAAGACCGAAACACCCGTCGGAGTGCGTATCGAGCAGGATACCGTCAATATGCGTAAATGGCATATCCGAGGCGATTGGGAGCCGGGCAAGGATTACAAACTGACCATTCCCGCAGGCGTGTTCCACAACGTAGCATACCAAAGCAACGACACGCTGCAAGCCGAATTCAAAATCCTCAAAAAAGAGGAGTATGCAACCGTCAAAGTAGATGTCAAGGGCAAGACCCCCGACGCGAAATATATCCTCGCGCTGATGAGCGGCAACACCATTCTCGAAGAGAAGAAGGGAGCAAGTACAGGTCTTCACACGTTTGAATATGTGCCCGAGGGCGAGGTGCAACTGCGCGTAACCGAGGATTTGAACGGCAACGGCAAATGGGATTCGGGCGATGTCATCGCTCGTCGCCAACCCGAACGCGTCGAGAAGTACACCTCGGAGGCGGGCGACAAAGTTGTGCCAACCAAATCGAATTGGGAGGTTACGATTACTGCCGATATGAACACTCTGTTTGCACCGATAACCATCGAAAACGTTGTTGCCAAGTTGGAGGCTGCCGAGCGTGTCCGCGTAAGCAAACTTATGGAGGAGCGCATCAAACGTGCCGAAGAGAAAGCCCGTCGTGGCGAAGACGACGAGAATAGTGGCGGCGGTTTGAGTATCGGCGGCGCACTCGGAGGTATGAAGTCGAAAATCGGCTCGGTTACAAACGCCATAAAATAGAACGGATGAAAAAACTACGATATATATTAGCCTTGTTGGTGGTTGTGTTGGCTCTCGGCAGCACACCGCTCAAAGCACAACACTATGTGGGTATCAGGGGAGGATATGGTAACGCCAACATCCGCGCCTATCCGAAATATGTGACCTCGCCCGTATGGGATAAATGGACGGGAGGTGTCTCGTGGAAATGGTTCAACGAGGTGCAGATTTTCGGCTGTATCGGTGTCGATATGGAGTATCAACAGCGAGGTTTCAAACGATACTATGGTAACAAGACCGACTCGACGCTGTTCTATCGTCGCTCGGTGCAGACAATCACAATGCCTTTCTATTGGCAACCTCACCTCTACTTCTTCAAACGTACGTTGCGAGTCTATCTGACTGCGGGTTTGAATCTGCAATGCAATGTGGGCAAGTCGATGGTCGAGTATGGTACCGACCGAGGTGGCGTAACCAGCACCGAAGAGTATGTCTATGACAAGTTGCGCGATAGGCGTTTCGGATTTGGATTGGCTGCGGGTGGCGGTTTCGGTATCCTGATGGGTCGCGTGGAGCTATGTATAGACGCCCGATACTATTACGGTTTTTCGGACCTGCTCACAACGCGCGGAAAGTACTCGCCAAACCCCGTACGAACGGAGCTGGATAACCTGTTTATAAATGTCGGGCTATACTTCCGATTGGGCAAGGGCGGTATCAAAGCACCACCACTGAACCTCAACGACCCCGCACGAAAGGCGGCGCGAGAGGCCGACCGACACAACTTCCAAGATGTGAAAGTAATAAATATGTAAAGATAACATGGAGAGTTTAAGACAACAAAAAATAGCCCAACAACTGCACAAGGACTTGGGTGAGATTTTCATCAAAGAGTGCGCCGAGATTCTGCGTGGTGCGCTGACCACCGTTACGGCTGTCCGCATCAGCCCCGATTTGAGCATTGCGCGTGTCTATGTGAGCGTCTTCCCGTGGGAAAAACACGAGGCAGTGATGCAGGTGCTCGAACAAAACACCCGCTTTATCCGCAAGGTGTTGGGTGCAAGAGTGCGTAACCAACTGCGTATCGTTCCCGAATTGCAGTTTATGATTGACGACTCGTTGGAGTATATACAAAACATCGAAAACCTGTTGGAGGAGAAATAGACCAATGACACGGAGCCGACATACCGTCGCCAAATTGATAGCCCGACGCTTTCTGCGCTCGCCACGCTCTCACTCGATAATCAATGTGATGTCGTGGATAAGCGTTGTTGCAGTTGGTGTCCCTGTGGCGGCGATGGTAATTCTGATGTCGGTGTTCAATGGCTTCGATGGGATAGTTCGCACGATGTACAGCGACTTCGAGCCCGAATTGACAATAACCCCCGCGCGAGGTAAGGTACTCACTGCCTCGGAGGGTTTGCGCGAGAAGGTTTTGAGCTTCGACGAGGTGCTGTCGGCGTCGTATGTGTTGGACGGTGAGGCTCTGCTGACCTATGGCGAGCGCAAGTGTACCGCTACGGTGCGAGGTGTGGATTCGCTGTTTACGCAGACGGTCGCTATTGAGGATATGATGAGTCGTGGCGAGTTTGTACTCCGTGATGTGTGGGGCGACAGATGTGTTGCGGGATTGGGCGTTGCCTATGAGCTGGGGTTGCGACAACTGACAACCGACTCGGTGGCGATGTATGTACCGTCGAGGGGCCGTTACTCCAAACTTATGCCGTTGAGCGGTATAAACCACCAAGCGGTAATGCCTGCGGGCGTTTTCTCGCTCGACGCCGATACCGATGGCAAATATGTCATCACCTCGTTGGAGGTTGCACGTGCACTGCTGGACTACCCCGATGGTGCTTCGGCGTTGAAGGTGCGACTACGCAGCGAGGGGGATAGCGAGAGGGCTAAGCAGAAGATAGCCGAGATTCTTCCCGACGACTGCGTGGTGCAAACCCGAGCCGAACTAAACGCCTCGATGTACAAGGTGCTGGACTACGAGAAGATGGCGGTACTGCTGATTGGTATGATGATACTCATTGTGGCTTCGTTCTCGGTTGTGGGCACGCTGACAATGCTGATTATCGACAAGAAAGAGAGTCTTGCAACACTTCGGGCATTGGGAGCCGATACGGCGTTGTTGCGAAGCGTATTTGTCCGTCAAGGAATGGCTATTTGTCTGCTGGGTGCGGTTGGCGGATTTGTGTTGGGTGTCGCGTTGTCGCTCATTCAACAATACGCAGGAGTGATACGAATCCCTGCCGAGACGTTCCTCATTGACACCTATCCCGTGCGAGTTGTCTTTGCGGACCTCGCCATTATAGTTGTGATATTTACAGTTGTAAGTTATATAACCACGCGTCTGACCGTTGCGGGACGCATCAAAAACGAAAGTATCGAATAATGACACTTCGACACATATACACCACCCTTGCCAAGAGTTTGTCGGTTGTTGCCGTCACACTCCTATCGCTCACGAGTTGTGGCGACCAACCCAAGATTATCCCCGACGACGAGCTGGCCCAGATTTTCTGCGAGGCGTACCTGCAAAACGCCTTTGTGATGAACTATGTCGGCACTTCGGATACGCTCGATATATATACGCCCATCTTTGCCAAATACGGCTACAACGAGAAAGATGTTCGCTTCACAATCGGTAACTTCTCGAAACGCAAGAGTGCCAAACTCTCGGACGTGGTCGATAAAGCCATTATACTTATCGAGGAGCAACGCACCGTCATCTCCAAACAGATTGCTGTGCGCGACACCCTTCACGCGCTTGGTCGTCGTCTTTTCGCCCGCACCGTGCGATTTGACTCGGTAATCAATGTTCGTCGCAAAGCCGATACCTCGCGTCTGACTATTCGTATCCCGATTGACGAGAAGGGCGAGTTTGAGGTGTCGTACAAATATGTTGTCGATTCGGTTGATAAGAACCACAATATGCGAACACGCCACTATATAATCAACCACTATGGTAATCGTCAGGGTGGCGAGAGTTCGCACCGTATGCGCCGCAACAGCCAACGCGGTAAATATAACAACTCGTTCAAAGTCGAGGAGCACTACCGCGAATTGGTGCTCGACCTGAACCCCTATAACGAAAATATGACCGACCCCAAGATGCGTATCGACTCATTGAAGGTTGTGTTCTATATGAGTAACCGCAAGGCGATGGACTCGCTGACAAAGTTGCTGCTGTCGGAGCGCGATTTCTGGCGTTACGACTACCTTATGATTGACTCGTTGCGCAGAGCCGACTCCGTAGCCAAAGTATTGGCAGATAGTTTGTTGCGTGCTGATAGTTTAAAATTGATATATGAGAAAGATAGCCTCACACTTGGTGCTGACACCGCAAGGCTTGGAGCGGAATAGGCTCGTTGTCTTTGACGACAACGGCACCGTTCTGGGCGTCGAAGAGTGCCCTGCTCCCGACCGAATGGCGGGTGTGGAGTGGTATGGCGGTGTGCTGATACCGGGTATGGTCAATGCTCACTCGCACCTCGAACTGTCGTATGTGCAGGGTTGCATCACCCCGCACGAGGGTTTTTCGGGTTTTGCGCGTGGATTGAGGGCTTCGCGCCATTTGGCTACCCCCGAATTTATGCGCTCGCGTGCCGAGTGGTGGGACGCCAAGATGTGGAGCGATGGGGTGCAGGCTGTGGGCGATGTGTGCAACGATGCGCTGACCTTCGAGTTGAAGAGCCGTAGTCGCATTTACTATAAAAGTTTTGTCGAACTTTACGGACTTGCGCACAAAGACACCTCGGCAGTAGATACGGTGCTGGACAAGGCATTGGAGATGGGACTTGACGCCTCCATTACGCCCCACTCGCTCTATCTGCTTTGCGACGAGGCCTATCGCGCGGCTTGTGGCAGTGAACGTCTGTCGATACACTTCGACGAGAGTCCCGAGGAGGTCGAACTTTTTGAGCGTCGCGGTGCAATGTGGGAGTGGTATTCGAGTGCTGGTTTTCGCGCACCGTTTATCGACGACTACGCCTCGCCCGAAGAGCGATTATTGGCACTTACTCCGTCGGACCGTCAGGTGCTGTTGGTACACGCCTGTATGGCCGATGTGGCGACCATTAAACGAGTGGAGGCCCACTTCGACAACAAACCTTCGTGGGTTGTGTGTCCGTTGTCGAACGACTTTATATCGCAACTAACGCCACCCGTCGAGGCTCTGATGGAGTGTGCATCGAAAGTGGCTATCGGTACCGATTCGCTGTCGAGCAACACCTCTCTGTCGATGGTTGCCGAGATGGCGGCTATGCCCCAAGTGCCACTCGAAGTTCGTCTGCGCTGGGCTACCCAGGGGGGTGCCGAGGCGTTGGGCTTGGAACAACGATTAGGCGAGTTCCGCAGTGGTTTGCAGTCGGGAGCCGTTGTGATTGAGGGGGTTGATTTCGAGAGTATGCAACTCACACCGCAAAGCCTCTCGCGCCGAATTTTATAGAGATTTTTTGAAAAAAGAGTTAAATTTGTCAGAAACTAAATAGGGTATTATGAAACCTATCTACCAAAGAGAAGATAACTACGATGCCGAAACCATCGAGAAATTGGCCGAACACTACACCGAGATTTTGAAACTTCTCGGCGAGGACCCCTCGCGCGAGGGACTTGTCAAAACGCCCGAACGAGTAGCCAAAGCGATGGCATTCATTACCAAAGGCTATGCCGAAGACCCGCGCGAAATATTGCTGTCGGCCTGCTTCAAGGAGGACTATCGCCACATGGTGCTGGTCAAAGATATTGACCTGTTCTCCACTTGCGAACACCACCTTATGCCCTTTGTGGGTAAGGCGCACGTTGCCTATATCCCCAACGGCACTATCACAGGTTTGAGCAAAATCGCTCGCGTGGTCGAGTGCTTTGCCCGCCGTTTCCAAGTACAAGAGCGTCTGACCGTTCAGATACGTGACTGTATCCAAGAGGTACTCAACCCGATGGGCGTTGCGGTGGTTATCGAGGCCACCCATACCTGTATGCAGATGCGCGGTATTCAGAAACAGAACTCGGTTACCACAACCTCGGCCTTCACGGGTGTATTCCTCTCGCAACACCGCACACGCGAGGAGTTTATGACCCTTATCGGCTCCAAACTGCGATAGAGTATGCTGGTGCGTCTGTACGATAAGAATCCCAACGAGCGAGAGCTACGCAAGGTGGTTGATGCGCTCGACAAAGGGGGCGTTATCATCTACCCTACGGATAGTGTCTATGCCTTCGGTTGCCGATTGAACTCGGTGGAGGGTGCCGAACGCATTGCTACGTTGTGTGGCAAGGGCGAGCAAACCCTCTCGGTTATCTGTTCGTCGATAAGCGAAGCGTCGGAGTATGTCCGTATCGACAACGCACAATTCAAGGTACTCAAACGCAACACCCCCGGCCCCTTTACCTTTATAATGAACGCCTCGGGCGCAATCCCCAATCGTCTGCTTGCCAAACGCAAGACCGTTGGTATCCGTATCCCCGACTCGCCCATAGCCCGTGCAATCATCGAGGCTGTCGGCTCGCCACTCTACACCGCCTCGGTCAAAGACCCCGACAGCATTGTGGAGTACACCACCGACCCCGAACTCATCTGGGAACGCTATGCCGACAAGGTCGATGTGGTGGTTAGCGCAGGTTATGGAAGTGCCACACCGACAACCATTGTCGATTTGACCGACCGAGAGCCCGAAATCATACGCGAGGGTGCCGGCGAACTTTTATAAACACAGTAAACCGAAGAGAGAAAATGAACGATAGAAAGTTATTTTGGTCGAGAGCGGCAAATTGGGGCGCACTTTTGGGCGTTGTAATTGTCGGCTTGGAGAGCCTTATACCACTGCTTTCGCTCGGCGCTAATAGCGCATTATTCGTTATGATACTAATCGAGGTGGCGATGATTACGGTGCTTTGGATTAGCGGCCGCCACAATGTCTATACCCGCTGGGCAAAACCCTACGACTACGCTCGTAGTTTGGGCTTTGTGGCACTGACGCTGATGTTTGCCGGCATTGTGCGTGGAACAGGACAGTTTGCCACAAACGAGTGGTTAGTGCCGGGTTACTACACCGAGATTGTACGCCAGCAAATCGAGGCTATGCTCTCGGCAAATGATGTGCCTGCGACGATAAAAAATTATCTCGAAACATCGGAGGGAGCAGTTCTGCGCTACATGCACAATCCGCTATTCTGCATCACATCGGGTGTGATAAGTATGCTCGATTTGGTGTTGCTGTTTGTTCCCCCCATCTTCCTGCGACAAAAACAAGATAATAATACACTATTCAATGAGTAAAGATATATCGGTTGTTGTTCCGTTATACAACGAAGAGGAGTCGCTCGGCGAACTGACCGCGTGGATTGACCGCGTGATGAAGGCGCACGAGTTCAACTACGAGGTTATTATGATTGACGATGGCAGCGACGATTCGTCGTGGAGCGTCATCGAGCAGTTGGCCGAGAGCAATTCGGCAATTCGCGCTATCCGTTTCAGCCGCAATTATGGCAAATCGGCTGCGCTTTATTGTGGTTTCGAGGCCGCCGAGGGCGATGTCGTTATCACAATGGACGCCGACTTGCAGGATTCGCCCGACGAGATTCCCGAACTGTATCGTATGATTACCGACGAAGGGTACGATATGGTGTCGGGCTGGAAACGCAAACGCCACGACCCGCTGGGCAAGACACTTCCGAGCAAGTTTTTCAACGCGACCTGCCGCGTGGTGTCGGGTATCAAGCTGAACGACTTTAACTGCGGATTGAAGGCCTATCGTCGTCGCGTGGTTAAGAGTATCGAGGTCTTTGGCGAGATGCACCGCTACATTCCCATTCTGGCCAAACAGGCGGGATTTCGCAAGATTGGCGAGAAGGTGGTTGAACATCGCGCACGCCCCTATGGCCACTCGAAATATGGTATCGAGCGTATGGTAAAGGGCTACCTTGACCTCATTACCGTTATGTTCCTTACACGCTTTGGCCGCTCGCCGATGTACTTTTTTGGAGGTACGGGTACGCTGATGTTCATTGTTGGCGGTGTGACAGCACTATGGGTTATTATTGATAAACTTATCAAACAGGCCAATGCCATTCCCGTTCGCGCCGTTACCGACCAACCTCTGTTCTTCGTTGCGCTATTGGCTGTTGTGCTGGGTACGGTATTGTTCCTTGCGGGCTTCCTCGGCGAACTTATCAATCGCAATTCGAGTGACAGAAATAGTTATAAAATCGACAAAACAATCTAAAACACATTCGCTATGATTCAACGAAAACAGTCACTTTATATGTTGATTGCCGCAATCTGTATGGCAATCGTGAGCGTCAACGAACTCTTTACATTCAACGCTTCGACAATCTCGATGGAGGTGCACACCTACGGAGCATATCTCGTCGAAAACGATACTGCTACTTGGCTCGGATTTACCGTTAAGGCACTCTGCTTTGCCGCCATTTGCGCCATCTCGACAGTGCTTATGTTGGTAAACATCTTCCTTTATAAGAGGCGCGAAACACAACTGAGTATCCTCTATGCGCAGTATCCGCTGATTTTGGGTGGCGCAGGCTACGGTGTCTATTATGTGTGGAGCATGTCGAACATCTTTGACGAGGTTATTGCCGAGAGCAACCTTGCTGTTCTAACCGCCGTTCCGAGTTGGAGCCTTGCACTTCCTGTCGTTGCGTTGGTGATGAACTTCTTGGCAACTCGTGGAGTTGCAGCCGACATCGCTCTGCTGCGCTCGGTGGATCGTATCCGATAACGCTAATCCATATAGCAAAAAAGGCCGTCAACGAGAGTTGAACGGCCTTTTTTGTCGGCTTACGCCGAAAAAAAACAACACTACTATAATTACTCGTGAAACGAGATTTTACAATGATCTCCGGCGACGACGGCATCGCACGACGTTATCGTGCCAAAAAACATTTCTCGATTCCACCCTTAACGATATGCAAACTTAAACAAAAAGAAAGGAAAAAACAAATTTTTTCTGTTCTTTTTTAGGCAATCTCGACAATAAAAATTAGAAAACAAATAAAATCGAAAAAGTACAATACAGCCAAGAAGTGGCTACAAGCACAAAAAAGCCAGAAAAAGAGGCCTCCTTTGGCAAAATTTTACTATCTTTGTATCACTTTGAAAAACGAACCAACACTACATGACTATGTTAAGCATTGCGGAACGCCACAAGATTATTCTTGAAGCATTGAACAAAAACGGCTTTGTCAAGATTACCGACATTGCACAAGAGCTGGGTGTTACAACTGTAACCATCCGTAAAGACATCAAAATTCTGGCCGAGAAAGGACTGCTTTATAAGGTTCACGGCAGCGCACGAGCAACAAATCCCCACGTTGTCGATACCGATTTCAAAATCAAGCACGCCTGCAACATGGAGGTCAAAAACCGAATTGCTGCCGAGATGGCAAAGATGGTCGATAGCAACGATTCTCTTATCATCTCGTCGGGCTCGACTACATATACCGTAGCCACCCATCTTTTGCAGAATGCGACATTGCAAAATGTCAAAGTTGTGACCTCGTTCCTCAAAATCGCTACACTGTTGAGCGAGAGCGAATCTTTCAATGTTATCCAGTTGGGAGGTCCCGTTCGTCACACTTCGCTTTCGACGCTTGCCGACGAATCTTGGGGAAACTTCGACTTTATCTGCAACAAGTTCATCTTGGGTGTTGATGGTATTGATGCCGAGTTCGGTATCAGCACCTCGACAATCGAGGAGGCTCGCCTGACACAACGAATGATTGAGCACTCCTCTAAAACTATTGTTGTTGCCGACTCGTCGAAATTCGGACAACGCGGATTCGGTCGTATCTGCGGTTTCGACAATATCGATATGCTTATTACCGACAAGAATGCCCCTGCACAGATGATTGAGATTATCGAGGATGCGGGAGTAGAGGTTATTTTGGTATAACCAACCACATCACACAAAAAAAACAGGCGCCCCTATTGAGGTGCCTTTTTTTGTGTCGTGTAGTTGAAAGCAAGCGAAGCCCTCAACTCTCCGAACCACCGACTTGCCGACGAAGTGTGTACCCAATGCACACTCGGTTGCACGGTGAGCCATCGCCAAGTGTAGGCATAGGTCACTTCGACAGCCGTCTCGCACTCCACCTTATGCCAAGTGCGCGTTACAAGTGCACCCAGATAGTCCACCGAGGGACCTGCAACGCCTCGCCACGCAAAACCTGCGCCCCAATACCCTTGCCATAGGTTTTTCGACGCATAACCACCACGCAAAATCAACGCAACGGCATTACCCTCGCCCTCGACATAGAGCGGTTGTTCGACCTGCGCCCAATAACTGCCTCCATAACTCTTATCACTATCGTCGTCGGCACGCACACGACCCGTAGCCGCACCTATCTTATATATGCCAACATAACTATCGGGAGCACCCTCCATTGCCAACTCCGACAGACACACCACACCATCGCGTCGCGGACGGAAGCGAAACACCTCGTCCCAGCGAGTCGAAGCCCGTCCATTGTAAAGCGAACTCTTGTAGCTTAAACCCCACCGCGTAATATCCCACTCGAAGTGAAGTCCCAAAGCCGCACCCGCACTATTGGCAAAGGGCATTTGGCGCGACAGCGTGGGCAACAAACCATTGACCGCCGCCGTATAGAGCGAGTTCCAAGGGGTTACAAAGTAGTCGCTATGGATATTGCGGACACCGATAAAATTACGGGTGCGACCTGCCACCTGCTCTATGCCGAATTTGAATAGCGACAATGGTATCGACACTCGTTCCACCGACCCGAACACACCACCATCAGGCGTTGTGGGTATCTCACCCATCAAGTTGCGCATATTATTAACCGAAAGCATATTGACTTCGAGCGTTGCACCCGACCATAACGATTGGTCGAGAGCGACATCTACGATGTTTATCATATTGGCTCGGTTGTCGGTTGCGTTCCAAAGTCCGACTGTCGTATATACCATATCGAGAGATGTGTGCGATTGCGCATAGGTCTGTGTCGAGAGTACGAGTAGCGCAAGTGCGCATAGAGTTATTTTGAGCGTTTTCATAGTGTTGTTTTGGGTCGGCGATGTGCAACAATCACGCCATTGGCCTTCAAAAATGGGCACACAACTTGCATACACTTCGCCACGAAAAACACCTTACTATTATGAAACGATTTTACACCTTTGCACTCTGCTTGTTGGCTCTTATGACCGCCTGCAACGACGATGACGACTCGGTGAAAGTTCCCGATGCCGTCACCACCTCATTCGACACAATGTACCCTTCGGCTCGGCTTGACGGCTGGCTGACGTGGCGCGGATTTATGGTTGCCGATTTTGAGTTGAACGGAGCCGACCACCAAGCGTGGTACGACAAAAGTGGCCGTTGGTATATGACCGATTCCGAGATTGACTATCGCTCGCTACCCGCCGCCGTACGCACCGCATATCAAAATAGCGCATACTCGTCGGGCTGGGAGATTGACGATATGGAGGAGTTGGCGCGCGCCGAGATGGACACTATTTATATTATCGAGATTTGGCAACTGCGCTCGCAACTCGACCTCTACTACACCTCCAATGGCGTTTTGGTCGATACCGAGCCTTATGGCTATGGCGACCCGACTATCTGGGTACCTGCCGCCGTTCCCTCGGCAGTCAAAGGGTATCTCGATAGCAATTATGCCGGATATTCGATGATTCAGATTGTTGTGGATAGCGGAATGACCGCCGCCATTATCAACTACAATCAGAGTGCGCTCTCGGTACAATTCGACAGCACCTACAAGTGGTTGCGCACCGTTGAGACCATTTCGGAGAGCGAAGTTCCCGAGCCTGTGATGAGTGCGCTTGCCGGCTCGGAGTACTCGGCCTACATCATTCGCGCCATAAGTCGCACCATTGATTCGACGGGCGAGACATACACCTTTGCGCTGACCAATGGCACTCGCAATGTAACGCTCCGCATCTCCGCCGAAGGCAGCATAATCAAATAACATTTGCCACCCCACAAAAAAACCAATAGCAACAGTCCTCACGGAGTGTTGCTATTGGTCAACAAGAAGGTTTGTTGATTATGAAGAAGATTTATTTTATTCACGCAAAATTATACATATTTTGCGTATTTCAAAATATTTTTCACAGCTTTTCAGCCCCTTAGGCCACAAAATTCGCATTTATACTACCAATACTCGGGTAGTGTAACCTCCATTCCTCGTGCTTGCGCCTCGGTCAGAAGGTCCTGAATCTCTGGGTCCAAGCCTGCTCGGAACATCAATTTCTCGTCCAACGCAACAGCTCGGTTATAGCTTGCTACACCCTCGCGCAGTTTGCCCAAGCGCGAACAGCATATAGCATAAAGGTACTCGGTATGCGCCGAGCGTGTATGGCACTTTTTGAGAATGTCGTAGGCGTTGTGGTTGTAGCCGAGCGACATATCGACAAGGGCCGTATTGGGTGTTTCGTAGTCCACCAATATTTCGAGAGCCTTCTGATATTCGCGCTGACGCAGATACTCCACACCACGCAGATAGGTGGTATCGGGCACATCGGTAATCAGTGTATCCTGCACCATACCGCGTCGGCGAAGGTCGTACTTGAAGTTCACGGCTCGCATATTGGGGTATATGTTTTTGAGGATATACTTATATTGCGCGGGGTACTTGGCGCGAATTTGAGCCTCGCGTGCATCGGGGTTTTTGACCGACCTTGCCAAGGCGATAATCTTGTCTTTGGCGGGGTCGTTTCGCATCACCGAGTCCTCGTTGAGTTGGTATTCAAACTCGTCCCAATCCTCGCCAATCCAGCGCACAACCAGCACTTTGCGAAGGTCAATAGGCTCTTCGGCTGTGGTATCGATAGTGGCAACGGCTGCGGGCATACCACCCAACAGCGAGTCAGCACCACCCACCGCCTCGAAGATGACATTATCCTCGGGCGAGCGTTGGAAGTTCTGCACGATGTACTCTTTGAGCGCATTGGCTCGCTTCTCGGCAAGCGAGGTATTTAGTTTGTAGGAGCCCTCGGGCGACGATGCGGCTGTGAGCACAATACTATCGACGATAAACTCATTGTGATTGACAAGCGAGTCCATCAGCGAACGAATATTGGCAATCTGTTGTTCGTTGTCGCGCAAGGTGTCGATGATGTGTGTGCGACCTTGCGGGAAGACCACATTCACACGACAGCCCAGCTGATTTCGGTCGTTCACAACCAGATATTTCGATACAATCTGTTTGCGATAGACCATAGTGGTATCGATGAGCGAAATCATCGACGAGATGTAGTATGTCAGTGTGTCCGAAGCGGGCAACTGATATGTAACTCCGTTCACCGCCTCGATGGTGCTGTCGAAGTGCAGATGCAGGCGACGCATACCCGAGGTCGGCTTCACGGTTTGTCGGTAGTAGTAGGTAATGTCGGAACGGTGTCGTATCACCGAGTCGAGGCGCACCTCGGTTTTGAGCGGGAAGCGTATGGTCTCCTCGAAGGTTTTGCGCACCTTACGCTTGCGAGCCTC
>SUZD01000009.1:33632-74030 GCA_015060105.1 Rikenellaceae bacterium | reverse complement strand
AGCCCAGCCCAGCGGAACGCGCACCAATACCGAGCGGTTGCGGTCGCCCCAGCAGATGTTGGTCGGAGCCTCTTGGTGCGGTACAAGGCGGAAGTACGAGGTCGGGTTGGTGTTGCCGAATGCGGTGATTGAGGGAGCAACCTCCATCATACCGGCAATCGCTTTGCGGGCAGTAGCCGACAAAACTCCGCCGTCCAACATCTGATTTTGTCCGTCTTTGACAATACGCATATGGATATGCAGACCAGAGCCCGCTTTACCGGCAGTAATTTTGGGCGCGAAGGTGATGTCGTAGCCATATTCGTATGCAAGGTTGCGGATAATCCACTTGGCAATCATCAGTTGGTCGGCAGCATTGAGCGCATTGACGGGCAGGAACTCTATCTCGTTTTGCTCATAAATCATTCCGTCGATAGTGAAGTTTCCAACCTCGGAGTGACCATATTTGATTTGTCCGCCGGCTTGTGCAATGTAGGCCATACATTGTGTGCGGAACTCGTTGAATTTGGCGTAGGGTGCCGACTCGTGATAACCCTTTTGGTCGGTTGCGGCAAACATTCCGCTATCGGGAGCAATCACATAGTACTCCAATTCGCCCATCGCTTGAAACTCCATACCCGTAACCTCGTTGAATGCCTTGCACGCTTTGCGCAAGGTGTTCTCGGGCGAACTTTCCAGCAGTTCTCCGTCTTTGTTGAAGTACGAGCAGAGCATCGACAGTGTTGGTAGTTCGGCAAACGGATCGACAAATGCTGTGCTGAAACGGGGCAACACATAAAGGTCACTGCTACCCGCCTCGATGAAGGGGAAGAGGCTCGAACCATCAACCCTCTCGCCACAAGTCAAAATGGCGTCGAGATAGGCAGCATTGTTGATTACGAAGTTCAGCGTTTTAAGACGGCCGTCGCCCGCAGGGTACATAAAATTGACCATACGGATTCCGTTCTCTTCGATGAAGCGTACGATATCCTCTTTGGTAAACTCGCAGGGGAGTTTGCCGAGGAACGAGACCAACTTATTGGGATTAAGTTTTAGTTCTGTGTTCATAGGTATAATGTGATTTAGGTTTTTTGGGGTTAATATTGCTCGACAAAGTCGGTTACCATTTTGAATAGCGGCTCATAACTATCGAACAGCGCACGCTCCCAAGTGTCGAGCGTTGTATGATAGTATTTGAACGCATCGCCACCCTCGTTTTCGAGGAAGATGCACGGAACGCACCGTTGTGCAAACGGATAGTGGTCGCTATTGCCAACCAACTTGCCACGATTGAGTTTTTTGAAATAACTGTTTTGAGCGTTGATTTTCTCGAAGAGTTTGTATCCGCGCTCGCCTTGGTTGCTAACCTCGCAATATTGTACGGGGTTGTTGTCGCCAATCATATCGAGGTTGAGCAGATAGCGAATCTTGCCGAGTTCGACAGTCGGGTTGGCGGCAAACCACTCCGAGCCGCGAAGGTAGGCGTCCTCGCCCGAGAAAGCGATGAAATAGATGTCGTACTCGGGGCGATTTTGGGCATAATAGGCGGCAAGAGTTACAATGGCAGCCGTGCCCGAAGCGTTGTCGTGAGCACCTGCATAATAGACCTTGCGACCGAGGTTACCCAAGTGGTCGTAATGGGCGGTGAACACGAAACAACTGTCGTGCCGTGCGCCCTCAACTTTGGCAATGACATTGAAACACTCATATTTTTCGAGGTACAGGTTCTCGATGTTGAGGCTTACGACATCGGCATTGGAGGGGAAGTTGGTCGCCCAAAGTACAGGTTTATTTATTAGGCGGTCGGCATACGCCTTGTAGAATTTCAAAGGCTCGTTCCAAGTGAATATGATACCCGAATTTGAGTACTTCTTGTCGTCTTGCAGGCGACGGAAGTCGGCTCCGTGCTTGTACGAAAACCAGAAGTCGCAAACCACAAATGCACCCTGATATTCGGGGCTTGCCAAATCGGCAAATATCTTCTCGGAATTATAGTTGAGTGTGTCGATGTAGTACAACTTGAAAGTACCCTCGATGCCGGGCGAAAATTCGCGTACCGTAAAGTCCACACCCGGTTGCATACGACGACCATCGACCTTCATTTCCATCTTGCCGGGGAAGGTGTTTACATTCAGCGTGAAAGGTTGTCGCACCACCTCGTCGGCACCTGCTCGGAGGAACTCTTTTTCGAGGTATGCGCCCGCTTTGTTGGCTCCGTGAAGGGCGTAGCCACGACCCTGATACTTGGCCGAGCTCAACTCTTTGACAACTTTTTTGTAGTGTTTGAGGTCTTGCGCGCCTACGTGTACGGCCAGCACCGAGAGCAATATAACCAGAAGTTTTTTCATAGCGGGAAAGTTTAGTTCTTACAAAGTTAGAAAAAACCAATGATAAATACAACTACTATAACAAAGAAGCGTGCTCCACAAATGTTGGAGCACGCTTCTTTTGTTGTAAGGTGTATCTGTTAGAAGATATAGTTCAAACCGATATTCACACCGGGTTTATAGCTGTTCTTTGTCTTCAACTCCGACACGGGAACATTCAAATCGGTGTTTGTGTAGATTTTGGTGTTGAGCGGAACAGCAACCTCGGCCGAGAGGATAAAGTTGCGGTTCATAGCCAACTTCAAACCAATACCTGCGCTCATGTGCAGTTTGCGAGGCTCTCCCGTATAGAGGAGGTTCATCTCGGCATCAGTGAAGGTTGTCGGTAGGTTTTTCTCCTTGTTCAAATCGTGTTGCTCGCGCAATGCACGCATCTCGTCGAAGCGATAGCCTTGTACGCAAGCTCCCATATCGAAGAATGGGTTTGCTGCGAGGTAGAAGTTCTGTTTGATGAAACGGAACGACACAATCTTGAATCGCATCTCGACATTCGCCCACGCATAGCCATCGCCAATTACGCTATTGTAGGGCACACCACGCACGGTATTGATACTACCCAAACCGTCCGAGATAATCTGGCGCAAGTAGAGCGTATTGATGTTTTGCAAGGTGTAGTAAGGCGCATTTCCAGCCAATTTGCCTTGATATGCGAGGTGATAAGCGAAGGTAATCTTGTCTTTCCAAACGGGGACATAGTGGCGGAAGTGGGCAGCCAATTTGAGGTAGTGGTAGCCATCTTTGCCGCGACCATTGAGAATGTCGGGTGAGCCATAAGCATAGACCTCGCTCCAAATACCGCGCGACGGGTCTGCCTCGTGCTCACGGCTGTCGTAAACCAAACCGGCCTTAAATTCGAGGTGGTGACCTCCATTTGCCTCGTTGGCGTGAATAAGGCCTGCTCTTTGATAGAGTTGCCACAACGACGGAGAGTTGACACCCTGACCTACTAGGTAGTCGTTTGCAGTAAAGGAGTCGTATGCATAGGCTCCTTTCTTTTTCAGAGTGATATTCTGAACGTCGTACCACCAATACGAAACGCCCGCAGCCCAACGCAGTTTATCTTTGTAGATATTGCCTTGGAAGTCCGCCATCACACGCATCATATTGCGTTTGACATTGTACATTGCCACGCGATTCTCCTGCTTCTTACCGCTTGCAAAGTGCTCGTAGTAGGGCGAGGCTGCACCATTAAATCCCATAAACGGATACATTTGTGCCAGAATATAGGTAGCCGCAAATGTCAATCGCACCTTGGGGATAAGGTACTTCGAGTCGTAGAAGAAGTGGAGTTTTACTTGGTCCTTCGTGGTCCACGACAGGTCGATATTGAACTTGTGACGGTAACCCGGGTAGGTCGAACCATCGCCATAGTCGAAAATCTCGCACAAGGCACCGATTTGGAAGCCGGTGTCGCTATTGTAACCAATCGAAGGGAATGGAGCAAAGTTCCAACCCTTTTTGATATTCTGTTTTGTCGAGTCGGCGGGGGTTGCAGGCTCTTTATCTGCGGCAGATGCATCAAATGCGGTCAGCAGAAAGAGTGCAGCAAACAGGGCGTAAAGTTTTTTCATAAGTCGAGTTTTTAAAGTTTAGCCAATAGTTCGGCCATAATGAATCCCAAGTAGTTGCCGATAGCATAGCCGATAAGGCCAATACTCAAACCGGTCACGAGGGTCTTTTTGTTGTGCATAAAGGCCGAAACCATAGGCACGAATGGAGGTGAGTTGATAAATGCAACCGACGAGATAACCATCGAGTCCGCATCAACCTTGAATAGTCGGCACAACAGCGCGTGAATTGCCAACGAAACGAAGATTGCAAAGGCAATAAATGCAAACTGATTGATACCCTCGGCAAGTTGCAGACGCGACAAATCGGCCATCGAAGCAATCACCATACTGAATATATAGATAAGGTACATACCTATATCATAACTGCGAGTCAGGTTGCGAATACGCTTAAAGAAGGTTCCTGCAATACCCAACGTGGTCAGCATCAGAATAAACACTACCGAGAACCACCCTTTGGGCGAGAGGGCGATGGCAACACCAGCCGAGATTACAAGAATGATAACCGTAGCCAACAGCGTTTTACCAATCTCGCGCAGACCTTGCGGGCTGAAAATATCCTCATAAGGATTGCGTTTGCTCTCCTCGATTTCGCGTTGAATCTCGGCGCGCTCCTCTTCGGTCATTGTGCTCTTGCCCTGACGGTACAAATGGCGGAACATCTTGATACCCACCGAGAACAAGAATACGAAATAGACAAAGCAGATAATCATGTCATAGGTGTTGAGCATGATATATGTCTCTTTGTCCATTTGGAGCATCTGTTGAATGGCAGCCATGTTGAGCGTTCCACCCGTGCATTTACCTGCAATCATACCACCGATTTCGGCGCCATTGTGCAGCCCTTTTCCGAAAAGCAGGTAGCCTCCTACGGTTGCCAAACATACCGAGATAACACCGCTGATAAGGAGTCGGATTTGGAGCGAGAGCTCATTGCGGTTGAATGTGCAACCGAACAACATCATCGGGATTGCAAGGGGAACAAGCGCACTCGAAAACATCTCTTTGAAACTTGCGAGAATCGAAATAGGCTCTCCATTTACCATTTTTTCGGCGGGAACTCCGAAGATATCTTCGGGGTTAATCGGAATATTTCCGATTACAATTCCGATAGCATACAAAATCATAATCGGGCCGATTTTGCCGAGTATGGTGTACTTACGACACAACCATAATACTCCTGCGGGTGTGACGCAGAATATCATAATCAGCAGAGCGTAGTACAATGTAAGAAGTATAGCTGTACTCATAGGCATTTGTTTAATTCATACTCTATTAAGTTACAAAAATAACAAAAAAGGTGTGGAAATCAACAACAAAAAAAGCGTACATCGTTGAATGTACGCTTTTTAAGTATAAATACTTACCGTCTTTATTTGATATTCATTTCGTCGAAAAGGTACGAAGCTCCGCCGATTTTGTCGATTACAAACAGCACATAACGGATATCGACCGAGATGTTGCGACACACCTCGGGGTCGTACTCGATGTCGCTCATGGTGCTCAACCAAGTGCGGTCGAAATTCAGACCCAACAACTCGCCTTTGGCGTTCAGAATGGGGCTTCCCGAGTTGCCGCCTGTGGTATGGTTGGCTGCGAGGAATGCAACAGGAACGGTGTTGCGACCATTTATATCGCACGCCCAACGACCATAGTTTTTGGTGGCATAGGCGTCGCGCAACGATTGCGGAATGTTGTAGTCGTATATTTCGGGGTTATCCTTCTCGATGATACCGTCGATGGTGGTGTAGGGGCGGTGATATACGCCGTCGGCATAGTGGTAGCCCGTAACTTTGCCGTATGCAACACGCAGTGTAAGGTTTGCGTCGGGATAGAATGCGCGTTTGCTGTCCCATTCGCGCAGAGCCTTCATATAGGGTTTATACCAACGGGCAATGTCGGGCAAACGGCTGATAATAGAGCCTTGCGAACTATATTCTCTTCCCGAGAAACGCTCATATAGTTTATATATGGGGTCGGCTTCGAGTGTTGTTTTGTCAGTTAGTGCAGCGGTCATACCTTCGCGAGTGAGCAGCGAGGTGTTGTCGTAGAGGTAATCGACATAGTTATCCACACCACCTCGGGCGTTGATTTCGTCTTTCCAACCCGCAGGTAATGCTTTGATACTCTTGATGTACTCGGCGATAAGTAACTTTGCGGTTTTGCGGTCGATTGCGGGAACGAAGTCCTTGAAGAATGCCTCGATATAGGCTTTGCGCGCATCGTTTACCGCACCCGAATTTGCGCCACACCAGCGAGCCATTTTGACTAACTCGATTGCGAAAATCGACTCGGCGGTAAACTCGCGGCGGAAGAAGTCCTCCTCGTTGCGAGCATAAGCGGCGCGCATACTATCGAGCAGATGGGCATACTCCTCACGATTTGCAGCCCATTTCTGAAACTCCGCCTCGTAGTTTTGTTTCTTGGCAATGGTGCCCAGACGAGCCAAACCAAGACTCTCGCCCTGCCACTTCTTCCAAGCATTGGCGATACCTGCTTGTTTGGCGGCATATTGAATACGCACTTTGGGGTCGGCCTCCGAAGCCTCGCGGATAACATTCAGGCGGAGGGTACGAAGGTGAATTTTTGCGGGATTGGCACGATTGAGAGTGTATTCTACTGCGTCAGAAATAAGGTACTCTTGTGTTGTGCCTGGGAAACCATAGACGAATGTGAAGTCGCCCTCGGCAGCACCCTGTGTCGAGATTGCAAAGTATTTTTTGGGGCGCAAGGGAACATTATCCTCGGAGTACTCTGCGGGCTCACCATTGGCGTCGGCATAGACGCGGAAAATCGAGAAATCGCCCGTGTGACGAGGCCACATCCAGTTGTCGGTGTCGCCACCGAACTTGCCAATCGACGAAGGGGGAGCGCCTACCAAGCGCACATCTTTATAGACCTTCGATACATACATCATATATTGGTTGCCGTAGTACATCGGCTCGATGCGGATACTGTATTTGCCGCCCTCGCTCGCCTTCTCACGAATCTCGGCAATGCTCTCGCCTGCATTGATACGCTCGGTAACATCCTCCATTCTTTCGAGGAAGGTTACGGTAAGACCCGGGTTGGGCAACTCCTCGCTACGGTTCATAGCCCAGAAGCCGTTGGTCAGGTAGTCGTGGTCGATGCTACTATGTTTTTGGATTGCGCCATAACCGCAGTGGTGGTTGGTCAGCAGCAGACCGTCGGGCGACACCATCTCGCCTGTACAGCCCGTGCCAAACAACACGATAGCATCTTTGAGTGACGCCCCTTGCTCGTTATAAATATCCTTTGCCGAAAGCTTAAAACCTTTGGCGCGCATATCTTTGACGCGTTGGGCAATCTGATTGGGTAGCCACATACCCTCGTCGGCACTTGCCGTCAGTGCAGTTGTTGCGATAAGCAACGAAAGAAACAGTTTTTTCATCTATACTAATGTTTTTTGATTATACGAATGAAGCCAAATGCTTATACAAAGCCGCTACGGGCAACCCCATAACATTATAGAAGGAGCCTTCGATAGATTCAATAGCGGTACGGCCTATCCACTCCTGAATACCGTATGCGCCCGCTTTATCGAAGGGTTTATATGTATCAACATAGTAGGCTATCTCTTCGTCGGAGAGTTCTCGGAAACTAACTTTGGACTCTGCCGAGAAACTTACGCTTCGACGATTATCGCGCAACGAGACGCCCGTTACAACCAAGTGGGTGCGACCCGACAACTCCCGAATCATCTCCATTGCCTCCTCTCGGCTGTGTGGTTTGCCGAGGATACGGCCGCGACTGATAACCACCGTGTCGGCAGTAATCAGAATATCGCCATCGGCAAGAGGGTAGGGGTAGCCATCGGCTTTCAGACCCGACAAATATTCGGGTACCTTTTCGGCTGCAAGTGTTTCGGGATAGACCTCCTCGACCTCGTAACCCTCGGCAATATCGAAGTGGAGGTCACAACCGGCCAGCAGTTCGCGTCGGCGGGGCGAACGACTTGCCAAAATAAGTCGGTGGTTTTGTAGTTTCTCGTGCAATAACATAGTCTATCGGATATCGAAGTCGAGCAAAACTTTGTTTTCGAGCGTTGCAACCAAGCGGTCGCCGGCAGTGAGCGGGCCGACACCAACGGGAGTACCCGTATAGATAAGGTCGCCTATTTTGAGTGTCATAAATTTCGAGATGTGGGCGATAATCTCATCAACCGAGAAAATCATATCGCCTGTCCACCCTTGTTGGCGCACCTCGCCATTGAGCGTCATCTCGAAGTGGAGGTCTTGAATGTTGCCACCAAGCTCTTCGAGCGGAATAAATTCGGGCGAGATACCTGCCGAGTGGTCAAACGCCTTGCACATCTCCCAGGGCAGACCCTCGGCAATGGCTTGTCGTTGCAGGTCGCGCGCCGTAAAGTCGATACCGAGTCCCACCTCCGAGTAGTAGCGGTGGGCAAAACGGCGGTCGATATACTTACCTACGCGATTGATTTTAACCACCAACTCGGTCTCGTAGTCGAGTTGCTTGCTGAAATCGGGCAGGTAAAATGGGTCGTTATTGCGATGCAGTGCCGTATCGGGTTTCATAAAGAATTGGGGTGACGAGGGCAGTGCGTCGGTGTGGTCGAGTTCTTGAATGTGGGCGCGATAGTTGCGACCTATGCAGATTATCTTCATTGTACTTTCTCTTTAAGCAATTCTACCATCTTTTGTGCGGTGCGCTCCGACGAGCCACTTGGGCCGATAATCTTGCGCAGAGTGTCAAATTCGGCAAGCATACCTTCGCGTTTCTCGCCATCGGGTAGTATTTTGCGAAGTTCTTGCTCTATGTGGCGGGTGCTCATCGACGATTGGATAATCTCGGCAACACACTCCTTGCCGAGGTTGATGTTTACCAACGAGATGTAGGAGTGTAGGGCTATGTTTTTGAGTATATTCAACAGCCAATCGGTGCGATAAACAACCACTTCGGGAGTGCCTATGAGGGCTGCTTCGAGGGTTGCCGTTCCCGAGGTTACAATGGCGGCTACCGAGTGTTTCATCAGCGCATCGGTGCGGTCAAAGACGATTCGGACATCGCTGCCTTGCAGATATTTGTCGTAGAGCGAGCGGTCTAACCACTCGACACCCGAAACCACGAATTGATAATCGCCAAAGGCTTTCGAGGTGGCTACCATAAGCGGAAGATTCTTCTTAATCTCGCTACGGCGACTGCCGGCAACAAGTGCTATTATGGGGCGATTATCCAGTCCGTGTGCTTGGACAAACTCCTCGCGGTCGGGCCATTCGGCGATGCGTTGCTCGATGGCATCAACCAACGGGTTGCCACAGAAAACGGGCTCGATATTCCATTTGCGGAAATAGTCGCTCTCGAACGGAAATATTGTGAAGAGTTTATCGACATACTTCTGTATTCGTTTTACGCGGTGCTCTTTCCACGCCCACACCTTTGGCGCAATGTAGTAGAAGGTGCGCAGCCCGTGCTCGTGGGCAAAGCGGGCTATCTTGAAGTTGAAGCCCGGATAGTCGATATGGATAACCACATCGGGATTCCACCTCAACAGGTCGTTGCGGCACTCGTCGAGTTGGCAGAGTATGGTACGGGCGTTGGCAATGACCTGTATGATACCGAAAAAAGATGTTTCGCGGTAGTGCTTGACAAGATTCTCGGTACCTCCGACCTCGGCCATCATATCGCCTCCCCAGAAGCGAAACTCCGCCTCGGGGTCGTGTTTAAGTATGCCGCGCATCAGGTTGGCTCCGTGCAAATCGCCGCTGGGCTCGCCTGCAATCAGATAGTATCTCATGTGGTTTACAATTTTTCGAGCAAGTCGGGACGCAACTGTTGGGTGCGTTCAAGAGCTTGTGCCTCTTGCCACTTCTCAATCTCGGCAAAGTTACCCGACAGCAGAACATCGGGTACGCGCCAACCGTTAAACTCGGCAGGGCGGGTATATACGGGTGGTGCCAACAGGTTGTCTTGGAAGCAGTCGGTCAGAGCCGATGCCTCGTCGCCAATAGCACCCGGAATGATACGGACAACGCTATCGACTATTACAGCAGCAGCCAACTCTCCACCCGTCAGGACATAGTCGCCAATGCTGATTTCGCGCGTGATAAGGTGTTCGCGGATACGATGGTCGATGCCTTTGTAGTGGCCACATAGAATGATGATGTTTTCGAGTGTCGAGAGTCGGTTGGCTTCGTGTTGGTCGTAGCGTATTCCGTCGGGCGAAGTGTAGATAATCTCGTCGTAGTGACGCTCGCTGCGAAGTTTCTCGATGGCTCGATATACGGGCTCGATTTTCATCACCATACCCGCCTCGCCACCAAACGGATAGTCGTCGGTGGTGCGTCGTCGGTCATCGGTGTAGTCGCGCAGATTGTGTATGTGTATCTCGGCGTAACCCGCATCTTGGGCACGCTTTACGATCGACTCGCCGAGGGGTGAGGTCAATAGCTCGGGTAGTACGGTGAGTATATCTATTCGCATTGTCGTATGAGTTGTCGGTAGCGGGGCAGTTTGTCCGCGTGAATGAATACTATATCTTTGGTGCTCTCGGCTGTCAGCGCAATGAGGCGGCCTTTTTCGAGTGTGAAAGAGGCGTAGCCGAGGCTCTCGAAGAGTTCGATGATTTGCACTCGTTTATCGTCGCCCGTTTCGATAAGCACGGTTGGCAGGTGACGCTCCAAGACGGGGCGCATCTCGTTCATAACCACAACCTCGTAACCCTCGATGTCGCACTTGATAAAGTCGAGGCGGGGCAAACGCTCGAAAAGTTCGCTACCACGACGCATGGTGGCGGTAAACTCTTGTGCTGCGTGGTCTTCGGCACCATTCTCGGCGTCCATCACAAAGTTTTGACCTGTGCCCATATAGCCCGTATAGCGACTCGAATCGTTACCCATACGGATAGGCTTGTTCTCGGCACCGAGCGCGAAGTTGAGGATTTCCACATTGTGGCATCGGCGCAAATTGTGGCGCAAAACACCCAAGATGGGGGCAACGGGCTCAACGGCAAGCACACGACCCTGACGACCAACAATGCGTGAGAGTATGCGTGAGTAGTAGCCGAGGTTGGCTCCGATGTCGAGTACGGTGTCGCCCTTTGTTGCAAGGTGTTTCAAAAAGTGCGGATACTCGTATGCGGGGCTATGTGGAGCGAGGTGCAGTTTATATCCCGCAAAGAAACCCCAACTCAAAGTTTTGAGGTAGCAATCAAGCGAGAGATTGCGATACAAAAAGCGTTTGACAGACTGTGTGAGTGACATAGGCTTCTAACAGTTGATTTCGCCGTTGATAACCTCGGTAACAAAGGGATTGTAGAGGCTTTCGTGGCCGATGGTGCTTGACTCTCCGTGTCCGGGGAGGATTTTTACTTCGTCGCCAAGCGGTATGATTTTGTCGATAATGCTACGCATAATCCAACTGTAATCTCCACCCGGAAGGTCGGTACGGCCAATGCTCTCGCGGAACAGAGTGTCGCCCGTAAGCAGTACGCCTCCCTCCTTGTCGTAGAGGCAGATGTGACCGGGGGTGTGGCCGGGGGTGTGGATAAGTTGGAGAGTGGAGTTGCCAAACGAGATACTCTCTTGCCCTTTGAGGTCGATGTCGGCTGCGGGGATATCTTTTGCCAAAAGGCCAAAGACCGAGGCGCTCAAATCGGCCGAGTCAATCAGAAAATTATCGTCGCTGTGCAGGGCAAAAGGGATATTGTAGTGCTCTTTGATGTAGCCTATGCCGAGTGCGTGGTCGAAGTGGCCGTGTGTATTGACCGCCATTACGGGTTTTAGTCCACCATCGGCAATAACCTTGTCCAGCGCTGCGTGTTCGCGCGAAGTCGAGTTTCCTGCATCGACAATGATGCACTCTTTGGTGTCGTCCCACAGCAGGTAGGTGTTCTCGCCGAGTGGGTTGAATGTAAAACGAGCTATCTGTATCATAATAGTTTCTTTTAGTATCAAAGCTACAAATATAGGAATTTCGCACAAGAAAACAAACACACCTTGCCAGATGTGTGTTTTATTGCTGATTGTGTGTGTTTTTTCGGCAAAAAGTGTATCTTTGTGGTAATATTTAGTACTATGGCCAGAAAGAAAAAAGATTTACCCCTGATTGAGGGGCTCGAAATAACCACCCTTGCTGCCGAGGGCAAAGCGATGGGTTTTTACAATGGCGTGGTGGTGTTTGTGCCGATGACCGTGCCCGGAGATGTTGTTGATGTGCAGATTCGCAATAAGCGTCGTCGCTTTATGGAGGGCGCAGTGGTGCGTTATGTGAAACGCTCCGAGTTGCGTGCCGAGCCATTTTGCGCTCATTTTGGCGTGTGCGGTGGCTGTAAGTGGCAAAATCTGCCCTACGAGGAGCAACTCAATTTCAAACGCCAACAAGTTGAGGACCAACTGACACGCATCGCCAAGGTCGAACTGCCCGAGGTGCGACCTACGCTCGGCTCCGAGCAGACAACATTCTATCGCAATAAGTTGGAGTACACCTTTGCGCCGAAGCGTTGGTACACCTACGAGGAGGTGGCATCGGGTGCTGCGCTTGATGCGTCGCCTGCGCTCGGTTTCCACATTCCCAATATGTTCGACAAGATTTTGGATATAGATAAGTGCTGGTTGCAGGCCGACCCGTCGAATGATATTCGTTTGTCACTCAAAGCGTTCTGTATCGAGCAGGGTTATCCATTCTACGATATTCGCAATCACGAGGGTTTGATGCGTGGCGTTGTTATTCGTACCGCCTCGACGGGCGATTTGATGGTAATTGTGGTGTTTGCTTCGGAGGACAAAGAGGCTATTGAGTCGGTAATGAACTTCCTGCAAGGTCGTTTCCCCGAGATTACCTCGTTGTTCTATATTGTGAACGAGAAGTTGAATGACTCGTTGTCGGACCAAAACCCCGTTTTGTGGGCGGGCCGCGACCATATCCTCGAATCGATGGAGGGCTTGCAGTTCAAGGTGGGTCCCAAATCGTTCTATCAAACCAACTCGGCGCAGGCTTATAACCTCTATAAAGTGGCTCGTGAGTTTGCCGAATTGACGGGCTCCGAGGTGGTTTATGACCTCTATACCGGTACGGGAACCATTGCCAACTTTGTGGCTCGCAGTGCCTCGAAGGTGGTGGGCGTGGAGTATGTTCCCGAGGCGATTGAGGACGCCAAAGTAAACTCGGCACTCAATGGAATCGACAATACGGTGTTCTATGCGGGTGATATGAAAAATGTTTTGACCGACGCTTTTGTTGCTCAAAACGGTCGCCCCGATGTGATTATTTTGGATCCGCCCCGTGCTGGTGTTGATGAGCCCGTTATTGATGTGATTTTGGCGGCTGCGCCCGACAGAATTGTTTATGTAAGTTGCAATCCCGCAACCCAGGCACGAGATTTGGCACTGATGGATAAACAGTATAAAGTGGTGGCTGTTCAACCCGTTGATATGTTCCCACATACTCATCACGTCGAAAATGTCGTTAAGTTGGTAAAACGATAGAGCTTATGAAAAAGATTTTTTTGATGTTGTGCCTCGCCTGTGTGGCTTTGGGCGCATCGGCGCAAGATGTTGCTGTTTCGATTGGTACCGTTTCGGTTATGGGTGAGGCGAAGGTTAGTGTCGATCCCGATGAGTTTGTTGTTGAACTTACGCTGATGGAGGGCGATGGTAAAAATGACCGCCTTACAATCGTCGAAAAGCATAAAAAACTTGTGACGGCGTTGAAAAAGGCGGGTATCGACCCTTCGTTGCTCAAAACCGACGATATTTCGAATAGCCGTTACAAACGCAAAGATACCCGTACTTCGATTCGTTATGAGTTGGAGTTGAATGGATTTGATAAGGTGTTGGCGGCGTTTGATGCGTTTGCAGAGGCGGGTGTTCGTCAGGCGCGACTTGCTTCGTCGAAATACTCGCGTGAGAAGCAGGTGCGTGAGGAGTTGATGGCCGAGGCGGTGCGCGATGCCAAACAAAAGGCGACTATTTTGGTTGAGGCTGCCGATATGTCGTTGGGTGTGCCCCAATCTATCGAAATGCCATCGGTTAATGTCTATATGGGAACTTTGCGTACAATGAACTACAAATCGGCGGCAGTGGAGGCCGAAGAGAGCCTTGCCGATTTGAATCTTCAACAGCAACAGATTGAGATGAGTGCTCGCGTAAATGTGACCTACAAGATAATGCAGAAAGTGGAATAATTAAACATTTTGATTATGCGTTTCCAATTCGATTACAAACACTACTCGTCGGAGGCGGAACTATCGCCCCAGGACCGAGAACTTGTGGCGGCGGCGTATGAGGCTACCACACAGGCGTATGCCCCTTATTCCAATTTTCGGGTTGGTGCAGCTGCGAGGCTTCGTAGTGGTCGAATTGTGACGGGTAGCAATCAGGAGAGTGAGGTGTTTCCGTCGGGTTTGTGTGCCGAAAGAACGCTTCTCTATGCCTGGCAGGCGCATAATGCAGATGATGCAGTAGAGGCTATTGCCATTGCGTCAAATCCGAGTGAAAGGGAGTGTTATCCATGTGGCGGCTGTCGTCAGGTGTTGCTCGATACGGAGCGCCGACAAGGTGTGCCGATGCGTGTGTTGATGTGTGGCGGAGGTACCGTTTCGGAGGTGCCGTCGGCGGAGTGTCTGTTGCCATTCCAATTTAAATTGTAAAAGGAAAAATAAAACAAAACAATATGTTCAAACCCCAAGACATAATTTATGAGGATAACCATATAATCGTGGTTAATAAGCGTGCCGGAGATTTGGTGCAACCCGACGCCGAAGGACAGTCGGCTTTGGAGAACGAAATAAAGGATTTTATCAAGCGTCGTGACGAGAAACCAGGCGCGGTTTATCTGGGTGTGGTGCATCGTATAGACCGCCCTGTAAGTGGTGCTGTGATGTTTGCCAAGACAAGTAAAGCGTTGGTTCGTTTGAACGAGATGTTGCGTAAGGGTGAGATTGACAAACGCTATTGGGCGATTGTCGAGGAGTTGCCCGAAGTGGAGCACGATACGCTTGTGCATCACATTGTTCGTGATGGCAAAACCAATAAGTCGAAGGCGCATATGTCGCCCAAAAAAGACTCCAAAGAGGCACGCCTTGAATACAAAATGATTGCGGGTAGCAGCAACTACTATCTGCTTGAAGTGAAACTATTTACGGGCCGTCATCATCAGATACGATGCCAACTTGCTAAGATTGGCTGTTCGATTCGTGGCGACTTGAAATATGGTGCTCGACGAAGCAATCCCGATGGTGGAATTTCGCTCCACTCGCGTTCGTTGGAGTTTATGCACCCCGTACGCAAAGAGCGTATTAAAATCGAGGCTCCTGTGCCTTCGGGCGATAATCTTTGGGAGTTCTTCGATAGCGCAGTTCGTGCATCGGAAGAGTAGTTACGGAAAATAACTGTTCGGCAAGGCTGCGATGCGCCCCAATTCGGCGGTCCAATCGGTTTTGCCGCGAGCCGTACCGAAGCGTGCAACTACGGTGTCGGTAATCTTGTTTACATACAAAATTTGCCCCATTAAACCCTGACCAAGAAATTCGTGGTCGGGGTTTATTATGTACCATTGGCAGTGGTAGGTTGCAGGTCCTCGGTCGTTGGTGTGGTAGGGCGGATTTAGGGTGTGTTCGACCCACTCGGCAGGTACGATTTGACGCCCGAAAAGAGCCCCGTTGTCGCGGTAAATAATGCCGAGTTTCAGTAGGTCGATGGGCGTGATGCAGAGCCCGCAAAAAGCCCTTATGTTGTGGTGTCGGCGGGAGTCGATGCTCCAAAATCCTTCGTGCGATGCAGCGCACGGAATCCAATAATTATCAATGAAATACTTCTCGAAAGAGAGACCCGTAGCCTGTTCGATAATGTGGGCTAAAAGTTGGGTTGCGTTGCTGGCATAATTGTACTCTCCGTGAGGTCGATTGTGGTGCAATCGAGAGGTTGTTTGTGCGAGATTCGGAGTGTAGTAAAGGCGTGCTGTGTGGAGGTGTGGTTCGAACATTCCGAGGCGCATATTCAGCAGGTCGCAAATGCGTGCCGAGTCGCCAAGAAATGAAGCGCAGTGGGGGAGATAGCGGGCTATGGAGTCGTCGATTGAGCGTATGTATCCTTGCTCGATGGCAATGCCTGTAAGTGCTCCCACAAACGACTTGCTTAACGAGAAGAGGTCGGTTGGCGTGTGAAGTGATAAATCCCCTTCGAAATGGCTGTAAATTATGCTGTCGCCACGCAAAACCACAATGCCGAGCGTGTTGCCGTCGTCGAAAAGTGAATCGATGGTCGGGCAGGCGTAAAAAGTTGCGCGTTGGGGCGGATTTTGGGCGGTGTCGCTGGTGGGAAGTACGGCATTGACGAATAGCCGCGAGTCGTGGATTGTCGGGCGATTGAAGCAGGCCATACGGGCGGCTGTGCAAGACAAAAGAGTTGTGGCGAGTGCGAAAATGAGAGTGAGTTTGTGCATATTGTCTGTCTGTTTTTTGGTGGAGTGTGTGCTCTGCAAAAACCGTGTCAATAGAGCTCTTGAAATGTCCGAAAAATCGCCGTGTATTAAATTTTATTTAATAAACCCTATTATTTTTCCGAAAAAAATCCTAACTTTGTACAGTCTAAATGTGCCCGTAAATGTCGTGTGGGAGTGTTTTTAGGGGAGAATAAGAGAATAGATTTGTGGCGGGCCCGAATAGTTAAAAGCAAATGAGTCAAAAAGTTATAGAGTTGAAGAGTGTTTCGGTTTACCAGCCGATAGGTGCCGTCACCGTCCTCAGCAAGTCCAACTATCAGCGTAGTGGAGAGTTGGTGCTGTCGGATGTAAATCTCGATGTGTACGAGGGCGAGATGGTCTATTTTATCGGCCGAGTGGGTAGCGGAAAGAGCTCGTTGCTCAAAACGCTGTATGCCGAAATGCCGTTGCTTCAAGGTGAGGCTATGGTGGCGGGATTCGATTTGGCGAAGATGAAATCGCGCAATATCCCGATGTTGCGTCGCCGTCTGGGAATCGTTTTCCAAGACTATCGTCTGCTGACCGACCGCAATGTGTTCGATAACCTCTACTTCATGATGCAGGCAACGGGTTGGAAGAGTGATAGCGATATGCGTCAGCGGATTGATGAATTGCTCACTTCGACAGGTCTTCAACACAAGGCTTACAAGATGCCTTACGAGCTATCGGGAGGCCAACAGCAAAAGCTTGCTATCGCGCGCGCGCTCATAAATCGCCCGAGCGTATTGCTGGCCGACGAGCCGACGGGTAACCTCGACCCGACAGCCGCAGATGAGGTGATGATGTTGTTTCACGAGATTGTCAAGAGCGGTTGTGCGGTGGTGATGTCAACTCATAATATCGCCAATATCGGACAATTCCCCTCGCGCACGATACGCTTCGCGCAAGGACGAGCCGAAGAGATTGATATCAAAGCAATCCTCGCAATGAATTAGTCGGGTGGCATAGACGAGTGGGCGGTACAGAATGGTTAAGCGCCAAAGCTGAAAAAGAAAAAACGAAAACAAAAAAAATAAACAAAAAAATTAACGCAGTAATGAGCGAAGAGATTAAACAACAGGAAGAGTACTCGGCGTCGAGTATTCAAGTGCTTGAAGGTTTGGAGGCCGTTAGAAAACGTCCTGCAATGTACATTGGAGATATCGGAGTAAGAGGTCTTCACCACCTCGTTTATGAGGTTGTGGATAACTCGATTGACGAGGCTTTGGCGGGATTTTGTAAGAATATCGTCGTGACAATCAATGAGGATAACTCAATCAGTGTTTCGGACGATGGTCGTGGTATCCCGACCGACTACCACGAGCAAGAGGGTAAATCGGCTCTCGAAGTCGTGCTGACAGTACTTCACGCAGGAGGTAAGTTCAATAAGAGCAGTTATAAAGTTTCGGGCGGTTTGCACGGTGTCGGTGTGTCGTGTGTGAACGCATTGTCGTCGCTGTTGGTGGCCGAGGTTCATCGTGGCGGTAAGATTTTCCGTCAAAAGTACAGCAAGGGTGCGCCTCTGACAGCCGTTGAGGTTGTTGGCGAAACTGACCGTACAGGAACAACCGTAACTTTCAAACCCGATAATACAATCTTCACCGAAACAGTCTATAACTACGACACTCTGTCGGCTCGTTTGCGCGAGTTGGCATACCTGAACAAGGGAATCAACCTGACTTTGGAGGATAAACGTGAGGTTGATGAGCAAGGCGTAATCAAAAGCGAAACATTCTATTCGAATGATGGTTTGAAAGAGTTCGTTAAGTATCTTGATGCAACTCGTGGTAATGCCATCATCGAGGATATTATCTACATCGAAACAGAGCGCGAGGGTATTCCCGTTGAGGTGGCAATGCAGTACAATGACAGCTACTCCGAGAATGTTCACTCGTACGTAAACAATATCAACACCATCGAGGGTGGTACCCACTTGACCGGTTTCCGTCGTGCATTGACTCGTACACTCAAAAAGTACGCCGATGAGTCGGGTATGCTCTCGAAAGTGAAGGTTGAGATTAGCGGCGATGACTTCCGCGAGGGCTTGACCGCGGTGGTGTCGGTTAAGGTTGCCGAGCCTCAGTTCGAGGGTCAGACCAAGACCAAGTTGGGTAACAGCGAGGTTATCGCGTCGGTTGATGCCGCCGTTGCACAAGCCCTGACACAATATCTCGAAGAGCACCCCAAAGATGCCAAAGCGATTGTGCAAAAGGTGGTATTGGCGGCTACGGCTCGTCACGCAGCTCGTCACGCGCGCGAGTTGGTGCAACGCAAAACAGTGTTGTCGGGTGCAGGTCTTCCCGGTAAACTGGCGGACTGCTCGACCCGCGACCGCGAGAAAGCCGAGATTTTCTTCGTCGAGGGAGATTCGGCGGGCGGTACTGCAAAACAAGGCCGTGACCGTAACTTCCAAGCGATTATGCCTCTGCGTGGTAAGATTCTCAATGTCGAGAAAGCGTTGGAGCACAAGATGTGGGAGAACGAAGAGATTAAGAATATGTTCTCGGCTCTGGGTGTGTCGATTGGCACCGAGGAGGACGGACAAGAGCTCAATATCGAGAAGTTGCGTTACAACAAGATTATCATCATGACCGATGCCGACGTCGATGGTGCTCACATCGCAACACTGATGCTTACCCTCTTCTTCCGTAAGATGAAAAAACTTATCGAGAACGGGCATATCTACATCGCTCGTCCGCCTCTGTACTTGGTTAAGAAGGGCAACAACGAGAAATATTGCTGGACTGACGAGGAGCGCGATCGCGCAATCGAGGAGCTCGGTTCGAAGGGTCTGCACGTTCAACGCTACAAAGGTCTTGGTGAGATGAACGCCGAGCAGTTGCGTAAGACGACAATGTGTCCCGAAACTCGTGAGTTGGAGCAAGTGACTATCGAGAACGCTGCTGAGGCAGACCGTATCTTCTCGATGTTGATGGGCGACGATGTTGAGCCTCGTCGTGAGTTCATCGAGCGCAATGCTCACTTGGCAAATGTTGATGCTTAATTGATAGTGATAAAACGAAAATCTACACAACTTTATGAAACGTTTGTTTGAAAAGATACAGAAACTGACTATTGCGGCACTTATGACCATCGTTGCGATGGTGTCGTGTACTCCCGAGCAGACTCCCGAGCAGACCAAGTATGTCATCATCCCCGATGAGATGGAGGTCTATTTGGAGAGTGTGGCTACATCGGAGCCCGTTGTTGTCGCTGTGTTTGCGACCGACAACGAGTGGCAACTCCAACAAGACGATTGGTCGATGGAGTGGTGTACCGTCGCTACAACTTTCGACGCCGAAGGAGCAAAGGCTATTGCGATTTCGGCTACCGAGAATACCTCGGAGGAGAGTCGTGAGGCTTATCTGACGCTATATCACGAGAACAGTTCGACAACGATGACCGTTGTGCAAATCGGCTCCGAGGACGAGGAGGCGACCCGTATTGAGTGCGATAGCGTGGTTTGTGTTGGTAAAGGCATGGGCGAAATGGAGCCCGTGATTGAAGCAAACGGCGATTTCGAAGTTGTGATACCCTCGGAGGCTGATTGGCTCAGCTGGGAGAATGGCGTATTCATCTACTCGCAATCGTACGAGAAGATGCCTCGTACAGCCGAAGTTGTCTTGAAGAGCAGCTATGCCGAGAAGAAAATTTCGTTTGTGCAATATGGTACTGTCGAGGTGATGCTCCCGACCACAGAGTTTGTCGTTCCCAACAAAGATGGCGAGGTGAAGATTCCGTATGAAATCTATGCTCTTGATGCGGAGGCTTCGATTGTCCTTGATGCAAACTATTGGAGTGGAGTTGTGGACTCGGACGAGGAGGGTGTGTTCGTGGTTGGTTATATCCAGAACGAATCGGACACAGAACGCAATGTGGACTTCACCGTGACGGTGGGCACAACCAAAGTAACTGGTGTGATTACTCAGCTTCCGATTCAAGAGTATGAGGAGGTTGGCGAAGATGCACAGAAAGATGATATGCTGATTGGCATCGAGAGCGTCGAGGCAGTGTCGGAGTATTCGACTGCTCGTGGTGGCCTTACGAAACTTTATGATGGAAACGTGAAGTCGTATTGGGCTACCAAGACCAATGAGAATCCCGATGAAGTTTGGGTTACTTATAACTTCGCAGCCGATAAGAAGCTTACTCAAATCGACTATATGCACTATATCCCGACCGAGACAGTGAATTGGGGTCAATGGGGCGAGATAGAGGTTTATCTGACCTATAACGGCGTGGAAGAGTTGCTCGGCAAATACGATTTCAAACAGGCTAAAACTCCGAGTACCATCTATTTCGAGGAGCCGTTGTCGGTTGAGGGTCTCGAAAAGATGACCGTCAAAATTTTGACAGCCGCTCCGTTCAGCGAGACAATCACCAAAGTTGCAAGCGGTAACGAGTTCGGTCTGTATCAGTACAACCCCGAAAACTTCCCCGTTTTGGACTACTTTACCGATTGGAGTTGCTGTGAGTTGCGTAGTGATGTGACTTGGGAGCAAATCCAAGAGATTAAAGACCCGCTGTATCGCAATGTGGCTTCGCAAATGTTTAATGGCGATTATAGCCGCTTCCGTACATATTTGGCAAAACCGTATCTGCACCCCGACCGCGATGCCGCAATCTTCCTGAATGCACCCAAAACATTGTTGGACGGTGTGACAGGTATGTATGTCCGCAAGGCGTATGAGCCGCTGGTAATATATCTCGAAGAGGATTATGGCGAGGATATCTATCTGCGTGTGATTGATTGGGAGAATGATGAAGGTAATGCCGGTCGTGTAATCGGACACGAGTTGGCAAATGCAGACTACCGATTGCACAAGGGACGCAACTTTATCAACCCCGGTATTCGTGGTTTGATTTATATCTTGTGGCATACCGACAACTATGATAAGTTGCCTCCGATTAAGATGAACTTTATGACAGGCGTTGTGAACGGCTATTTCAATGCCGAGACCGACGATCCCAAAGATTTCTATGAGATTATGATGCAGGCGGGTGTCAAAGAGGAGCCCCACTTCGATATCATAACCGATAACGTGGTTATGACCTTTACCAAACTGAACTATCGTAAGTTCTCGTTCGGTAACGACCCCAATAACTACGAGCGTGCAATGCGTACAATTCAGATTTTTGATACCATTACACGTATCCAACAGATTATTCAAGGCTTTGACAAGTACGCTGCATTGGGCCGTGAGCGTGTATATCACAACCGCGCTCCGTTCTATGGCGCTTATGGCGACTGCTATGGTGGTGCAGGTGCCTATGCAACCGTGTATGGTATGAAAAATATGGCGCAAGATATCCTTGACCCCGACCGTATGTGGCCTCAAAATGTTGAACCCGAGAAACTCAATAACGGCTGGGTAGGCTGCTGCTGGGGCTTGGCTCACGAGTTGGGACACAACAACCAAACAAATCACTTCGGTTGGCGTGGACTTGGCGAGGTGTCGAATAACCTGATGGGTGCCATTACCCAAACTACGTTCTTCGGTGAGGGCCATACCACTATGCGCTATAACAACCACTTCAACTTGTCGATGGCCGACATTGTAACCCGTTGGGTGGTTGATCCCGATGGCACCGAGCGTCACTTGACCCACTGCGAGAGTGTAAATACTCCCAAGTATGGTCAAAAACGTGCGGGCGGTGATCCCAACCACCAACCAATGGTCGATCCGACAACTCAACTTATGCCCTTCTGGCAACTGTACCTCTACTATCACAGAGCTTTGGGTAAAGAGGATTTCTACCCCGACTTCTATGAGTTGTGCCGTTTGGACAAACCAATTTTGTTCCAAGATTGGTTCTTGCCTCGCGGTATGGAGTCGAGCGAGCAGAATGCCAAAGCAATGTTGGAGTATATGGTTAAAATCAGTACCGCCGCAGGTGAGGATTTGAGCGGCTTCTGTAATGATTGGCATATCCCCGGCATTAACAACAGAATGCTCTGTTCGCACTATGGACAAAGCATCATCACAACCACACAAGAGGATATCGACAAACGTGTGGAAATTTGTAGCCAATTCCCCAAACCCGAGATGAATCCGTTGTATATCAACGACCTGAACGTGGATTTGTATCGTTACCGCACACCACTGACCGCAGGTACATACTCAGTTGATGATAATGGTTACTTCAATATGAATGGCGATTGGAGTGGCGTTGCTGCGTGGGCTTTGGTTGATCCCGCCACCGAGCGCGTTATGGGTATCTATCAAGGTGTCGATAAACAGATTAAGTATCGCTACTATACCTCGATTTACGAGGCATACGACCCCGAGGTACACGGCTATCGTGGCCAAGGTTGTCCCGAGGATTCTCCCTATTTGACCTACAATAATGGTTATCAACGCTATATGATTATTGGCGAGGGCGTGAAGCGTCCCGACCTCGAACTTTATGGCGTCGATGTATGGGGTACATACCACAAAGGAACACGAGTAGAGTAATTATACCTATATAATATAAAGAGATGAAAGTAACGGTTATCGGAGTAGCAGGAGGCACAGGCTCGGGCAAAAGTACGCTCGTCGGCCGACTCGTTGACGCCTTTGGCGACAATGTGGCAACACTGTGTCACGACTTCTACTATAAAAGTCAAGATGCGTTGTCGATGGAGGAGCGTACACAGCTCAACTACGACCACCCTAACGCATTCGATACCGATATGATGGTGGAACACCTGCGCCAACTCAAAAATGGCGAGAGTATCAAACACCCCGTATATTCGTTTGTCGAGCATAACAGAACAGACGAATGGGTCGAGGTGAAACCTTCGAGAGTGATTATCGTCGATGGTATTCTAATCTTCGAGAATAAGGAACTGCGCGATATGATGGATATCAAGGTGTTTGTCGATACCGATGCCGACCTTCGTCTTGCACGACGTATGTTGCGCGATGTGTGTGAACGTGGCCGTACAATGGATTCGGTTATTAACCAATATGTTACTACCGTAAAACCTATGCACGAAGAGTTTGTCGAGCCAAGTAAACGATATGCCGATGTTATTGTCCCCGAGGGCGGATTTAACTCCGTGGCGCTGTCGATGCTTATCGAGAACATACGTTCGCTGATTGCCGAAAATAAGTAAAACTAACATAAAACAACAAAACGATGAACAAAATTTACAAAGGATTGAAGTTACTCCTGATGGCCGTAGCATCAGTTATGGTCGTTGCGTGTAACAATGAACCTCAAGAGCAAGGCGGTGATGAGAAGAAATTCATCGTGCCTGATGAGCTTGAAGTCTATCTTGACAGCGAGGCTACAACCGAGGCGTATGTAGTTCCCGTGTTGGCTACCGATAACGAGTGGCAAATGACACAAGATGACATCTCGACCGAATGGTGTACCGTGGCAACCGAGCTTGACGAAGCAGGTGCCAAAGCGTTGTATATCACTGCAACCGAGAATACCTCGGAGGAGAGCCGAGAGGCCTATATCACTCTCTTCTACGATATGACAAGCGTAGAGGTTATGGTTGTACAAACAGGTGCAATCGACGAGCAAGCAACCGAGATTTCGTGTGATTCGATGGTTATTGTATCGAAAGATATGGGCGAAGTTGAATTCGCAGTAGAGGCTAATGGTGCTTTTGAGGTGGTTATCCCCGAGGAGGCTTCGTGGTTGTTGTGGGAGGACGGCAAGTTCTTCTACTCGGCATCGTATAACGAGGAGCCCCGTCAAACCGAGGTTGTAATCAAGAGCGATTACGCCGAGGCAAAAGTGACATTCATACAGGTAGGTACCAAAGAGTTCTCGATTGAGAAAGAGGACTACACTTTGTCGTACAAAGAGGGTACTTTGACAATACCCGTTCAAAAATGGGTAGGAGAGCCTTGTGCCGTAACCTCGGAAGCTGATTGGATTTCGGTTGATAGCGAAGCTACAACTCTTACAAGCGTTGTGCTGAACTACACAAGCAATGAAGGCGAGGAGCCCCGTCAAGCAACCGTTGTTTTGTCGTCGGGCAACACCACAGCAACTATCACTATCGACCAAGTCCCCTTTACCGAGTACGATAAGATGACCTCGGACAACCAAGTGAAAGATTGGGTGTTGGCTGTTACAAGTGCAGAGGCTTCGTCGCAACTTTCGGCAAGTCGTGGTGCTATCATCAAAGCCTACGACCAAAATGACAAGTCGTGGTGGGCTACAACCCAAAAGAATCAGGAGGGTACAGTATTCTATACTATGTACTTCGCCGAGGAGCAGGAGATGACCGAGATTCAATACTTCCGTTACTGCCCGACAAACGCTGTTTCGTGGGGTATGTGGGGCGAAGTCGAGGTCTATGTTACCGAGCGTGGTGGCTCGGAGCGCCTGTTGCTCAAAGAGGACTTCGGTATGACCGATTGTCCCAAAACAATCTACTTTGATGAGCCGCTTCCGGTTAATCTCGAAAAAGCGACTATCAAGATTTTGACCGCTAAACCTTTCAGCGAGACCGTTACCAATGTGGCTTCGGCTGCAAGTATCGAGTTCGGTTGTGTAAACCCCGAGAACTTCGATATGTTGGCATACTTTACCGATTTGTCGTGCTCGGAGTTGCGCGAGGAGATTACCTATGAGGATATTTTGGCAATCAAAGATCCGTTCTATCGCTCGATGGCGTTGCAAATCTTCAATGGCGATTGGAGCCGTTTCCGTGTGTGCGAGGCGAAGGCTTATCCTCACCCCGACCGCGATGCTGCAATTTTCTTCACACCTCCTCACACCCTTTTGGATAACGTAACAGGTATGTATGCCGCCGAGGTAGGTGAGCCTCAATATATCTTCGTTGAGGAGGACTACGGTCAAGAGATTTATGTGCGTTTCTGCGATATGGTTAATGACGAGGGTTTGGCTGAGCGTGTTGTTGGCCGTTGCGAGTCGGACTTCCGTATCTACAAAGGTAAAAACGTAATCATTCCTAACTATCGTGGTTTGATGTATATCATCTGGCATACCGATGACTACGAGAAGTTCCCGCCCATCAAAATCAACTTTGCTACGGGTCACGTTAATGGCTTCTTCTATTTGGATAAAGATGATCCCGAAGATTTCTATCGTCTGTTGAGCCTTGGTGGCAGTACCGAGCCTCATTTCGATATGCTTTCCGATAAGGTTATTATGAACTTCCCCAAAGAGACTATCTATAACCGTGCACTCAAACGCAATGGTAAGAACTCGGCAGAGGGAGCTCGTTTGGTAGCGATATTCGATACCATCGTTCGCCAACAAGAGCGTTGGCAAGGTCACGACAAGTACAAAGCTCTTGGCCGTCAACGTGGTCACCGCAACCGTGCACCGTTCTTTACACTCTATGGTAATGCCGTTGCAGGTTCGGGTGTCTATCGTACAGGTTATGGTATTAACTCGATTTTGCAAGATGTGACCGATCCTATCAAGATGTGGAACCCCAATACCACAGTGCTTGGTGGCTCGGGTACTACCGATGCCGACAAACGCGACCTGCCCGCAGACGTATTGGCAAACAATACCATCGGTACAATCTGGGGCGTTGCTCACGAGATTGGACACTCGAACCAATGTCGTCCGTTTGCTTGGCGTGGTTTGACCGAGGTTACCAATAACCTTATGTGTGTTGGTACACAAGCCGCTCTGTTTGGCGAGGGTCACACCACACTCCACTACAAGATGAAATATAACGAGGGTTGGAGAGATATAGGTCACCGCTACATCACCGACTTTGATGAGAATGGCAATGAGGTTGAGCGTAAAATGACACTTGCCGAGGCTGCAAATACCCCCGCAGCAGGTAGCTCGGGAGGTATCGACCCCGCAGCAACACTCGTTCCTTTCTGGCAGTTGTTCCTCTACTACCACTATGCAATGGGTAACACCGATTTCTACCCCGACTTCTTCGAGCAATGCCGTCTGCGTGGCGATATCTTCTTCGACCACGGCTGGGATTTCCGCAGTTGGAGTGGTAATCAAGAGAAGTTCGACAAATCGAACCGCGAGCAATCGTGGGCGATGACCGACTATATGATTAAGATTTCGATGGCCGCAGGCGAGGATTTGAGCGATTGGGCTTTGCATTGGGGTATCCCCGGTGTCAATAAAAATCTGCGTGCCTCGGTTTACGGACAAAACATCATCAACACCACACAAGAGATGATTGATGAGGCTGTCGCCGAGTGTCGTAAGTATCCGAAACCCCGTTTGAATCCCTTCTATATTTGCGATTCGAACCTCGATTTGTATCGCAACCCCAAGACTATCGTTCAAGGTACTCACACTGTTGAGGCAGTTGATGTGGTTGTTGATGGCAAACCCGGTCAAGCAACTCGTTACAACGTCAGCGGTTGGGAGAATGTGGCTGCATGGGTGTTGTATGACCCCATAAAGAAACGCGATGTGGCTTGCTTCGAGGGACGATTTACCTCGTTCAGCTACCGCGAATTCGAGTGCCGCTATATCTTGTTGCCTGACGGTGCAACCAACCCCGAGGGTTCACGATACCAATATGACAAAGATGGCTATGGACGCTCGACAACCAATGTTGGCCCGACCTATCGTCCCGACCTGTTGCTCTACGCAATCCACCCCGACGGTAGCCGTGTCCCCAGCTTGGCAAACCCCGCGGAGTAATCCAACTACAATAGGACAATATTTTTACATAAAACATTTAATACCTTTAAAACAAAATGAAACTTAAAAACTTGTTAATGATGATGTTCGGCTTGGTTGCTGTTGCGACCATGTCGGTATCGTGTCAAGAGCCAGAGCCCCCGCAAGGTGGTGGCGATGTTGAAGAGTATCTTACCCTTGACCCCGAGGAGGCTCTCTATTTTGGCTATGAGGCGAGTGAAGCTACTGTTTATGTAGATTCTCACGACGCTTTCTGGGATTATACCTACGACGAGAGCCAAGAGTGGTGCGTCGTAAGCGACCTCTCGGAGGACGGAATTCGTGTCTTGACTGTTGCAGTTGAGGAGAACGAGAGTGGTGAGGACCGTGAGTTGGTAATTACCGTTACCAATGGCGAGCAAGCAGCTCAATTGAAAGTGGTTCAATCGGCAAGCGATACCACCCCTGCTACCAAAATCGAGGTTGCAGAGGAGAGCTATATGCTCGCTAAAACTATGCAAACTCTTGCAGTTAATGTAACCGCTGATGGTGATTATAACGTTGTTATCCCCGAGGAGAGCGAGTGGATTTCGTATGACGGCCAACAAGATGGTGCAGAGATGTTTTTTGTTGCTGAAAACTTTGGCGCCGAGATTCGTGAGGCTGTTGTTACTTTCCAAAGCAAAAACACCGAGACCTCGATTGTTGTAAAACAATGGGGTACCGATGACCTTGCTTTGAGCGTAAACGAGAAGATGGTTCCCTACATCGCAGGTACCGATAGCGTAACCGTTATCTCGGGCACCGAATATACCGTAAGTGTTGAGGGTGGCGATTGGCTGACTATCAACGAGGAGCGCTCTTCGGAGGGTCAAATCGTATTCGACTATGACGAGTATGATAACGAAGAAGAGAACCGTTCGGCTACTATCATCGTGAAGAGCACAAACTCGACCGAGGAACTTGTTGTGACTCAGTTGTTGAAGAGCGAGACCGAGATGCCTTCGGCTGACCAATGGAAAGATGACCTGCTCGTAACCATTAACAACGCTACTGCTACCAGCCAAATGTCGTCGAGCCGTGGTGTTTTGAAGGCTTATGACGGTAATACAAAATCGAACTGGTTCTCGGCAACTTCGAACGAGAAACCCGTAGAGGTGACATTCGATATCGATGCATCGAATGTTGAGCGTATCGACTACTTGCGTTATATCCCCGCTATCGGCAATATGACTTGGGGTCGTTGGGGCGAGATTGATATCTATGCAACCAATAATGGCGTTGAGACTTTGGTGAAAACTGCGGACCTCGGTCAGAAGGGTACAAACCAATCGATTGTATTCGACGAGCCTTTGGCAAATACCACAACCCAAATCCGTATTGTGATTAAAACAGCTTTGCCTTATGTCGATTTGAATGACGTTGAGTCGCCCAATGTAGCTTCTGCTGCTGAGATTGGTTTCTATCAATACAACCCCGAGGCATTCCAAATCCTTGACTACTTTACCGATATGTCGATTAGCGAGCTTCGCTCGGACGTAACTTTGGAGCAAGTTCTTGCAATCGAGGATCCCTTCTATCGTAGCATCGCAGAGCGTATGTTCTATGGCACTTACGATGACGAGTTCCGTGTATGCGAGTTCAAGGCTTATCCCGATCCTCGCCGCGACTATGAGTTGTTCCGTGACAAACCCTTCGGTTTGGTAGATAACGTGACAGGTATGTATGTTGCCAAAGCCAACACTCCTCAATACATCTTCTTGGACGAGGACTATGGCTTGGAGATTTATGTACGTGTTGTTGATTTGAAGACCTACGAGAACACCAAGAACCCCTATGGTACCGCTGCTGATGACCACACCTACGACTACAAACTCCAAAAGGGTCGTAACGTTATTGTTCCCAGCCAACGTGGTCAAATGTATATGATGGTATTCACCGACGACTATGCGAAGTATCCTACAATGAAGGCTCACTTCGTGAACTCGGGTGTGAATGGTTATATCCGCTACGGACAACACACCGTTGATGATGTATATCGTATCTTCATGCTTGCAAAGCAAGACGAGGAGCCTCGTTTCGATATGATTACCGATAGGGCTGTCCTCAACTTCGAGAAAGCTCAATACATCAAGGGTACTTTCTCGGGTAACCCCCGTTTGAATCCCCAAGGTGCATTGGATTTGTTGGAGATTTATGACTCGGTAACCAAAATCCAAGAGCGTATTATGGGTCACGACAAGTACAAAGCCCTTGGTCGTCAACGTGGTCACCGTAACCGTATGTTGTTTATGGGTGCTTATGGAGACACCTTCGGTTACTCGTCTTGGTACCACACAGGATACTCGGCTGCGATGTCGTCTGACGTTGTTCGTCCTGTAGCTTTGTGGAACAAGAATACTCAATATTGGAACAACGGCGTGGTAGGTGCTATCTGGGGTATCGCCCACGAGCTTGGTCACTCGTCGCAAACCGACCTGTTCTGTTGGCAAGGTTTGGCCGAGGTTACCAACAACCTTATGTGTGCTATCACTCAAAACTATGTATATGGTGTAGGTCTTGGCCGTACAACAATGCGCTACAACGACCACTTCAACAAAGGTATGCGTGATATGGCAAAACGTTGGATTTGGGACTTCAAGAAGGATGAGAATGGTAATGGCGTATGGTATGAGCGTCCGTTCACTCACTCCGAGGCCGTTAATACCCCCAGTCTTGGTAACATCGATGGTGGTGTTGACCCGACAACTCAGTTGATGCCTTTCTACCAACTCTTCTTGTACTATCACTTGATTGAGGGTAACTCGGATTTCTACCCCGACTTCTATGAGTTGTGCCGTACCAAAGCCATCTATCGTGAAGACTACCCCAGCCACGATGCTTACCAATCGGCTATTGCATTGGAGTATGTAAGAAGCATCTCGGAGGCTGCCGGTGAGGATTTGAGCGAGTGGGCTAATGAGTGGGGTCTGCCCGGTATTAACCCTGCAAATGGCCGCAACCCCGGTATGAAGGTTAACCACTATGGTCAAGCATTCTTCACCTCGTCGAAAGAGCAAATCGAAGCTAACAACGAGTATTGCTCGAAATTCAAGAAACCTCGCTTGAACCCCTTGTATATCCACGACATGAACCTCGATTTGTATCGCAATCCTCAAAAGGTAGTTGCAGGTACTCACACCGTAAACGACAACTGCAAGTTCACTATGAGTGGCTGGCAAAATGTTGCTGCTTGGGTCCTTGTCGATCCTAACAAGGTAGGCGAGGATGGTAAGATGGGCCGTGATGTAGCAGTTATCGCTTGTAGCGATGTAAACGGTGGCGGAACCTTCACCTATGTACACAAAGAGTCGCGCTATATGGCTAATGCCGACTATACCGACTATATGTACAATTCGGGTTCGTCGTATGCTTCGAATGACAGTGGTACTATGCGTGCTTTGGAGAAAGCGACTCCGCTTAATGAATACACCAAAGGTCTGCAACTCTACGCTGTTGACGTTTGGGGCAACCGTTATGCAAGCCAAAGCAACCAATAATGTTTAATGAAGTGTTTGTGTACAACTCTGCCTTCGGGCAGGGTTGTACCGCAACCACTTAACTAAAACTACTATAATACAAAGAATTATGAAAAAGATATATCGTCTAATGTTAATGATGGTCGTCGTTGCAATGGCGGCTTGTACACCGGCTGACCCACAAGGTGGAGATAAGCCCCAAGAAGATTTTGTAACCCTTGATCCGACCGAAACTCTTTACTTGGGTTTTGAGGCCGAGGAGGCGACCGTTTATGTCGAGTCGCACGACTCTTTCTGGGATTACACCTATGATGAAAATCAGGAGTGGTGTTTTGTCAGAGATGTGACAGAGGACGATTTGCGTGTTATGGTAGTTTCGGTAACAGAGAACGAAACGGGCGAAGACCGCGAAATCACTATTACCGTAACCAATGGTGACGCAGCTGCACAACTTGTTGTGAGCCAATCTGCAAGCGAAAGCACTCCTGCAACCGAAATCTCGGTGGATAAGAGTCGCTATACAGTCGCAAAAGAGGTTAGTACACTGGAAATTCCCGTTACCGCCAATGGCGATTACGAGGTTGTTATCCCCGAGGATTGCGACTGGGTGTCGTATGACGGCAAAGGCGAGAATGGCGAGAGCTTCTTTGTAAGCGGAAACTTCGCAGAGGCTGCACGTGAGGCTGTTGTTACCTTCCAAAGTAAAAATACATCGACCGAGATTACCATTGTTCAATGGGGTACTGACGACTTGTCGCTCGGTTATAGTTCAAAACTTATCGGTTATGTTGCCGGTCGCGATAGCGTGTCGGTAGTTGCTCCGACAGGATATTCGGTAGAGATTGAGGCTGATTGGGTTACCTATGACGCCGAGGCTTCTTCCGAGGAGTGGATCTATTTCGATTATACCGAAAATGAGAGCGATAGCGAACGCCGCGAAGCAACCATCATTGTTCAGAGCAGCTCTGCCAAAGAGGAACTTGTTCTGACACAACTCCCTGCAACCAATACCGATATGCCTGAAAAGGATAATTGGATTGAGGACTTGGCCGCAAATATTCCCAGCGGTACATCGACCAGCGAGATGTCTTCGAGCCGTAATGTGTCGAAAGCATACGATGGCAATATTAAGTCGAACTGGTTCTCGACAACCAAAAATGACGCTCCTGTTGAGCTTACATTGAATGTCGATGCATCGAATGTCGAGCGTATCGACTATCTTCGTTATGTTCCCGCAGCCGGTAATATGGAGTGGGGACGTTGGGGCGAGGTTGATATCTACGTCACTGATGCAGAGGGCGTAGAGAGTCTGTTTATGACCTATGATTTCGGTAAGAAATCGACCGAAGAGCAAGTCATCTTTGACGAGCCTTTGGCAAACACAATTACCAAAATGCGTTTTGTTATCAAAACTGCATCACCCTACATCGGAGCAAATAACGTGGAGTCGCCCAATGTGGCTTCGGCTGCCGAGGTTGCTCTGTATCAATACAATCCCGAGGCGTTCCAACCCCTCAAATACTTTACCGATATGTCTATCAGCACCCTGCGTGATGATGTGACACTCGAAGATGTTATTGCTATCAAGGATCCGTTCTATCGCAGCATTGCCGAGCGTATCTACTATGGCACTTATGATTCGGAATTCCGCGTGTGCGAATTCAAAGCATACCCCAGCCCGTTGCGTGATATGGATTTGTTCCGTGACAAGACTTTCGGCATTTTGAGCAATGTGACAGGTATGTATGTCGTTGAGGCCAACAAACCTCAATATATCTATTTGGACGAGGACTATGGCTTGGAGCTGTATGTTCGCGTTATCAACTACAAGGAGCCAGGAACTTCGACCCACCCCGTAGCTATCAGCCACGAGGACCACGTGGGTTGTGACTACAAAATCCAAAAGGGACGTAACGTAATTACTCCTACCCAGACAGGATTGATGTATATCTTGGCATTCACCGATGATTACGAGAAAATTCCGCCTATGACTGCCCACTTCCTCAACTCGGGTGTCAATGGCTATATTAAATATGGCAAACACGATGCTACCGATGCGTATCGTATCTTTGCCCAGTCGCTTAAAAACAAAGAGATTCGTTTCGATATGGTAGCAGACTTGGCTGTTCTCAACTTCGAGAAACAAAGCTACCTTGCAAATACATTCAGTGGTAACCCTCGTGTTAATGCTCAAAACGCAATCGACTTGTTGGAGATTTACGACTCGATTACCAAAATTCAAGAGCGTATGCAGGGTCACGTCAAGTATAAAGCACTTGGTCGTCAACGTGGTCACCGCAACCGTATGTCGTTTATCGGAATGTATGGCAGCACCTACGCTTACTCGGCTTGGTGGCATACAGGCTATTCGCCCGCCATCACCCCCGGTGTTGTCAATCCCAACAACTTGTGGCCTCGTAAGGCAACAAACCTCAACGATGGTATCACATCGCGCATCTGGGGTGTTGCTCACGAGCTTGGTCACTCGACACAAACCGCTCTGTTTACTTGGAGAGGTCTGACCGAGGTGTCAAACAATGTGATGTGTTTGATGACTCAAAACTTTATGTTCGGTGTGGGTAAGGGTTATACCACTATGCGCTGGGCAAAATCGTTCAATACCGCAATGCGCGATATCGGTACTCGTTGGGTAACCGAGTTCGACAAAGATGGTAATTGGTATGAGCGTCCGTTTACACACATGGAGTCGGTGAACTCGCCCTGGTATGGTCAGATTACAGGTGCAGTTGACCCCGCAACCCAAATCTTCCCGTTCTACCAACTCTTCTTGTACTACCACATTATCGAGGGCAACTCGGACTTCTACCCCGATTTCTATGAGTTGTGCCGTACCAAACCTATTTACGAGAAGGATTTCCCCAACGCCAACGCTTACCAATCGGCTGTTGTATTGGAGTATATGAAGACCATCTCGGAGGCGGCAGGCGAGGATTTGAGTGATTGGGCTAACGCTTGGGGCTTGCCCGGTGTTAACTATGGTTGTGGCCATGGTACTCGCGTAAACCACTATGGCGAGTCTTACTTTACCACTACTGCCGAGCAAATCAAGGCTAACGAGGAGTACAACTCGCAATTCAAGAAACCGAGAATGAACCCGTTCTATATCCATGACCTGAACCTCGATTTGTACCGCGAGCCCAAAACGGTTGTCGCCGGTACTCACACCGTAGTTGAGGACGTTGCCAATAAGACTTGTAAGTTCACCATGAGTGGTTGGGAGAATGTAGTGGCTTGGGTGCTTATCGACCCCAATAAGAACGACGAGAAGGGTAACCCCGGTCGTGAGGTTGCTGTGCTGATGTGCGAGGATAACAATGGCGGCGGTACTTTCAGCTATGTATATCGCGAGTCGAAATATATGCCCGCAGCCGAGAACGATTTCAGCAACTATAAATACGATGGTCACAACCGTCCTATGGCTGACACTCCGTTCGATTATGAATATACCAAGTCGTTGCAACTCTGTGCAGTTGACGCCTATGGTAATCGCTACCCGAGTTTGAGTAATAAATAATAAAAATCAAGGATATGAAAAAGTTTGCTTATTTGCTTGGTCTTGTGGCTGTGATGTTTGCAGCAGCAAGTTGTACAAAACCACCGGTAGAGAATACTGATCCTCAACCGTTCCTTACTATTGAGCGTGACACACTGTTTGTGTCTTACCTCGGAAGCGATGGCGCAGAGTATCTCGAAATTCAATCGTCGAGCGATTGGGACGTGTTCTGCGACGAGGAGTGGATTACAACCGAGCCTATGGGCTCTTTGCTCGGTGTTGAGGTAGAGCCTAATGAGGGTAAAGAGTCGCGTGAAGCAACTCTTCAAATCATCTCGCAAGAGTTGGAGACACAGTTGGTTGTAGTTCAGTTTGCCGACACCAAAGTGGAAGCAACGCAAATTATACCTGCCGATACCCTGCAAGTTGTTCAACCCACAATGGGTACTTTTGCAGTAGGCGTTGTTGCCGATGGCGTATATACCATCGAGAGCAGTGCCGACTGGGTGTCGTGGGATTCGCAAACCGTTGAGGGTGCTACCATTCTCGAAAACTTCAACGTGAATGGCTCGTATGAGAAAGACCCCCGCTTTGCAACAATCACCTTCCGAAGCGAGAATACTTCGACTTCGATGCGCGTAATGCAATGGGGCTCGCAAAACCTCTATGTTATGGGCGATAGTTTGTCGTTCGGCTTTGCTAAAACCGAGCCTCAAACATTTACCTTGACTGCTAACGGCGAGTATGTGATAGATTTGGGTATTTGGCCCGATGTGCCCGGTGCTCAATGGCTTGACTACGAGGTGAAAGAGGGCTTTATGGTCGATACCGTTGTGGTGTCGGTGGTGGATAATGATGTTGCCGAGCAGCGTTCACGCCCCATCGTTATCACTTGCGGTGACGAGAGCGCCGAGATTATGGTTGTGCAGGCTGCGATGAAGGAGTTTGGCGATATGACCCAAATGGACCTTCCCACAGACACGCAAATTAAAGTAAAATCGGCAGCCGCTTCGTCGAAATATTCGAATTCGTATGGTCCCGAGAAAGCAATCGATGGTGACGATGGTACCTATTGGCGTGCTGATGATTGGGATAAAGATTTTAAACAACACTGGATTTCGTTTGATTTCGACCCCAACAGTTATGAGCAAATCGACTACCTGATTTATACTCCGATGGCTCGCTACGCTTCGGACCAAGGTCAATGGGGCGAAACCGAAATCTATGTAACAGATGCTTCGGGTAACGAGACTCTCTATGCGACTCACGACTTCAAGATGAGCCGTAATGCCGTAAGATATGACTTTGAGGAGCCGCTCAAAGGTGTAACAAAGATTCGATGCAATGTTGTGACAGCCTACCAAAACAACACCTCGAGTCGTGTATATACCTATCTGTCCGAAATGAGATTCTACCAAAAGGTAGATGTAGGTAATCCGTTAGATGTATTTACCGATTGGTCGTTGTCGGAGCTCAAAGAGGGTGTGACTTTGGAGCAAATCGAGGCAATGTCGAATGATACATATCGAGCATTGGCCGAGCAACTCTACTATGGCGTTTACGACAAGGAGTTCCGTGTCTGCAAGTTTAAGGCATTCCCGCATCCCGACCGCGATGCCGCAATCTTCCGTACCAACACCTATACAATGCTTGACAATGTGACAGGTATGTATGTTGCCGAGGCGGGTGATACGGTTCGTGTATGTGTGAGCAAGTTGAATGGCTTGGGTGTGAAGATTCGCGTTATCGATTGGGAGAAATGCGAGGCTGCGTCGGCTTCGCAATCAAATCAAATATATCTCTCGTCAATGGGTGGATATGTAGTTCACGACTATGTAATCAGCGAGGGTTACAACGAGATTGTGCCTAAGACTCGTGGTTTGATGTATATCATCTGTCACGCCGACGATTATGAGAATTATCCCGAGATGACAGCCCACTTCCTCAATAGCGAGGTCAATGGCTATATCGAGTTGGGTAAAACCGATATGTCGAAGGCTTATGAGTTGTTGCGTAAGGGTGGTAGTACCGAGCCTCACTTCGATATGATGTCGCATAAGGCACTCATCAACTTCCCGAAAACAATCTTCTACGAGAGCACATTCTTGAAGAATCCTGCAAATACTCATCGTGTCGAGGAGTTGTTGCACCTTTACGATACCGTGATGTATATTCAACAGGAGGTTCAAGGACACTTCAAATACAAAGCGCAAGGTAAACAACGCGTACACCGTAACCGTGCTCTGTTCCACGGTACTTACACTTCGTACTATGCTGCGTCGTCGTCATATCGTACCTACTACAACGTTACCAACATCGGTAAAGAGGTTTGTAACCCGAGCCGTATGTGGAACAAGACGGCAACCTCGCTCGATAATGGTGTCGTAGGTTCGATTTGGGGTCTGGCTCACGAGTTGGGTCACACCAACCAAACCGAAGTGTTCAAGTGGAGAGGTTTGACCGAGGTTACCAATAACCTTATGTGTGCCATTACCCAATACAAATTCTATGGCGAGGGTAATACCACAATGCGTTTCAACGACCACTTCAACAAAGGTATGCGCGATTTCGTAACCCGTTGGAATGTTCATCCCGATGGAACTCGTCGTCGTATGACTCACTGCGAGAGCGTAAACTCGCCCAGCGTTGGTAATACCGAGGGTGGTGTCGATCCGACAACCCAACTTATGCCTTTCTGGCAGTTGTACCTCTACTACCATCTTGTTTTGGGTAACGAGGACTTCTATCCCGATTTCTATGAGTTGTGCCGTTTGAGCCCGACCAAGTGTTCCAATGACGAGGGTCACAGCCAAGCGATTGTCGATTTCGTAAAATGGGCTTCGGACGCTGCAGGCGAGGATTTGAGCGAGTTCTGCGAGGCGTGGGGATTGCCCGGTGTGAACGATGCGGTTAAGGTTTCGCACTATGGAACCAATTACATCACAACTACACAAGCGCAGGCTGATGCCGCTTATGAGTATTGCCACAAGTACGCAAAACCCAAGTTGAATCCCTTGTATATCAACGACCTGAACCTCGATTTGTATCGCAATCCCAAGGCGGTTGTTGCTGGTACTCACACCGTTGATGCTGAGGGCAACTACTCGACCGAGGGTTGGGAGAATGTGGTTGCTTGGGGACTGAAAGATCCCGAAACAGGCGAAATTCTGTGTATCCGTATGAATGACAAATCGTTCAAATTCGGATACCAGCCTTCGATTTATCAGAATGATGGTGCAGGTGGTTATGTTTGGAATGCCAACAAGGACAATCGTTTCTTGGAGCCTGTAACACCCCAATATCGTACCGATTTGCAGCTATTCGGTATCGCAGCCGACGGAACTTGGGTTGAAAGTCAAAGCAATACACACTAATTTGTAGTGATAAAACTACTTCGTAGGATTTAAAAACTACAGTGTTATGAGAAAGATTACATATTTGTTGAGCCTTGTCGCTCTGATGTTTACCGCGTGTACCAAACCCATAGAGGGGGAGGGAGAGCAAACCGATGGTCAACCTTTCCTGACGGTCGAGATTGATACACTCAAAGTGTCATACCTCGGTACCGAAAATACGGAGTATGTCGAGGTACAATCTTCGAGCGATTGGCGCCTGATTAACGAGGCCGAGTGGTTTAAGGCCGAGGCCGAGGGTAGCCTTATCGGTATTGATGTGGAGCCTAATGAGGGTGAGGAGTCGCGTATGGCGACCTTGCAAATCGTGTCAAATGATTTGGCAACCCAATTGGTGGTTTTGCAGTTTGCCGATACCAAAGTGGAGGCAACTCAGATTGTCGTTGATGACGCGGTACAGCAGGCCGAGGCTACTATGGGCTCGTTGGCTGTGGCGGTCGTTGCCGATGGCGTTTATGAGGTAACCACCGATGCAGAGTGGCTTTCGTGGAGCGGACAGAGTGTGGATGGTGCAACCATTGTCGAGAACTTCGACTATGATGGCAACTTCGACAAGGAGCCTCGATATGCAACTATTACTATGACCAGCGAGAACACTTCGGCCGAGGTGCGTGTTATGCAGTGGGGTACCGAGGATGTGTTGGTGGACAAGAGCGAGTTGTCGTTCTTCTTTGCTAAGGTTGAGCCTCAAAGTGTGGCGGTTATGGCCAATGGCGATTATGAGGTTGTTGTTGACGCTTCGTGGCTCAACTACGAGGTGGTTGAGGGTGAGTTGACCGATACCCTCAAGGTCGTGGCGGCCAATAACACAGTAACCGAGGAGCGAACAGCGACAATAACCATCAAGGGTACAACCACCACCAAAAGTGTGAGCGTGGTGCAGGAGCCCCTCAAGGATTATAAGGATTTCAGCAGTCTGGCTGTCCCCGGCGATAAGCGCGTAACAATCCTCGATGCCGAGGCATCGTCAATCTATATGGGGTTGAACTCATACTCTCCTGCCAAGACTTTCGACAATACGGTTGGTTCGGGTTGGCGTAGTGACGAGAATAGTGACTTTAGTCCCAAAATCGGTTTCTGGTTGGATGTCAATTCGTATGACCAAATCGACTTCTTCGAGTACACGCCCTTCACTATCTATGGCACAGGTGGCTATTGGGGAGAGGTCGAGATTTATGTAACCGACATAAATGAAAAAACACAATACTTGGAGACTATCGACTTCGGTATGAGTGAAGAGAGTTCGATTCACTACTTCAAGAAGCCGTTGAAGGATATTAAATATATCCAATTCAACATATTGTCCGGCTCCAAATCGCAGTATGCAGGCTCGAATGGAGATTACTTGACCTACGCCTCGGTGGCCGAGATGGCATTCTACCAAAAGGCAGTGGTCGAGGATCCTCTGACTGTGTTTACCGATTGGTCGCTTTCGGAACTCAAGGAGGGCGTGACAATGAACGAGATTCAGACTCTCCGAAGCCCATTCTATCGTTCGGTGGCCGAGCAACTTTTCTATGGTGTGTATGATGGCGAGTTCCGTATCTGTAAGTTCCGTGCCTACCCGCACCCCGATCGTGATGCTGCGATTTTCCGTACCAACACCTACACTATGTTGGATAATGTGACAGGTATGTATGTGGCAAAAGCCGGAGATACAATCCGTATCTTTGTGAATGATACCCACAATCAACAAGTGTCGGTGCGAATCGTGGATTGGGTAAACGAGGAGGCTGCGGCAACTATCCAATCCTCCAAATATGACTATCCCATCCGCGAGGGCTACAACGAGATTATCCCCTCGGTGCGTGGTTTGATGTATATTATGTGCCACACCGACGAGTATGAGAATGTTCCCGAGATGACAGCTCACTTTGTGAACGCCAAAGTCAATGGCTACATCGAGTTGGGCAAGACCGATATGAGCCGAGCATACGAGATTTTCAGAATGGGTGGTAATACCGAGCCCCACTTCGATATGCTCTCGAAGCGCGCTCTGCTCAACTTCCCCAAGACAAACTACTACGAGAACACTTGGTTGCGTAACCCCGAAAACACCGACCGTGTCGAGGATTTGTTGCACGTCTACGATACCATTATGTATATCCAAGAGGAGATTCAGGGCCACTACAAATACAAGGCTCTCGGTCGCCAACGTGTTCACCGCAACCGTGCGTTGTATCGTGGAACTTATGTGGATTCGTTCTATGGCGCATCGGCAGGATATGCAACTATCTATCACGTAAATAACATCGGCAAAGAGGTGGTAAACCCCAGCCGTATGTGGAATAGGACCGCAACAGTAATCGATAAAGATGTGATTGGCCCGATGTGGGGATTGGTACACGAACTTGGCCATACCAACCAAACCGAGATGTTCAAGTGGAGAGGTTTGACCGAGGTGACCAACAACCTTATGTGTAGCATCACTCAATATATCTTCTATGGCGAGGGTAATACTACGATGCGTTTCAATGACCACTTCAATAGGGGTATGAGTGATTATGTTACCCGTTGGGTTGTGGACCCCGATGGCACTCGTCGTCGAATCACTCACTGCGAGGGTGTTAATACACCAAGTTTGGGTAATGTCGAGGGTGGTGTAGATCCGACAACACGATTGATGCCCTTCTGGCAGTTGTATCTCTACTATCACATTGTCGAGGGCAAGACGGATTTCTATCCCGATTTCTACGAGGCGTGCCGTCTGAGCGAGGGCTCGACAAAGGATGACGCAGGGCAGTGTGCTGCAATGCTTGGCTTTGCGAAGATGGCTTCGGATGCCGCAGGCGAGGATTTGAGTGAGTTCTGCGAGGCGTGGGGCTTGCCCGGTGTGAATAACAATACCAAGGTTACACACTACGGTACAAGTTATATCACTACCACAGCCGAGCAATTTGAACTGATCAAGGAGGATTGTATGAAGTATCCCAAACCCAAGTTGAATCCGTTGTACATCAATGACTTGAACCTTGATTTGTATCGCAATCC
>SUZD01000009.1:10430-33532 GCA_015060105.1 Rikenellaceae bacterium | reverse complement strand
TTGACCTTTGCGTTTGTAGGTTGCCAGCCCAACACCCCCGAAGGAGATAAGGGTGAAACGGAACAGTTTATCACGACCGATATCGAGGGTGATGTACTTTATCTCGGATATGAGAGTGGCGAAACTACTATCTATGTGGATTCGCACGACCAGTTCTGGGAGTATAGTTATGACGAGGAGCAAGAGTGGGCTTATATTAGCGATATCTCAATGGACGGCGTTCGCGCCCTTGTGGTGACTGTTGAGGAGAATACCACAGGTGCAGACCGCGAGATGGTGCTGACTCTTACCAATGGCGAAAAGGCCAGCCAATTGACCATAAAACAATCTGCATCGGAGAGCACCCCCGCAACGGCGATTACTCCTGCCAAAGAGCTTTATGTGATAAGCAAGGATATGGCAACCATCGACGTTGAGGTGGCGGCTGATGGTGACTACGAGGTCGTAATCCCCGAAGAGGTGGATTGGATTGAGCTTGACGGCTCCGAGAAGATTGAGGGTGGTCGCAAGGAAAATCTGTATATTCACGGAAACTTCGGAGCGGAGATTCGTGAGGCAGTAGTTACTCTTCGTAGTAAAAACACCTCGGCCGAGATTACTATTAAACAATGGGGCTCGGAGGTGTTGAAAGTTGATAAAACCGAGATGACATTGCTATTCGTTGCCGGTCGTGACAGCGTGCGTGTTGATGCCCTTGGCACATATACCGCAACTGTAAGCGAGGGCGATTGGGTTAGTGTTGTTTCGACATCGGAATATTTGGTGTTCGACTACGAGGAGAATCCCGACGAGGAGGCGGAGCGTACAGCCGTTATCACTCTTACTTCGGGCGAAACGACCAAAGCTATTACGCTAATTCAGATGCCTTTCAGCAATACCGAAATGCCCGAGAAAGACGATTGGCAGGAGGACGTGGCTGTGACAATTACAAATGTAACAGCAACCAGCCAAATGTCGGCAAGCCGTGGCGTGCTGAAAGTATATGATGGAAACACCAAATCGAACTGGTTCTCGGCGATGTCGAATGACGCTCCCGTGGAGTTGGTGTTCGATATTGATGCATCGCAAATCGAGCGTATCGACTACTTGCGTTATGTGCCCGTCGTAGGCTCAATGGAGTGGGGACGTTGGGGCGAGGTTGATGTCTATGCTACCGATGCAACCGGCGAGAAAAAGGTTCTTACAACCAATATGGGTAAAGGTATGACCAAGGTTGATGTCGCTTTTGAGCCGGCACTCTCCAATACTACTACCCAAATCCGTATCGTGATTAAGGACGCCATTCCTTATGTAAGTTCGACCGACGACACCGAGTGTGCTAATGTTGCTTCGGCTGCCGAGGTTGCATTCTATATGTACAACCCCGATGGTTTCAAACCGCTTGACTATTTTACCGATATGTCGATTTCGGAGTTGCGTAGCGATGTAACCTTCGAGGATATTAAGGCGATTAAGGACCCGTTCTATCGCTCGCTTGCCGAGAAGATTTTCTATGGTATCTATGATGACGAATTCCGCGTGTGTGAGTTCCGAGCATATCCTATACCCGAACGCAGTTCCGAAATTTTGCGAGATAAACCATGGGGAATGTTGGATAATGTGACAGGTATGTATGTAGCCGAAGCGAATACTCCGCAATACATCTATCTCGACGAGGACTATGGACAAGAGATTTATGTGAGAGTTGTAAATTACGCCACCGATGATGGCTCTTGGGCACAAAGCCACAAGTACCACGATTACGATTATCGCTTGCAAAAGGGCCGTAATGTGATTTATCCCAAGAATACGGGTCTGATGTATATGCAGCTCTACTCCGATGACTTCGAGAAGATTCCCGAAATGAAGGCTCACTTCATCAACTCGTCGGTAAACGGCTACCTGAAACGTGGCGTTCACAAAGCCGAAGATGTACACCGCATATTCGGATTGGCAACCGCCAAAGAGCAACCCTACTTTGACGTTGTGACAAACAGAACCTTGATTAACTACACCAAGGATATGTACTATCGCAATACTTTCCAAAATAATGTTGCAGAAAATGCCGACCGAGTAATCGACCTGATGATGGTTTACGATACCATTGTTTACATACAGGAGGAGGCACAAGGTCTGCCCAAATATAGCGCAATGGGCTTGCCTCGTGCTCACAATAACCGTATTCCTTTCTTGGGCTTGGACTTCCACGACAAGAATGGTTACTCGGCGTGGTACTATATCGGTATGTCGCCCCGAAATGTTCCGAAAGCTCTCGACCCGAATGCTATTTGGAACCGAAAGGTTACAAATTATAACAACTCGATTGTGGCTGCGGTATGGACTCTTATGCACGAGTTGGGACACTCGACTCAGAGCCGAATGTTTACTTGGTGCGGTCTGAGTGAGGTGACCAACAACTTTATGTGTATCATTACACAGGAAAAGTTCTATGGTCAGGGTAATAATACTATGCGTTTCAATGACCACTTCAACCGAGGTCACAAAAACTTGGCAAACCGCTGGGTTTGGGACTTCGATGACAAGGGTAATTGGTATGAGCGTCCTATGACTCACTGCGAGGCGACCAATAGTCCCGAGTTGGGTAATGAGAGAGGCTGTATTGACCTTGTAACCAAGATTATGCCTTTCTGGCAATTGTACCTTTACTACCACTATGTGTTGGAGCGTGAGGATTTCTACCCCGATTTTTATGAGCTATGTCGTACCAAAGATTTCTACGAGAAAGATTTTGCTAATGCCCACGCTTATCACTCGGCTCTGCCTAACGAGTGGGTTCGCTCTATCTCGGAGGTGTCGGGTCACAACCTGAGCGAGTGGGCAAATGCCTGGGGATTGCCCGGTATCAACCGCGCTTCGGGTGTTAATAAGGGTATGAAGGTAAACCACTACTCGGAGATATTCTTTGTAAATACCGAGGAGGAGCTTGCCGAGTTGAAGGAGTACTGCTCGAAATACCCCAAACCCGAGCACGACATATACTATATACACGATCTCAACTTGGATCTCTATCGCAACCCGCAACCTGTAACAGCAGGTAGCCACACCTACAACAACGGTAAGTTTACTATGACCGGTTGGTCGAATGTGGTTGCTTGGATTTTGGTCGATCCCGAGAAGCTGGACGAGAATGGCGAAAAAGGCCGTATCGTGGCAGTTCACAGTTGCGACGACCAAAATGGCGGCGGTACATTTGACTATGTTTACTACGAGTCGCGCTATATCCCCAAAGATGAGGCTAATGGCGACTACTCGGATTACTTCTACAACGACGGCCGTTCGTACTCGTCGGATAAACCCAATACCGAGCGTAGTATGACCAAAGTGTCGCCTGACTACGAATATACCGCAAGTCTGCAACTCTATGCTGTGGACGCTTATGGTAAACGTTATCCTAGTGCATCAAATAAATAATCAATATATTAACTAACTACAAAAAACATTATGAAAAAGTATCTTGTAATGCTGCTATCAGCAACCGTACTGTTGTTTGGTTGTGAGGAGCCGACTGGTGGAACCCAGGAGGAGGCTATCCAACTTGACAAAACAGCACTGTCGTTTGATGCAGTTGATGCATTGCCCCAAGATGTGGCTTGTATCTTGACTAATTGCTCCGAGATTACCGCTATCCCCGTTGAGGAGTGGTGTACCGCCGAGGTTACCTATGCAAGTGGTAGCGCAATGATTCGAGTGTCGGTTGAGGACAATGCCGCCGAGGAGAGCCGTTCTACCCAAATCTATGTGTCGGGTAGCACCGTAACAGAGTACATCGATGTAACCCAATTGGGCTTGGAGCCCGCTTTGAGCGTTGCTCCCTCGAATTTCGAGGTTGCTGCCGAGGGCGAGAGTGTAGCTGTGGTTGTTACTTCGAACGTGGAATACACCATTGATTCTGACGAAGAGTGGATTTCGTGGGAGGTATCCGAGAATGGAACTATCACAGTAGCTGTTGAGGCTAACACCGAGACCGAGGAGCGTACTGCAACTTTGGAGGTTGAGAACCTCGATTATAACCTCAAAGCCGAGGTTAAGATTACCCAAGCAGCTGCCGAGGCGGCCGATCGTGTACGCGATACCGATGACTACTTTGTTCCCTACACCTCGCTGACCTATGGTGGCGATATCCGCCCCGGATACCCCATCGAGAATGCTTGGGATAACAACCTCGAAACCTATTGGTCGTGCCCTAACTCGGGTATCAAAGGTACTGCCGAGTTGGTGTTCAACTTCGATGGTCGCTATCGTTTGGACTACATGGACTACTATCCCAGCCCCGATTACGGTCAATGGGGTGAGTTCACCGTGAAGTACAAAACCAAGAAAGATTACAAATATACCGAAGTTGGTACTTTCGATTTCGGTATGAAAGACGGCAAACAAACTCTCACATTCGAGGAGTCTTTGGTTGGTGTAACCGAGCTCGTTATTGAGGTTAAGAGCGCCAAAGGCCGTAGCATTACTACCGGTCTGTTGGCTGGTGCTGCCGAGATTGAGTTCTTCTATTCGAGCGATGAATTGTACAATCCGTTGGAGTTGTTCACCGACGAGTCTTGCTCGGAGTTCAAAAACCCCAACTTCTCGGAGGCAGACCTCGACAAGATTAAAAACGAGGACTTGCGTTATGTTGCCGAGATTATGCTTCAACGCACCGAGAAGGATAACGAGTTCCGTGTAGCAACTTATCCTACATATCCTAACCCCGATTTGGACGCAGCCAAGTATCACACTTCGACCTATACCAGATTGGATAACGTGACCGGTATTTTGTTCGATGATAACAAGACCTATACTGTCTGCGTTGCAGATGATGGCCGCGAGGATGTTAATCCCCGTTTGGTTGTTGTAAACTATAAATACCCTTATAAAGATTACTCGAACCGTCATCCCGGTCACTTCAACGCTGTAACTCGTAGTTACAACTTGAAGACAGGTATCAACAAGATTACTATTGATGAGAACGTACCCGACAAGGAGTGGTACTATGGTGGTTTGGCATATATCGAGTACTTCTCGGTAGTCGATGTTAATGTGAAAATCAACTTCGTAGATGGCGAGGTTAATGGTTACTACGATACCGAGATGCACGAGCCCGAGCGTTTCAGCGAATTTATCAGCAACTCGCAGGCTCTGCAAGAGAAAACAGGTGTCGCTGCTCACCTTGACTTGCGTAGCCCCGAGGTTGTATTGACTATGGGTTCGGACCTTCTTATGCAACACACCCAAACAGGTGAGCGTGCCGAGCGTTTGATGCAACTCCACGATAGTATTGTATGGTTGGAGGAGCAACTCCAAGGTCACCACTTGTTCAATACCGGTGCTCACGCTAACCGTATGCGTATGGTAGGCCGTTATGGTGGCTCGTATATGTATGCAGGCTCGTATGAGACAGGTTATGATGTTTCGGGCTTCGATTGCGCTCGTTCGGTATGTGATCCCGACTACGTAAAACGCGACAGCTGGGGTATGGCTCACGAGATGGGTCACGTAAACCAAGTGCGTAACGGTTTGAAATGGGTCGGAACTTCGGAGGTTACCAACAACATCTGCTCGGCTTATGTAAACTGGAAGTTCTTGGGCGAGACTCGTCTTAAGCAAAACCCCGTTCACGTTGGTTACATCGGAGCATTCTCGGACATTATGGCTCGTGGATGTCCTCACGTGTTGGTTGGTTCGTGGGACGAGGCTTACTACCTCAAAGTTGTTCCTTTCTGGCAGTTGTACCTCTACTTCACCGAGGTTAAGGGTATGACCGAGTTCTATCCTACAATCTACAACACAATCCGTAACTATTCTGACTGCGAGACAATGAGCGACGAGGAGGCTATGTGTCGTTTCTGTGAGTTGGTAAGTGATGTTACCAAACTCGATATGACCGAGTTCTTTGAGCGTTGGGGATTCCTTGACCCGATTGAGGGTATGTGGTTCAACGACTATGGCAAACGCCAAGTATGGATGACCTCGGAGCGTATCAATAAGGCTCGTGAGCATATGTCGCAATATCCCAAGCCCGAGCAACCTATCTGGTTTATTACCGAGTTCAATATCGATCGCTTCAAGAACCCTGCACCGGTTAAGGTTGGTACTGCTGCTGTCAATAAGGCCAAAGATACCTATCGTTTCAGCGATTGGGAGAACTGCGTTGCCTATGTAGTTGAAGGTAGCGATGGTGAGTGGTATGCTGTTATGGATGCTGCTTATGCCAATAGTGTGAAAACTGCTTGGCACGAGTTCTATTGGGCTCCCCAAGGTAGCGAAGGTAGTGCTTCGAACGAAAACTCCGAGATTAACTACTGCACCGCAGGAAAACACGAGGTTGTTAAAACACCGAGCAATACTCCCGCTTTGAAGAGTGCTAAATGCTATGGTGTAGGCGCCGACGGAACTTTCTATCTTGCAAAATAATTTTAACCTAAATAAAAAAACGTAAAAGTATGAAAAACAGAATTTGGGCATTGATTGCGCTGATGGCAGTGACTATCGTGTCGTGTACGCCTGCTGATGGCGGTGACAAAACCGCTGATGAGGAGGCATGGATTTCGGCTTCGACAGCGACATTGTCGTTTGAGTGTGATGCCACTGAGGGTCAAGTTATCGAGGTTATGGCCTCGAATCTTGATGCCGTTGAATTTACCTGCGCTGATGATTGGTGCACCGTTACTTCGGAGAAGACCGAAGGCTCGGTTTTGGCTACCGTAACAGTTGAGAAGAACACCGATAAGGCTCGTTCTACCGAGATTCAAATCAGCTGCGAGGACGTATTGGAATTCGTAATGGTTGACCAACTTGGTTTCGAGCCCGAAATCAAAGCCTCGGTTGAGAGCGTTTCGGTTAAGGCCGAGGGCGAGGAGTTCACTGTTGGTGTTATCACTAACTTGGGCGAGGTTACCGTTGAGTGTGAGGCTGAGTGGCTTACCTACACCGAGGAGAATGGCACCTACAAATTCACCGCAGCCGAGAATACCGTAACCGAGGAGCGTACTGCAACTATCGTGTTTGCAGCAGGCGAGCTCGAAGCAGAGGTTACCGTAACACAAGCGGCTTCGGAGAAAGAGCCCGAGGTAGAGCAACCCGACCGTGTGGATACAGGCGATGATGTACGTATCGCTTGTGCAAGTGTCGAGACCCCGTCTTCGAACGCTAATTATCCTATTGAGAATGTATTTGATGGTGATTTGAATAGCTATTGGCAAACTCCGAGCAAAGGAGTGGAGTCGCCTGCTACTATCACCTTCACATTCGATAACCTTCCGCGTATCGAGAGTATGGTTTACTATCCTACCGACGAGTATGGTCAATGGGGCGAAATCGATATCACCTACTACAATCCCGAGACTAAACGCGAGCAAACTCTTGGCTCGTTTAACTTGGGTATGACTTCGGAGCCTCAGATCGTTGAGTTTGGTAAAAGCCTTTTGGATGTACAACAAATCGTTGTTAAGGTAAAAACTGCCAAAGGTCGTGCTGCGACCACAGGCGTTTTGGCCGGTGCCAAAGAGGTAGAGTTCTTCCGTGCTAACAACTACACTCAATTCAAAGAGATATTTACCGATTCGTCGTGTGCCGAGTTCGTCGAGGGCTTTGATCCCAAAAATGTAGATAAAATCGAGGACGAGACCCTGCGTTACATCGCAACCAAGATGACCGCCGAGGATTACGATCCCACATTCCGCGTTGATTACGCAGAGCCTTACCAACACCCCGACGTGGATTCGAAGAGATTCCACACCAACACTTACTGCTTGGTGGATAACGTAACAGGTATCGTTTACCTCGAACCCGGTAAACATATCCTTTGCCTTGGTCCCACAGGTGATTTGAGTGTGAAGATGAAAGTCGTAAACTGGAAGAGCGAACTCAAAGGTGGCGACCACGCAGAGTATGACTATGTACTCCGTCAGGGTATCAATGAGGTGAACTTGAAAGATGGTGGTAACGCATACATCATGTATCACACATCGAACTCTTCGGCTCAACCTATCCGCTACAACTTTGTTGATGGTGCAGTGAACGGTTACTACGACGTTGCTAAACACCAAGACAGCGAGTTCAAAGACATCCTTTATATGTCGCGTTGGTTGCGTCACGAGTACGACTTCCCCACATCGTTTGACTTGGTGGGTGTGAACTCGATTGTTACTTTGCCCAGCGACCTTCTCTACAAACAAAACGTAACCGGTAAGAGCGCAAGAGCTGCTATTGCCGTTTGGGACGAGATTGTTGACCTCGAAGAGGAGTTCCAAGGTCACGTTAAATACAACACAGGTGGTCACGCAAACCGTGCTTGGTTTACCAACCGTTACAGCTCGTTCATGTGGGCAGGCTCGTATGTGATGGGCTTCAATGTGGCTAATTCGAGTGTTGCCGATATTATGTGTAACGCTACCAAACTTAAAAACAATGTTTGGGGTCCTGCACACGAGTTGGGTCACTGTAACCAAATCCGCAGAGGTTTGAAATGGGTAGGTATGACCGAGGTTTCGAACAACTTTATGTCGTGCTATGTGATGACCCACTACACCGGTGCAACTGCACTCAAAAACGGAGGTAAATACTTCCACGCTCACCGCGATATCGGTTGCAAACAAGGTACCAACCACATTATGGCTTGCGGATACGATACTCCTTACTTGAAACTCGTTCCGTTCTGGCAATTGCACCTCTACTATCACGATGTTTTAGGTATGGACTTCTTCCCCGATATTCACAACACCATTCGTAACTATGCAGATTGCGAGACTATGAGCGACCAAGAGGCTATGTTGCGTTTCTGTGAGTTGGTATCGTCGTACACAGGCGAGAACTTGACCGACTTCTTCGAGTATTGGAAGATGTTGATTCCCGTGAACGCTTGGATTAGCGACTACGGCGCACGCAATATGGTCGTTGAGGAGGAGCGTGTAAATGCTGCCCGCGCGAAGATGGCTTTGCAAGCGGCTCCCAAACGCGATATCCGTTTCATCAACGAGGACAACAAAGAGTTGTACCGCACCAACCCCGAGGTTACTGCCGGAACATTCACGGTTGCAAGCAATGGTTACACTTTCACTATGAGTGGTTGGGCCAACGCTGTTGCCTACATCGTAGTTGATGAGGAGGGTATTATCCGCCAAGTGGCTGACCAAAACTGTGGCAACTCGTCGTTCAAGGTGGTTACCAACGAGTGTAAATGGTACTACACCAAGAAGACCACTGTTGATGGCAATGAGGTTGAGACCAAAGTTTACTCGCCCGACAACACCAACTCGCAACTCTATTTGGAGCAAGAGTTCTGTGGCGAGCGTACTTATGTAGTTGAGAATCCTCGTGTATATGGTGTTCGCGCCGATGGTACATGGGTTCCTGCTCTTAACAACCCATTCTAATAACAAAGGGGAAATCCCACTTGTTATACAACTTCAAGCAATAAAAAGGGTGTGTCTTCGGACACACCCTTCTTTGTTATAATCGGTGATGTTTAGCGACGGCCACGACGCTCCTTCATCTCGCGGCGACTCATCTTTTTGCTCTTTGTTGCCGCTTTTTCGGGCTTCTCTTTGTGCGAGCGAGTAGTCTTTGGGGCTTTGTACTCGGTGCTGCGAGAGCCCTCCTTTTGGCGTTTTTGGGCACTGCGCTCCTCGCGGCGTGTCGCTTTACGCTCCGAGGCTTTGGCTATCTTGCGACTATTGCGGGCTGCACGACCATGCTTGGTGCCTCGCGCCTGTTCGCGTATCTCGGCGATGGGACCTTCGGCCGACATCTCGTTGAGCATTGCAACAACATCTTTGGCACGCTCAAAAGGTATGGTGGCCGTTGAATAGTCCTCCATAACTTTAACATGGTCAATCTCGGGGTCGGTAAGACCGCACTCGCGTTTAAGCATCTTGACCAAACGGCGACAATCGAATCCATCGCGGGCTCCGATAGCCATCATCAGACACGATTTACCCTTTCTATCGACATTTATAGAACGAATCTCTGGATAGTTGCTCTCGCTGAGTTCGTTATTGAACGCCAAGCGCAACAGCGCACTCAAAACAACATCGGCAGGATAACTCTCCAACAACTCTTCGGCCATAGGTGCGCACTCGGTATAGGTTTCGCTCTGTATGATGCGATAGAGGTCGTCTTTGATTTTGTTGCGTTTGATGGCAACGACATCGGCCGGCGAGGGAAGAGTTTCGAGTTTGATATCGGCGTTAATATCCCGACGCAGAAAACCAAATTGACGCATCTCTGACGGCGAGATAAAGGTTATGGCCGTTCCTTGATTTCCTGCGCGTCCCGTACGGCCAATGCGGTGAACATAACTTTCGCTATCTTGCGGAAGCGAGTAGTTGATGACGTGTGTCAGATTGCTGATGTCGATACCTCGTGCTGCAACATCGGTGGCAACGAGGATATTTACCGCCCGCGAGCGGAATTTTCCCAGAATTTTCTCGCGCAGACCTTGTGAAATATCGCCATGCAGGCCCTCGGCCGAGTAACCGCGCTCGACAAGTTTGGTGGCAATCTCATCGACACTGACTTTGGTGCGTCCGAAAACGATACCGTAGAAGTCGGGCTCGACGTCGATGATGCGGGTCAGTGCATCGAGTTTGTCACCCTCGCGTACCTCGAAATATATCTGATTGGTAAGTTCGGTTGTCAGGGTTTGCGACTCCACTTTGAGCAACTTTGGCGACTGCATAAAGCCTTCGGCAAGGGCGCGAATACGGTCGGGCATAGTGGCCGAGAAGAGCAAAACGCGGTGTGGCGCAGTCATCTCACGCATTATCTCCTCAATATCCTCGATGAAGCCCATATTTAGCATCTCGTCAGCCTCGTCGAGTATCAAGTGGGTGATTTGCGAAAGGTCGAGCGTCGTACGGCGGATATGGTCGAGGATACGGCCCGGAGTGCCGACAACAACATCGACACCGCGACGCAGACGGCGCAGTTGCTCCTCGATAGATGCACCACCATAGATTGGAGCGATGGTCAGGTGCGAGGTGTTGAACGATTGCAACTCGCCCGTAACTTGCAACGCCAACTCGCGTGTCGGCACAAGCACAATGGCTTGCGGAACGGTATGGCGTGCTTCGAGTAGTTGTACCAGCGGCAGACCGAAGGCAGCGGTTTTACCCGTACCTGTTTGGGCTTGGGCAATGATGTCGCACTCCTCGGAGAGCAGGCACGGAATGGTCAGACGCTGAATGGCCGATGGGGTTTCAAATCCTTTTTGGGCAATAGCGTCAATTATGGTGTCGTCAAGACCCAGCGTCTTGAACTCTTCAAGTTTACTCATTATAGCGGATTATACCTTTGTTATTCTTGCCATCAACATAGATGAACAAGGGCTTTTCGAACCTCACGTGGCGGATATATTTGCTCTCGTACTCGGCGGGCATAGAATCGAGCGCTTGGACATCGTACGAGCCATTGCCCATACTCGGATTGAGAGTCATATAACCGATACCGAGCGAGGTGACATTTTGGAAGAAGTGGGTACCCTGACTTGGATCAACATGGAAACCCGGGATACCGCACTCGACAATAGCCCTCGCCTCCGAGATGTGAGCCCAACCGACAGGCACACCCAAGAAACGGTCGCTCGAACCCCAACGACCCGGACCAATCAGCACATAACCTCGTTTTTGGTCGCGCAGTTTGTTGTTGAGTGCCAAAATCTCGCGTGCCATCTCCTCGGTCTGCATATTATCGAACGCCTCGGGGCGTAGATAGATGATGTCGGCAACGTCCGAAATACCGCCGATACCGAGCGCATTTTCGGCATAGAGCAGAGCTTCGGAGGTGTCGATAGCGTCCCAATCAAATTTCTCGCTATCGTTCATACTGATAATAGGGCGAATTTGAAGGATATTGAGGAATCGTTGTCCATCGGGGCGTTCGAGGTTGGCTGCAAACTCGATTTCGACAGGGCAACGCATCTCCTCCTCGCCCAAAGCCAACATCTCGCTGATAATGGCCGCCAACGGGAACGAGTTGTATTTCAGAATATTATTGAATGTGATTACGCGACGACCTTTGTCGAACGGCGAGTCCGAAATGCGTTGTCCTTCACGGTCCCAGACGCTCGATACGTGGCGCATATTGCGTAGCTCGGAGGCTTGCAACAGGTCGAGTTTTACGAAATTGACAGCATCGTCAATCGAGGTACGGAACGCCTCGGGACGAAGGTCCAATACATATATATTTCGTTGGGTGTCTGTCAGACACAACTCATCGGTAGATGTTTGCAACGCTTTGTCGGGGTGCTTGGGCGAGAAACGCAACGAGCGTTCACCCTCGACAACCAACTTACCAAGTCCCATACACACATTCGCAACACCATCTTCGGGGCGTTCGTCACCGATGGGGTAGAAGTTGATGGAGCGGGCAACACCCGACAGCGTAGGCAGGAAGTAGTTACCCTCGCGGCTACCGCACACATCTTGTATGATGATAGCCATTTTCTCCTCGCTCAAAACATTGGCGGTGGTGGCGATATAAGCACGGCTTGCGGCAAAGTACACCGAGGCATAGACGCTCTTAATGGCCTTACCCAACATACGCAACATCTGGTCCTCGTTATCCACACGAGGTATCATATAGGTTGAGTAGATACCGGCAAAGGGTTGATAGTGCGAGTCTTCGAGTTTTGACGAAGAACGCACAGCCAACGGACCTTTAACCGTGCGGATATATTCACGAAGCAAAACAACCAACTCCGAAGGCAGACGCGAGCCGACAAACTCCGCCAAGATAGCCTCATCGGGAAGTTCGCTATTGATGATATATTGCAGGCCGTTATTCTTGATGAATTGGTCGAAATAGTCGGTTGCAACGACCACTGTACGAGGAATTGTGATACGGACATTGTCGTATTTGTTATACTCGTTATACTTCTGCAACACGCTATTGATAAACGCCAGACCACGAGCCTTACCGCCGAGTGAGCCCTCGCCGATACGGGCAAAGGCGATAGCATCGCTATATGTTTCGGGGTCGAACTTGGCAATCACACCCTGACCCAGCAGACGACGATAGTCGTTGATAAGGGTCACAAGCACCTGACGGTGTTGTGCCGTAGATTCAAATTGGCTGCTATTCATCTGTCGCAGGGCCGATGCAATGGGGAACAGTCCTCGTGAGTAGAGCCATTTCGAGAGGTGGTTTTGCGAGGTGTGGTACTCCAAAGCCTCGTCGGAGATGGTGGCAATGAGTTGTTGCATCTCACGAAGGTCTTTGGCGTGGCCGATAACCTCGCCCGTTGCGGGGTCCTTGAATACAAAGTCACCAAATGCAAACTCACGGTTGATATAGTCCGAGAGCTCTTGCAACAAGTTTTTGGAGTTTTTGAGAATGAAGCCTACGCCAAGCTCATCGGCGGCGCGTTTGAAATCAGCCTGCGACGATTGCAACAGGAAGGGCATTAGCGGGTTATCCTGCTTGATGAGCTTACACAGGTCTATACCAGCATCTTTCTTTTCGCTACTCGATTTGTCGTGTTTGTTGAGCACAAAACCCACATCCGAGATAACACCCAGCAAATTCTCCTTATATTTTTGGTACAGACGCACCGCGTCGGTATAGTTGGTTGCAAGCAGAATTTTGGGACGAGCACGTTTACGCAAAATCTGTTGTTGCTCGTTGAACGCATCTTTCAGGAAGGCGGTATTCTGTTGCAACACTAATTTGTAGATAGCGGGCAGGTAGGTCGAATAGTAGCGAATAGAGTCCTCGACAAGAAGAATGGATTGAACGCCACCCTCCAAGATGTCGGACTCGGCATTCATATCGTCCTCGATAAGTTTGATAATGGCGGTCAGCAGGTCGGTATTGCCGTGCCAGCAGAAGATATAGTCGAGTGCCGAGCGGTCCTGCATTTCGAGGCGACGATAGATATCCTTCGAGAACGAGGTGAGCAACACAACGGGAATACCGACATATCGCTCTTTGACAATCTTGGCAAACGAGAAAACATCCAACTCACCGACATTGTACATTGTCAGGATAAAGTCGAAACTGCAATCCTGTTCAAGCAATTCGAGTGCTTCGATGGTCGAACTGACGCGCGTAAAAGAGGGTGGATTACTCATATTGAGGTCCATATACTCTTGGTTGATTTGCGACTCGATGCGACCGTCCTCTTCGAGGATATAGCCATCATAGCTACAACATACAAGCAACACCTTGTGGATACGGTGCGCCATATATTTGTGCGTCGGTTTGTCGGTGACAGCTGCCATATCTTATATATATTATACGATACCCGAAAATCCCATAAATGCCATAGCCATAATGCCCGCAGTAATGAGTGCAATGGCGGTACCTTGGAACGCTTTGGGTACATCGTTCAACTCCAAACGTTCGCGCAGACCCGCAAATAGCACCAGGGCCAATGCAAAGCCGAGAGCAGTCGATGCAGAATATACAACCGACTCACCGAGCGAGTATCCTTTTTGCACCTGCAACAGAGCAACACCCAGCACCGCGCAGTTGGTGGTAATCAACGGAAGGAAGATACCAAGAGCCTGATAGAGTGCAGGGCTTACCTTTTTGAGCATAATCTCGACCATCTGCACAAGAGCCGCGATGACCAAGATAAAGACGATGGTCTGCATATACTCGATACCGAGTGGCACAAGGATATAGTTTTGGATAAGGAACACAACTATTGAAGCGATAGTCATCACAAACAGTACGGCAGCACCCATTCCGAGCGAGGTGCTCACTTTGCTCGAAACGCCAAGGAACGGACAGATTCCGAGGAATTGCGCCAACACGACATTATTGACGAAGATTGCGCCTATGATTATAAACAGATACTCCATAACTATTTGTTTTTAGCCGTTACTTTATTGAACAAAACGAGCAGGTAGCCCAATACGATGAAGGCTCCGGGGGCGAAGATGAAAATCATCGGCATACCCTCCGATGCAAACTGCCAACCGAAGATTGAGCCATTGCCCAAAATCTCACGAATAGCACCGATAGTGGTTAGCGACAGCGTGAAGCCCAAGCCAATACCGATACCGTCAAGAGCAGAGTCGCCAATACTGTTTTTCGATGCAAAAGCCTCGGCGCGACCCAAGATGATACAGTTTACCACAATCAGCGGAATGAACACGCCCAAAGTCTCGTACAAAGCGGGAAGGTAGGCCTGCATCAACAACTCGACAACCGTAACAAATGAGGCGATAACCACAATAAACGCTGGGATACGCACCTTGTCGGGAATAAGGTTTTTAATCATCGAGATTGTCATATTCGAGAGAATCAGCACCGCCATTGTTGCCACACCCATACTCATACCGTTGATTGCCGAGGTGGTCGTACCAAGCGTAGGACACATTCCCAATAGTAGTACAAATGTCGGGTTTTCTTTGAGAATACCTTTGGTTATAAGACTTAATTTACTCATTTTCCTCTCCTTTCTCGGCCTTGTCGGTCGCATTTACGGTTGTGGCTCCTGTGTAACCTTCGGCGGTAGCACCTGTGGTCTTACGGAGGTAGGCATTGAACGCCTTCTCGATGCCATTGATATAAGCACGGCTGGTGATGGTTGCGCCTGTCAGGGCGTCGATACTACCACCATCTTTGCGTACTTTCAGTGTCATCTCGGCGGGGTTTTTGCCTACAAATTGATTTACCAGAATGTTACCCTCATTGGCAATAAGGCTGCCAAGTCCGGGGGTCTCGCTATGTTTGAGAATATTCACACCCACGACCTTGCCATCGGCGTCGAAACCGACAACCATATCAATCGTTCCGCCAAAACCGCCGGCATTGCTACTTACGGCATAGCCTACGGTACGGCCTTCGAGGGTTGCTGTGTTGATAGTAATCATCTCGCCATTAACATCGACGCTCTCCTGGCTTACTGTATCGAACGCAGGGAGTACAACGCTCAACGCCTTTTGGAACTTGATTGTTGCGGCTTGCTCGATACGCTCTTTGGTAAGCAGATAGACGCCTCCTACGGCTGCCGAGCAGATAAGAGTGATGCAGAACATCACAATTGTCATATTTTTGAAACTACTCTTCATAGGGCAACTACTTTTTGGAGGTTTTACCGAAACGGCGCGGGCGGAAGCCTTTGTCAATCAGAGGTACGCACGCATTCATCAACAGAATGGCAAACGACATACCCTCGGGGTAGGCTCCCCACACGCGAATAATTATGGTCAGCAGACCGACACCTACACCGAACACAATCTTACCCCAAGAGGTCATCGGAGAGGTAACATAGTCGGTAGCCATATAGACGGCACCGAGGATAGCACCACCGCTCAACAAGTGGAAAAGGGGCGACATATACTCCTCGGGGTGAGCGCCATGCATAATGCCCGACACAATGGCCATAGTGCCGAGAACGGCAACGGGAATATGCCAAGTGATTGTGCGACGCACAAGCATATAGACAAAGCCCAGCAGCAGAGCAAAAGCGGCAACCTCGCCAAGCGAGCCCGACATCAAACCGATTCCCATATCGGTATAGTCAAGCGAGGCCATAACATCGCTTACCGAGCCACCTTGTTTGAGGGTCTCTTTGGCAAGCGACAGAGGGGTTGCGCCCGTTGTTGCATCAACCTCGGGGAAACTTGTCATCTGCACGGGGTAGGCGATAAGCAGGAACACACGACCTACAAGAGCAGGGTTGAATACATTCTTGCCCAGACCGCCAAACGACATTTTGGCAATACCGATGGCTACAACCGAACCGATAGCAACCAACCACAACGGAATATTCGAGGGGAGGTTAAATGCCAACAGCACTCCTGTCAGCACTGCGGGCAGCAGAGTCTCTTTACGGTGCAGGCACCAGCGTTGAATGACGGCCTCGACCAAAACACAAGTGGCAACTGCAACGGCAGTAACCAAAAGTGCCGACAGACCGAATACCCAAATCGACACCGCAAAAGCGGGAATCAAAGCAATCAACACATCGCCCATAAGACGATTAGTCGATAACTTACCGTGAATATGCGGCGAGGGCGAAACTACAAGTTTATTCATAATGTTATACTTTACTCTCTCTTTGACTTTTCTTACTTCTTGGCAGCTCTTGCTCTAATCATCTTCATAACCTCGCCTTTACCCAAGCGGATATAGTCGAGCAGAGGAAGATTGGCAGGGCAGGTAAACGAGCAGCAACCACACTCGATACAGTCGGCAGCGGCGTGCAACTCGCAATCGTCCCAGCGTTGTTTTTGGGCCAACACCTTCAACAGATAAGGCTCCAAGCCCATAGGGCAAGCCTCGACACATTTGGCACACTTGATACACGAGCCCTCGGCAGGGCGGCTGGCCTCGCTCTCGCTCATCAGCAGCACACCTGAACTACCTTTGGTTACGGGTGAGTCGATATTTACCATTGCGCGTCCCATCATTGGACCACCACCGATAACTTTGCCCGTATTTTCGGGTACTCCGCCACACTCGGCAATAAGTGCGCTTACGGGTGTGCCGATACGCACCAACAGGTTGCTGGGGTGGGCAAGGCTCTTACCCGTAACGGTCACTACGCGCTCGATAAGCGGTTTATTCTTCTGAACAGCCTCATACACGGCCAATGTTGTTCCGACATTCTGCACAACGGCACCCACCTCGATAGGAAGTGCGCCCGAGGGGACTTGGCGACCGGTAACGGCTGCGATAAGTTGTTTTTCGCCACCTTGCGGATATTGCACTTTGAGCGGTACAATCTCGATATTGCGGAACTCTTTTGCCAACTTTTCGAGGTGCTCGATAGCATCGGGTTTATTCTTCTCGACACCTACATAGCAACGCTCAACGCCCAACGCTTTTGCCAAAATCTCGACACCGATAAGCAACTCTTCGCCACGCTCCAACATCACGCGGTGGTCGGCAGTCAGATAAGGCTCACACTCAACGCCGTTGATGATGAGTACTTCGGTTTTCTTGCCCGGAGGGGGTGTCAATTTGACGTGAGCAGGGAATGTTGCACCACCCATACCCACGATACCTGCGGCAGCAATTCGGCTGACAATCTCGGCGGGTTCGAGCGAGCACTCACGAACGATTGTTGTGCTACGGTCAATACTCTCCAACCACTCATCGCCCTCGACCTTGATAGTTACGCCCGCTTGGCGCAGACCTTGTGCATTGACAAAGTTATCGACGGCGGTAACGGTACCCGACACCGATGAGTGAATGTTGCTCGACACAAAACCGCCACTCTCGCCAATGAGTTGGCCGACTACAACCTTGTCGCCTTTGACTACGACAGCTTTGGCGGGTGCTCCGATATGTTGAGCCAGAGGAATTGTTACTACCTCGGGCAGGGGCATAGGCTTAATAGCCTCGCCACGACTTATCTTACATTCCGACGGGTGAACACCGCCGATAGGAAATGTTTTAGGCATACGATACTCCTCCTTACGTTAGACGGTTTTAGGCTCTTCGGGTTGGGACTCCACTACTTTGCGAGGCGGAAAATTGACCTCGACGATTGCACCTGTGGGGCACTCCAATACACATTTACGACACAAACGGCATTTGTTGTAGTCGATATAGGCCACGTTATTCTCGATAGTGATTGCCTCGAATGGACACGCTTTTGCGCACTTGGTACAAGCGATACAAGCAGCCGAGCAGCTCTTGCGGGCAATTGCACCCTTATCCTTGTTTACACACGAAACAAAGACGCGACGGCCTTTAATTCCCTTCTTGCGAAGTTCGATAATCATACGGGGGCACGCCTTTACGCAAGCACCACAACCCGTACACTTCTCCTCATCGACCTCGGCAAGTCCTGTTGCGGGATTAACTTTGATAGCTCCAAACGTACACGCAACTTCGCAATCGCCAAATCCCAAGCAGCCATACGAGCAACTGCTCTCGCCAACATAGAGTGTCGAAGCAATTGCACACGAGCGAGCACCGTCGAAGGTGTTGGTGCGGGGGCGTTTCTCGCAAGTTCCACCACAACGAACAACGGCCACTTGCGGCTCGTGTTCGGGTGCGCTCTTGCCGAGATAGTCGCAGATACGTTTCATTCCGTCGCTACCGCACGAGGGGCAATAGAGCTTCGAAATATCATCGTTCTTGACAAGCGCCTCGGCCAATGCGCGGCAACCTGCAAAACCACAGCCACCACAGTTGGCTCCCGGAAGCATCTTCTCGACCTCGTCAATACGGGGGTCTTCCTCCACCTTGAAACTGCGGGCTACGATGTACAACAGAATAGCGGAAACCACGCCAAGCACACATAATGCAACGACGGGGTAACCAAGACTCTCAATAAATTGAAGAGTTTTCTCCAAAGTGTCCATTATAATTTCTTGATTTTAAATACAATCTCTTTCTCCAAACGACTGCGGAAAAACCACAGAACGACATAGTAAAGGCCTGCTGCCAAAAGCGCGCTTCCGCCGGCAACCAAGTCACTTGCCTCTGCCGCTTTCAGTCCAAGCAGCAGGGTAATCATGATAAAGAAGGGAATGATGTAGGTATAGATTACGGCTTTGACACCCATAATCTCTTCAATCGATATAGAAACCTGCTCGCCTACCTCGTAGTACTGAGCCATCGAGTCGTGAACAGCCACAACTCGTCGCTCGCCTGTACCCACACCGCAAATCTCTTTGGCACGGCAGCCGGCACAAGCCTCCTCGACTGTCATCTCTACCTCGACAACAGAGCCTTCAACGGCAACAACAACCGCTTTGTGTTCGATATATTTCATAGCTACCCGATTTGACCGTTAGTAGTACAATCCGTAGCGGGTTGTGATAGGAATCTCGACTCCGGGGCGCAAAGGCTTGGTCGAAAGGCGCAGGATAGGGCAGAATTGGTGGCGTTTAGATGCAGCCTTAACCAATCGCGAGTGGATATGGCGAACAACATCGTCGTCAAAACCGGAGTTGATAATCTCCTCGCGGTGTTGGCCCTGCTCAATCATTCGATACAAAATCGCATCGGTAATATCATACGGGGGAAGGTAATCCGAATCTTTTTGGCCGGGGTGAAGCTCTGCCGAAGGCTCCTTTTCGAGGATACTCATCGGGATAATCTCCTGATTGCGATTGATGTATCGTGCAAGCGAATAGACCTCGCATTTATAGACGTCGGCCAAGATGCTGAAATCGCCAATGTAGTCGCCATACAAAGTGCCATAACCCGTTGCGAACTCACTCTTGTTGGTGGTGTTGAGGATAGTGCAGTGTTTCTTGTTGGCCATAGCCATAAGCATAGTACCACGAAGGCGCGATTGAATCTTCTCCTCGGTAACATCGAACGGAGTACCTCCGCAAACGGGAATCAGGCTCTCGGTCATCGCCTTATAGCTCTCGTTGATGGGGATTACATTGTACTCGACATTCAGACGTTTTGCCATCTCGATAGCGTCATCGACGCTCTCGTCGGGAGTAAACTGCGAGGGCATCATAAGGAAATAGACATTCTCGGCACCCAAAGCCTCAACTGCCAAAGCGCCGACAACAGCCGAGTCGATACCGCCCGACATTCCGACACCCGCCTTCTTGAAGTCGTTTTTTGCAAAGTAGTCGCGCAGACCGAGAATGATAGCCTTATAGAAGTTCTCGGTGCGGTTCTGCTCCACAAAGTTAATCTCGGGCAACGAAGCCTCGGTGTCGATAACCTTAAAATCCTCGCCAAAGCTGTTGAGCATACTTACCAAGTGGCCCTGTCCATCGTAGAATGCCGACGAGCCGTCAAAAACAACATCGGTTTGGGCACCCACCTGATTGACCATAACGATAGGCTTATTGTAACGGAAAGCCATTGCTCGGTAGTCGTTGTGGCGTTTCTCGACAATACCGCGACGATATTGCGACGAGCGAGTATTGATGATAAGGTCGGCATTGTGTCCGTACTCCTGCGCTTTGTAGATATCCTCGCCAACTACGATGGCAATCTTCTTGCCGCATAGTTTGATGTATTGAACACCCGTTCCTCCGAACATAAAGGGACGGTCATCGCCGATGCGGATAAACTCTTTGGTAACATAGCGCATTACCTTGCGATTTTGAATTAACGCCATTGCGCTGACGGTCGCACCGTCCTCGCGCTGAATGGGAAGTCCTACCAAGGCCGAGATACCGTCGCAGCAAGATGCAATCTGCACCAACGCCTCCTCGCAATGCTCCAAGAAGGTAACCTTCTCCAAAAGACTGTACGCAGGAGTGCCGCAAATCGAAAGTTCGGCAAAGACAACCAAGTCCGCCGATTCGGCTTTTGCTCGGTTGATATTCTCTATGATTTTGGCTGTGTTGCCATCGAAATCACCAATCGTGTAGTTTAGTTGTGCAAGAGCTATTTTCATACCCCGTTTATATGTAATATAAAATTTGGGCAAAGATAATGTTTTTTGTTGAGATTTTCAGCCTCTTGCAGCAAATAAAAAAGAGGTCGTCACAAACTATTGCGAAACGGCCTCTTTTGTGGGAGTGAAACGGGGCTAAAACAGCGTGATACTTGCTTTGGTGAGCGATGTTCCATCGACGCTGATGTCGAACAGATTTGTCTGGTCGCGTTGGCAGGTCAGGGTGAGCACTTGCTCGGCAAAACCCTCGCGGCTGAAATTGATGTCGAGACGGTAGCCCTTGCTCTCGACAACCTCGCTAACGGGCAGCATATCAATAAGATGGTCGATTGAACGCATGCTGTTGAGGTGGCCGTTGAAGTCGATGTCGCTATATGCAACTCGGTGCTCGGCTGTAAGGTCTGCTCTGACGGCTCCGATTTTGGCAGGGCGGCTCATAGGCTCCTCGCGGTCGAGGCTTACGCCCTCGTGCATATCCTCAATCAGCATCGGGCGGCGGGTTGTGAGGTTAATAAGCGCCCACAACGAGATGGCTGTTCCGATGGTCGCTCCCGACTCGTCGCGGAGTATGAAGTTACGCACCGAGAAGAACTTTTCGCATTTGCCAATCCAAGTGTCCACCGAGATAACCTCGCCTATGGTGGGTATGCGGTCTATTTGAACGGCATAGCGACTCAAAACCCATGAGTAGTTATCCTGTTGCATAGTGCTGACTCCGAAGCCTGTGCGATAAGCGTCGGTATCGGCTGTCTGCATAATAATTCCGTTGATAAAACTGATTTTGGCGCGGCCACGTCCCTCTACATTGGCTTGCTCCACGGTGTATTTGTAAATTCCGGCCATTTTGTTTCTCTGTTTTTGCGCTGCAAAGATATTGCTTTTTGGTTGAATGTCAAACGTAGTGGTTGCTCGTTTTGGTATGAATTATGCAGTTTTTTGGTGCGAAAAAAGCAAAACAGAATGAAAGAGCGAGTAATTATCAGAGTGTTGGGCGTGCTGACACTATTGTCAGGTTTGGCACTGATTGTAACGCTGACGGGTGATGTGCTGACGGGTAATGCGAAGGAGTGGAATATGAGTTATATGGCGGTGCAGTTGCTCACTTGCGGGGTGCTGATGTTGGACTTTTGTGCCCGTCTGCACTATGCCAAAAATCGTAGCCGTTTCTGGTTGCATAATTGGCCTGTGTTGTTGCTGGCAATTCCCTATTTGAATATCCTCTATTGGCTTGGTATTCACCCTGGCATGGATTGGTATCTGGTGCTGAAATGTATCCCGTTGATTCGTGTTTTTTGGATGATATGGATTGTTGTTTTGTGGCTTGGCAGGGGGCGCAAAGCGACCAGCTTGTTGTGGAGTTATATTGTGTCGGTTGTGGGTATTGCCTATGTTGCTGCGCTGATATTTTATGCCTACGAGTCGGGTGGAAACCCCGGAGCGGATTCGTTTGGAAATAGCCTTTGGTGGGCTTGGATGTCGCTCTCGACGGCGGGTGCTTCGGTAGTTCCGATAACGGTTATAGGTAAGATTTTGGCGGTCTTGTTGCCCTGCGTGGGAATGATGTTGTTTCCTGTGTTTACGGTCTATTATACCTCGATAGTGACCTCGAATCGTGGGCAACAGAGTGGTGAAAATATGTCGGATTCCGACAAAAAAAGTTAAAAAATGAAAAAAAACGCCGTTCAATTTTGCAAATGTGCCGAAAAGGTGTAATTTTGCACCTCGAATACGGAAAATATCCGGGTTTGGTGAGATGGGTGAGTGGCTGAAACCACCAGTTTGCTAAACTGACGTACGGGCAACTGTACCGGGGGTTCGAATCCCCCTCTCACCGCAA
>SUZD01000009.1:0-10330 GCA_015060105.1 Rikenellaceae bacterium | reverse complement strand
AGTGAAAAAGGTATTATCTTTGCAATACAAACAAAGAAATAACTCTAAAAATGAAATGATTATGGCAACAAAGTTTTATAAATGCCGCCATTGCGGTAATGTAGTAGAAAAAGTAGTTGATTCGTCGGTTCCTGTTGTGTGCTGTGGTGAGAAGATGGAAGAGTTGATTCCCAACACGGTTGATGCGAGTGGCGAGAAACACCTCCCCGTAGTTACCCGTCTGGACGATTGTCATATCAAAGTTGAGGTGGGTAGTGTGGCGCACCCGATGTTACCCGAGCACCATATCTCGTTTATCTATGTCGAGACCGAGCGAGGCGGTATCAGAGTTAATTTGACAGACAAACCCGAGGCTGTGATATGCACTTGCAACGACAAACCGATTGCTGTGTATGAGTATTGCAATCTGCACGGCCTTTGGAAAACCGAAATAGAGTAACTCTATTTATACCAACCATCTCCAAATCAAGTGGCTTAGCCACAAAACTTAAAGAGGTTGCCCAACGAGTGGGCAACCTCTTATTGTGTGTTTGTGGAAAATTACTCTTTGACGCAACGAACGGGACAGGCGTTGGCGCGATAAATTGCCTTTGTGCCTATCTCGGTGGGCGAAAATTCGAGAGCAATGGCTGTGTCGCCCTCGGTGGAGGCACTCCAATAGAAACCTACGGGAAGATAGCCCGTTTTATCGACATTGGTAAATGCTCCATCAACGAAACTGCGACGACCAGCGGCAGCAAAAAGGGTATTTGTACTTGCGTCGATAGCGACCTCCCAACCTCGTTGATAGTCGCCTACAAGTTGGTCTTGTTTAATATCGAATGTGGTGGCCGCTCCAACTCTCCAACCGGCAGGACAGGGGTCGTTGATGGTCTTGGTAGTTGCGCTCCAAAGCTCCTTATTGGAGCCGTAATACCAATCGTAGTCGTTGCTCTCGGTGCCGCAGATGAAGATGGTGGGGTTTTGAGTAGCATAGGCGGTTGTGCCAATCGAAGAGGTGGTCGCGCGGGTTTTGATACCTACCCAAGCACCCTCGGCGTTATACATACTTTGATTGACAGTCGAAAGGTAGTTTTTGGAGCCTACGAACGGGTCTTTGCGTCCCCATTGGTAGTAGGTGCCGCACGAAGCCCAAGCTGTTTGGTCATCATCGGTGGCTTCGGCAGTTGCGCCCAGGTTGCGCGACATAACAATAGTGCCGTCAGCAAAGGTTTGAGCCGTAGCCTCGGCATCGAAATCGGCAGCCCAGATGTGCCAACTCCAAAGAATAGCACCTTTATTATTATAGATGGCGATAACGGCGTTACCCTCGCCCTTGGTCGAGAATGAGATGTGACCATCGCGTGTTTGTATCGAATTTACAACATCGGCAGGTGCTGCCCACAATAGTTTTGCTGTTGCAAAATCGAAGGTGTTGTCGCCAATGCGGGTGCCATCAAACGCGTAGCGTCCCTCCGAGGGTGCAATATAGCAGTTAGCGGTGCCCTCTTCCGACAGGTCAGTTGCAGTAGCAATGGTTACATCGAATGTGCGTTTGGTTACGATATCTGCCACCGAGGTACCTTTGACCTCGATAGTACCGCTTTGAGCGCCACCCGATTGCGGTGCGTGAACGGCCAGATAACCATTTTGTACCGAGATGTCCCAGCCTTCGGGTTGGGATACAACCTCCACTCGGGCGATACGTTTTTGGGTATAATATACTTTGATGGTCTCATCGGGCTCGAAATAGTAACTCTTTGAGCCGTTGATAAGGAATGTCGAGAGAGTGCTCTCCTCCTTACGACAACTTATGGTTGCGAGTGCCACACAAAGGCACACGAGTGCAGTACGGAATAGTTTTCGATACATTGTGATTCGCTAATTTTCGTAAAGTTACGGCAAAAGTACAAAAAAAAGACGGAATATTTGTTTGCCTTGCGTTTTTTCTTACTTACAAACGGCATTGTCCGAGTGGATATTGCCTTCTGCAAGGGTGGTGCCGAATGTGTTGCGGGCGAAAAATAGGGGAAGGTTTTGTGCTTTTAAAATTTATATCGTATTTTTGTCGCACTTTTTAAGGGCTCGGATGGTGGAATAGGTAGACACGCCGGACTTAAAATCCTGTGACCAGAAATGGTCGTGCGGGTTCGATTCCCGCTCCGAGTACACAAAAGGCTATCCAATGCGGATAGCCTTTCGTGTTATTTAGCAATTACTATTACTCGGCCCAAAGCTGAGCGAGATTGATTATGGTCTGCATCGCACGGTGCATAGTGTCGAGCGAGCAGTACTCATACTTGCCGTGGAAGTTCATTCCGCCCGTAAACAAGTTGGGGCAGGGAAGGCCCATATACGACAGGCGCGAGCCATCGGTACCGCCACGAATGGGGCGAACAATGGGTTTGACACCCGCATCGGTCATAGCACGGAAAGCCTTGTCGATAACCTCGGGGTGAGGCTCAACCATCTCACGCATATTATAATATTGGTCACGCAGGGTGAGCGTTACAACGCCCTCGCCATACTTCTTGTTGAGGTACTCGCTTACGCGTGTAAGGTACTCCTTGCGGCTCTCGAACAGCGAGCGGTCGTGGTCACGAACAATGAAGTCGATAGATGCCGCCTCGACACCTCCGCTGATATTGACCAAATGGTAAAAACCTTCGTAACCCTCGGTATGTTCGGGACGCTCGGCAGCGGGCAGCATTTGCGAAATCTCGCAAGCAACCAACAGTGCGTTTATCATCTTACCTTTGGCATAGCCCGGGTGGATATTTTTACCCTGAATAGCGAATTTGGCACTTGCGGCGTTGAAGTTTTCGTACTCCAACTCGCCCTCCATTCCGCCGTCGATAGTGTAGGCATATTTGGCACCAAAGCGCGCTACATCGAAGAAATCGACACCTCGGCCAACCTCCTCGTCGGGAGTGAAGCCTACGCGAATCTTGCCGTGACGCACTTCGGGGTGAGCGACGAGCCACTCCATAGCGGTTACAATCTCGGCAACACCCGCCTTGTCGTCGGCTCCAAGCAACGAAGTTCCGTCGGTATGGATAAGGGTGTGGCCTTTGAAGAATGATAGTTCGGGGAAGTCGGCAACCGTCATCATCAACTCATCATTGAGGCGAATATCGCCACCATCATAGTTCTCCAAAACTTGCGGGTGGACATTTGCACCGTTCATATCGGGAGAGGTATCGACGTGGGCGATAAAGCCGATGGTGGGGGCATTCTCGGCACCGGCAGTTGCAGGCAGTGTTCCGAAAACATAGCCATTGGAGTCCATCTCAACTTCGACAAGTCCTATACTCTTCAACTCCTCGGCCAACGCTTTGAGCAGCGTTAGTTGTTTGGCAGTCGAGGGAAAGCTCTCGCTTGTCTCGTCAGATTGCGTATCGTACGCAACGTATTTCAAAAATCTATCTTTCAGTTCCATAGTTTACTCCTCTTTTTTAGCACGCATTGAATCCCAGATAAAGTAGCCGATAAGCAGGGCATAAGCACCCAAACCTGCCCATTGTGCACCATTCGACTCTGCCCAATCGCCCAAGAACCAATCCACGTTGGCAAATTTCAGAATAGCACTGACAACGCCAAACAGAGCACCACCGGCAATAAATCCCGATGCAATCAGTGTTCCACGATCCTTGCGTGCTTTGTTTTGAGCCTCGTCTTTCGAGCGGCTCGATACCAACCATGCGATGATTCCGCCAACCAACAGCGGGGTGTTAAGGCTCAACGGAATAAACATACCCAGCGAGAATGCCAATGCGGGAATACCAATCATAGTAAGAATAAGTGCCAGGGCAGCACCCGCGATGTAGAGCATCCAGGGTGTTTCGCCACCCGTCATCAAAGGTTTAATAACAGCCGCCATAGCATTGGCTTGCGGAGCAACCAAAGCGTCATCGCCCGTGAAACCGTAGGTCTTATTCAGCACGATAATCACACCCGCAACGGTAGCCGCCGAGATAAGAGTTCCGAGGAATTTCCAACCCTCTTGTTTGGCGGGAGTAGTACCAATCCAATAGCCGATTTTCAGGTCAGTAATAAATCCACCCGCCATCGACAACGCGGTACAAACAACGCCTCCGATAATCATCGCAGCGGTCATTCCGCTCTCGCCGTTAAGGCCAGCACTAACGAGTACGATAGAACTCAAAATCAAGGTCATCAGAGTCATACCCGAAACAGGGTTTGAGCCTACGATTGCGATAGCATTTGCGGCAACGGTGGTGAACAGGAATGCGATTACAAAGACGATAATCAGTGCCAAAACCGAGAACCACCAATTATGCAACACGCCGAATTGGAAGAATACGATAAGTGTTACAAGCACTGCAATCAAAATAGACAATACGGTACGCATTGTAATATCGCGCTCGGTGCGAGAGGTGTTTGCAGCCTTCGAGCCACCTTTCGAGCCGAGTTCCTTAACGGCAACGCCAAGAGCGCTCTTGATAACTCCGGCCGAACGGATAATGCCGATGATACCCGCCATTGCGATACCGCCGATACCCAGAGGACGACCAAAATCTTTGAAGATTGTCTCGGCACTCATAGCGGCAACATCGGAGCCCATATCGCCACCCAACCAGCCAATCAAAGGAACGATAACAAACCAGATGAACAGCGAACCTGCGCAAATCAAAGCGGCATATTTCAGACCTACGATATAGCCAAGACCCAAAACCGCCGCACCTGTATTGATGCTACATACGGTTTTGTATTTGTCGGCAAGCGCAGCACCCCAACCAGCCATACGGGTTGAGATTGTCTCTGCCCAAAGACCGAATGTGCTGATGATAAAGTCATACAATCCACCGACAAGTCCGCTCACGGCCAACAACTTGGCTTGCGAGCCACCCTTCTCGCCCGATACCAACACCTCGGTAGTTGCAGTACCCTCGGGGAAGGGGTATTTGCCGTGCATATCCTTAACGAAGTATTTGCGGAAGGGGATAATCAGTAGGATACCGAGCATTCCTCCGAACAGCGAACTGAGGAAAACTTGGTAGAAATGTGCTTCGAGTCCGAGGATATAGAGCGCGGGCAGGGTAAAGATTGCTCCCGCCACGATAACGCCCGACGATGCACCGATAGATTGAATGATGACATTCTGACCGAGCATATTTTTCTTGCCCGTCATTGTGCCGATACCGACAGCCAGAATAGCAATCGGAATGGCAGCCTCGAACACTTGACCTACCTTCAATCCGAGGTAAGCGGCTGCTGCCGAGAAGATGATAGCCATTATGATACCCATACTAACCGAGTAGGGCGTTACCTCTTTGGGTTGCGATTTGGCGTCGAGGATTGGTTTATACTCCTCTCCCGGAGCCAACTCACGATAGGCGTTTTCGGGCAGCGAGTTTTTGATATTTTCTTGGCTCATAGTTATTAGTCGTTATAGGTGTAGGTGCCACCATTGGCAGTAATTTCAACTTGGGGTTGTGCGCTGGGCTCGACGCGACCGATGATTTGTGCATCGATACCATAGCTGCGACCAATCGAGATAAGGTCGGCTGCGATACTCTCGGGGCAATATACTTCGAGGCGGTGTCCCATATTGAATACACGGTACATCTCGCTCCAAGGAGTGCCACTTTGTTGTTGAATCAACTTGAACAGAATGGGGGTCTCGAAGAGGTTGTCTTTGACAATCTTGAATTGGTTGATGAAGTGCATAATCTTGGTTTGGCCACCACCGCTGCAATGAATCATACCGTGAATGTCACCACGATACTCTTTAAGAATATCACGCACAACGGGAAGGTAGGTACGGGTGGGCGACAATACGAGTTTACCCATATCAACGGGCGAGCCTTCAACTCGGTCGGTAAGGCCATAGGTACCTGTGTAAACCAAGTCGTCGGGTACACCTGCATCATAAGTCTCGGGGAATTGCGCTGCGAGTGCGTGGGCAAACATATCGTGACGAGCCGAGGTCAGACCATTGCTGCCTGTTCCGCCATTATATTCACTCTCGTAGGTTGCCTGACCGAACGAGGCAAAACCGACAATCACATCGCCAGCCGAGATACGGTCGGTAGTAACGACATCTTTGCGAGCCATACGGGTTGTAACCGTACTATCGACAATGATGGTGCGTACAAGGTCGCCAACATCGGCAGTTTCGCCACCTGTCGAGTAGATATTGATACCCAAGTCGCGCATCGATTGGAGGAACTCCTCGGTGCCGTTGATGACAGCCGAGATAACCTCGCCTGGGATAAGGCGTTTATTACGACCGATGGTGCTCGACAGAAGAATGTTATCGACTGCTCCGACACACATCAAATCGTCGGTATTCATAACCACAGCGTCTTGTGCGATGCCCTTCCACACACTCATATCGCCCGTAGCGCGCCAATAGGCATAGGCTAACGACGATTTGGTACCTGCTCCGTCGGCGTGCATAATAAGGCACTGCTCGGGGTCGCCGGTGAGGTAGTCGGGAATAATTTTGCAGAATGCTTTGGGGTAAAGACCTTTGTCTATTTTCTTGATTGCGGCGTGCACATCTTCCTTCTTGGAAGATACTCCGCGCAGATTGTAACGATCCGAACTCATTGTATTTGGGGTTTTAATAAACGCAAAGATAACTAAATTGACCGAAAAAACACCCCTCTACATAATATTTTGACTCGGAAGATGGCGGAAACAGCGAATTTTTTGTAAATTTGCGTTACTATGATTGAAAAAGACCGTAATATGAGAGGCGTTGAGAGCGACCTCGAATTCGAAAACAAGATACGACCGCAGGAGTTGGAGAATTTTCACGGACAGGATAAAATCGTCGAAAATCTCCGAATATTCATCAAGGCGGCATTGATGCGTGGCGACTCGCTCGACCACGTGTTGTTGCACGGCCCTCCCGGATTGGGAAAGACAACCCTTGCAAACATCATCGCAAACGAGATGGGCTCGGCTCTCAAAGTGACATCGGGACCCGTGCTCGACAAACCCGGCGACTTGGCAGGATTGCTTACAAGTCTTAACGCAGGCGATGTGTTGTTTATTGATGAAATCCACCGATTAAGTCCCATTGTCGAGGAGTATCTCTACTCGGCTATGGAGGACTATCGTATTGATATTGTGTTGGATAAAGGCCCTTCGGCTCGCTCTATTCAGTTGGAGTTGGCACCCTTCACCCTGATTGGCGCAACAACTCGTAGCGGACTTCTAACATCGCCCTTGCGTGCCCGTTTCGGTATCACTTGTCACCTCGAATACTACGACACACCTGTATTGGCAGGTATCGTGAAACGCTCGGCGGCGATTCTCGATGTGGAGATTGACGATGCAGCTGCAACCGAGGTGGCATTGCGTAGTCGTGGTACTCCGCGTATTGCCAACGCACTATTGCGTCGAGTGAGGGATTTTGCAATGGTCAAGGGTAGTGGTCGCATCGACATCGAGATTACGCGTATCGCACTCGGCGCGCTCAATATTGATTCGAGAGGATTGGACCAGATGGACAACAAAATTCTGCTGGCTATTATCCAGAAGTTCAAAGGCGGCCCTGTGGGTCTGAATACCATAGCAACCGCAGTGGGCGAGGATGCCGGCACCATCGAGGAGGTTTATGAGCCCTTCCTTATCAAAGAGGGATTTTTGAAGCGCACACCACGAGGACGCGAGGCTACGGAGTTGGCCTATTCGCACTTGGGCGAGAGCCGATACGAAGATATGGATAGTCTATTCTAAAATATGAACGATATGAAAAAGTTACTGACCTTTATTGTTTTATGTGTATGTTGCTCAACACTTGTGGCACAACCGTCCCGCAAGGAGGGCCGTCGTGAGCGTAAGGCTCCGCAAGAGCAAGTTGAGATAACACCCACCGTAGTCAAACTTTACGAAAATGGAGCTCCTGACTCCAATGGAATTACCCAACCCGAAAAGGATCACGGTTGGGGAGTGGTTAATGTTACCGAACCGACCCTTGCTATCTATGTAGCCAAAGGCGAGCGAGCAACAGGTCAGGCGGTTGTTGTGTGCCCGGGTGGTGCATATCAGTTCGAGGCTATGAACAACGAGGGACACCCTGTTGCCAAATGGTTGGTGCGTCGTGGTATTACTGCCGTTGTGCTGAAATATCGTCTGCCCAACGCACACCCCGATATTCCGATTAACGACGCTTTGGCGGCTATTGAGTATGTGCGTACACACGCAGTGGAGTTGGGCGTAAATCCTGCGGAGATTGGTATTATCGGTTTCTCGGCAGGAGGACACTTGGCTGCAAGTGCTTCGACCCGATTTACATCGGAGGCTAACCGTCCCGATTTTTCGATTCTGGTCTATCCCGTAATCACAATGACGATGCTCACTCACGGAGGCTCACGCGATGCGTTGCTTGGTAAGGGTGCTTCGGAGGAGTTGATTAAGGAGTATGCTTGCGAAAATAATGTGTCGGCTTCGACACCTCCTACCTTCATCGTTCACTGCAACGACGATGGCGTTGTGCCGGTTGAGAATACATTTATGTATGTCGAGGCTTTGCGTCGTAACAAAGTGCCTTACACCCTGCAAATCTATCCCGATGGTGGACACGGTTGGGGCTTCTTGGAGGGTCCCGGACGATTGGATAAGTGGCGTAGGTCGTTCTATATGTCGTTGGGTCATTGGCTGAAAACTATTGATAAGGAGTAGTATGAAAAAGATTATTGCATCGCCCTCGGCTCCCAAAGCCGTAGGCCCTTATTCGCAAGCCGTACAGGTTGATAATACCCTTTATATATCGGGACAACTGCCCGTCGATGGTGCTTCGGGCGCCGTGCCCGAGGGCATTGAGGCGCAAACTCGCCAATCGCTGACCAACATCGGACATATTCTCTCGGAGGCGGGAATGAGTTATGACAATGTTGTTAAGACCACCGTTCTGTTGGCCGATATTGCCGACTTTGCTGCAATGAACGCTGTTTATGCCGAGTTCTTCACGGGCGATAAACCCGCTCGCGTGTGCTACCAGGTGGCAGCTTTGCCTCTCGGTGTGCGTGTCGAGATTGACGCCATTGCTTGTAACCACTAACATATACTACACTATGCTGATACCTATGTTATTTAGTCCTCTTGTGATGGGATTGGGACAACTTGTTATAATAGCGCTTATAGTGGTATTATTATACCTCCCATACAAATTATTGAAAGATTTGATAAACCGTCGTTAAATAAGAAAGGCTGTCCGTTTGGACAGCCTTTCTTATTTAGCACCCATCGGGGATTACTCCTCGCTTGTGGTAAGCAGGGGAACTTGGGTGATGCTGACTACGGCCGATTTGGTGAAACTTTTAATGCGGATATAGGCCTCGCGCTCGACACCCGACAAGTTGGGAGCAATCATCAGGCTGACACCCTCGCCAAACGAAGGCAACTCGCGGGTTTTGGGCTCGTAGTTGTTGATTACGCGCTCAATGGTAATCCAACCCAGCGCGGGAGTGCGGTCGCCTGTCTCGGAATCAACAGTCCACTCGTAATACTCCTCGCGGTAATCCACTTCGACATCGTCGATACCGGTTGAGGTTACGGGGATAACGAGAGAACCTCCGCTTGCGGTGACGATATAGTTGTCTTTCTCAACCGAAATACTCGGAGTGTCGGTGATTTTGCAACTTGCGAAGATTGCGGCAACTGCAAAAATAAGTGTGAAGTTAATGAGTTTTTTCATATTTGTTGTGTGTTTGAATTTTTTGCAAAGTTAGCCCCCCTACGAAAATATCCAAATTTTCCAAGGATTTTTTGACTTTTCTTGCGTTTTTCTACTCTTTTGTCCTGAAAATATTGAGAAAACGGAACATCGGGTTGCGGCGTTCGCGCACTATGCAGTCCAATACAATCAGCACCAATGCCACAGCCAATAACCAATGGTATTGTTCGTCGTACTCCTCGAATTGAACGGTGGTAAACTCGCTACGCTCCGTCTCTTTGATTTTCTCGATAATCTCGGCCAAACCCATACTACGCTCCGAGGAACGAATATAGGCACCGTCGGTAAGTACTGCAATCTCGCGCAAAGTAGCCTCGTCCAACTTCGATACAACCATATCGCCATTTTCGTCGCGGATAAAATCGCCGTCCACCTTGATAGGCGCACCCTCGGGCGTACCCATACCGATTACATATACCTTGATTCCGAGAGCTGCGGCGCGTTCTGCGGCTGCCAGCGGGTTGTCCTCGTGGTTCTCGCCATCGGTTATCAGAATTACGGCTCGGCTACCCTCGCTTTGCGACGAGAAAGAGTTGCTCGCAAGGTCGATAGCGGCGCCAATAGCAGTTCCCTGTTTCGATACCATTGTGGGAGATATGCGCTCGACAAAGTTGCGGGCGGTGAGGTAGTCCGAGGTAA
>SUZD01000018.1:2427-18744 GCA_015060105.1 Rikenellaceae bacterium | reverse complement strand
ATGCGTATTACGCAGTATGCAGACCTTATGGCGCAATACGAAAATCCCATTGAACACACCTGCGATATGCGTCTTGGACAGACCTTTATCGTGGAGAATTGTGCGAAACCCGAGGGTATGTGCGATAGTGCTTGGGAGACTTTGTTGCCGTTTGTGCGCGAATTGGCTGCGGGCGGAGGTAATTTCTTCGATGGGTGGATGCAGAACCCCCATTCGGCTATGCTCTCGTGCAATGATGGTTTTCGACCGGTCAGTTTTTATGTTGAAGTAGTTGAATAAACGCAAATTGCTTGGGCAGATTAGTGGCATACATCTTGAACGATTCGGAATAAAAACAGAGCGATATGAAAAAGATTGTGATTGTGGACGGTGGTCCGAGAAAGAGTATGAATACCGCACAGTTGTTGCAGCGATTTGCCGAGGGTGCGAAGTCGGCATAGCCCCAACCGAGTATCGGAAGAGTGCGTAACGTTGGAGTAGAACAGCTACTCAAACGCCTTTTGTTGGCACAATTTTGGGAATATCGGTAATCAACTAACAAAGTACCGATATGAAGCATAATGACAAACAGCATATAACGGCCGAGAATGGGCGGCCTATCGCTGATAACCAAAACACACAAACCGCGGGAGTACGCGGTCCCGTGACACTGCAAGACCCGTGGTTCACCGAGAAACTCGCTCACTTCGACCGCGAGGTAATTCCCGAACGCCGCATGCACGCCAAGGGCTCGGGCGCCTATGGCACTTTTACCGTGACCAACGACATTTCCGCCTACACGCGAGCCTCGATTTTCGCGGAAGTAGGAAAGAAAACCGAATGTTTTGTGCGTTTCTCGACCGTTGCTGGCGAGCGCGGTGCGGCCGATGCCGAGAGGGACATTCGCGGTTTTGCGATGAAGTTTTACACCGACACGGGTAATTGGGATTTGGTGGGCAACAATACGCCCGTCTTTTTCCTGCGCGACCCTTTGAAGTTCCCCGACCTCAACCACGCCATTAAGCGCGACCCTCGTACGGGTATGCGTTCGGCCAACAGCAACTGGGATTTTTGGACGCTTCTACCCGAGGCCCTGCATCAGGTTACAATCACGATGTCGCCACGCGGTATTCCCGCCTCGTTTCGCCACATGCACGGCTTCGGCAGCCACACTTACAGTTTTATCAACGCCAATAATCGCCGCACTTGGGTTAAATTCCATCTGCGCACCTTGCAGGGAATCAAAAATATGACTGACGCCGAGGCCGAGACTACGATAGCCAAAGACCGCGAGTCACATCAGCGCGATTTATTCGAGGCTATTGAGCGAGGCGACTACCCGCGTTGGCTGATGCAGGTGCAACTAATGACCGAGGAGCAGGCCCGAGAGTACCATATCAATCCGTTTGACCTAACCAAGGTGTGGTATCATGGCGATTTCCCACTGCACGACGTTGGCATTTTGGAGCTCAACCGCAATCCCGAGAACTTCTTTGCCGAGACCGAACAGGCGGCATTCAACCCGATGAATATCATTGACGGCATAGGTTTCTCGCCCGACAAAATGTTGCAAGGGCGACTATTTTCGTATGGCGACGCCCAACGCTACCGATTGGGCGTGAACCACCATTTGATACCCGTCAATAAGCCTCGTTGCCCATATCATTCATATCACCGCGACGGGCAGATGCGAACAGACGATAATGCAGGTCGCACAATTTCGTATGAGCCCAACAGTTATGGCGAGTGGCAAGACCAACCTGCGCTCAAAGAGCCACCTTTGACCGTTACGGGCGAGGTTTACAACTACGATGAGCGAGAACTCGATAGCGATTATTTCACGCAACCGGGCAAATTGTGGCGACTGATGTCGGCCGAAGACCAACAGGCCACTTGCGAGAATACGGCTCGTGCTATGGGCGATGCGGAGGTATTTATAAAGCAACGCCATATCCGCAACTGCCACCGCGCCGACCCCTCCTATGGCGAGGGGGTTGCAATGGCTTTGGGGCTCTCACTTGCCGAAGCACTCACAGCCGAAGACCCCGCCCACCCGTCGTGGGATTGGAGATAACAGTAAGAGGTTGTCCAACCAAAGGGACAACCTCTTACTGCATCATCCCCCCTATTTCGGGGCTTTGCCGTTGCGATACCCCGCCATACGTTTTGAGAATGTATTTTGTGATTATTGTTTTTCCCGAGAGGAATATATATCTTTGCCCCCGATAAGGGGTGCCGTCCGAGTTCGGGCGGCTGAGATTATACCCATTGAACCTGATGCGGGCAATGCCGACGAAGGGAATATCAATATATTCTTACTGTACACCCCAAAACGTATTAACAGCTATGTATGCAAAAGTGAAAACTATTGCGACTGCGCTACTACTGGTTTGGGGTAGCGCATCTCGCGCCGCTGATGCGGACTCTGTGCGGACCGTTGCACTCGACCAAGTGACGGTCAATTCTTCGACAGCCACTGCTACTACACCTGTGGCTTACACCCATCTTTCGTCCGAGCAACTGACCTCGGAGTACTTTGTTCAGGATATGCCATTTTTGTTGTCGGGCACGCCCTCGGTTATTGCTACCTCGGATGCGGGCAACGGCACGGGCTACACTTATATTCGTATTCGTGGTACAGATGCTACCCGTATCAATGTAACGACCAATGGTGTGCCGATGAACGACCCTGAATCACACTCGCTCTATTGGGTTAATACCCCCGACCTTGCCTCGATGATGGGCTCGGTGCAAATTCAGCGCGGTGCGGGTACCTCGACCAATGGTGCGGGAGCTTTTGGCGGTAGTATCAATATGTCCACTGCGGGTGCGGGTATCGAGCCTTATGGCGAGGTAACGGGCGTCTATGGCTCGTTCAACACCCACCGCGAGAGCGTTGCGCTCGGAACGGGACTTATCAATGGCAAATGGGCGCTGTCGGGTCGTGTGACGAATGTCGGCTCCGATGGTTATATTGACCGTGCATCGAGTTCGATGCAGAGTTATTTTGCCCAAGTTGCCTACTATGGTCGCACCACTTCGGTCAAAGCGTTGTCGTTTGGAGGCAAGCAGAAGACCTATATGGCGTGGAACGGACTTACCGCCGAGGAGATGGCTGCCAATCGCACCTATAACTCGTGTGGCGAGATATATAACGACGACGGTACGATTAGTTACTATCCCGACCAGACGGACAACTATCGCCAACTGAACAATCAGATTATCATCGAGCAACTTGTAGGCAACCATTGGAAGCTCAACCTTACGGGACACTATACTCGTGGTGACGGCTACTATCAAGAGTATAAAGGTAGTCGCACGCTCTCGGAGTATGGACTTGCGCCCTACACTTCGGGCGGAGCAACGGTGACAAAGAGCGACCTTGTGCGCAAGAAGGCGATGTGGAACAACTTTGGAGGTGTGGTTGCTTCGGCCAACTATGTTGGCGAGCACTTGGAGGCGGCCATCGGAGGAGCCTGGAATCTCTACTCTGGCGACCACTTCGGCCGTGTTCTGTGGGTCAAGAACTATATCGGCCCGCTCAGCACCGAGCACGAATACTATCGCAACACCTCGTCGAAACACGACGCCAACATCTTTGCCAAAGTTGATTGGAACGTTGCGCGAGGCCTCAACCTCTATGCCGATATTCAGTATCGCATCGTTCGCCACCGCATTGCTGGTGCCAACGACAACTACGATTGGAACGCAGGTACGATGCAGCAACTCGACGTCGATCGCACCTACCACTTTATCAATCCAAAGTTGGGTGTCTATTGGCAGGTCGATAAGTCTAATCAACTCTATCTGAGTGGCGCCATTGTAAGCAAAGAGCCCACCCGCAACTGTTTTACCGATGCGCGCCCGGGCGACAACCCCAAAGCCGAAAATATGCTCGACATCGAACTTGGATATAAACTCGATTATGGCGTTGTGCGTGGCGAGGCAAACCTCTATTTTATGGGCTATCGCAACCAACTCATTCAGACGGGCGAGATTAACGACATCGGCGAAATGATGATTACGAATGTCCCTCGCAGTTATCGCGCCGGCATCGAGTTGAGCGTTGATTATCAACCTCTCCGATGGTTTGGAGTGCGAGCCTACACAACATTGAGCCGTAATCGCGTGTTGGACTATACCGAGTATTTGAGCGACTACGATGCCGATTGGAACGACCTCTATACTCAAAGCAGCAACCATATCGACTCGGCACCTTTGGCGTTCTCGCCGAGTGCTCTTGCGGGCCTTGTGTTCAAGTTCTCGTATCGCGGATTTGGTGCCTCGCTCAATACGCAGTATGTGAGCAAGCAGTATCTGTCGAATAGCGGCCGCGAGGAGCTGACCCTGCCCCGATACTGTGTGACAAACCTCAACCTCGCCTACTCGTTGCCGTTGCGTTCGTTGCGCTCGGTGGACTTCGGCCTTATGCTTGGCAACCTGTTCAACACCAAGTATGTGAGCAATGGCTATGGTAGCAGTATGATGGTTGGCGGAGAGCGTTACGAAAGCGCTTACTACTTCCCCCAAGCGGGCTTCAACGTTACGGGAAGCATATCTCTGAAATTCTAAACAAAGACTATATGGAGACCTTCAAATTAGTTTTACAAATTGTGGGCGTTGCGCTCGGACTCTGGTACTTGTGGTTGGAGTATCGCGCCAACATCTGGTTGTGGCTTGTCGGCCTTGTTATGCCGATGGTCAATGGTGTGCTGTACGCGATGTCGGGATTGTATGCCGATATGGGTATGAACATCTACTACATCATCGCGGGCCTCTACGGCTGGATAGTGTGGAGCAACCAGCGCCCCGAAAAAAAGGTTTCCATAGGCCATACGCCGCGTTCATACATTCTCCCGCTACTGGGTGCCACTTTGGCCATTTGGGGCCTTATTTGGTGGGTTTTAGTGAGTTTTACGGATAGTACAGTTCCGGTACTCGACAGCCTCACCACCGCTTTGAGCATTGTGGCAACTTGGATGTTGGCGCAGAAGTATGTCGAACAATGGCTCGTATGGCTCGTTGTCGATGCTATCACGGTCGGACTCTATATCTACAAAGGTATTCCGATTACGGCCTCGCTTTATGGCCTTTATACCTTGTTGGCGTGGGCCGGCTATCGCCGTTGGTTGCGCCAAACCGAGGTGTGCAATCGCAAAGCCATAATCGTTGGTGCCACTTCGGGCATAGGCCAAGAGGTCGCCTCGCGTCTTGTCCAAGAGGGCTGGACGGTGGGCATTACGGGCCGACGTACCGAGGCGTTGGAGGCGTTCCGCGCGCAATATGGCTCGAAGGTAGTGCATACCGCCACTATGGACGTGACAAAACCCTCGGCAACCGAAGCACTCGACACCCTGCTGGGCGAGATGGGCGCACCCGACTTGTTGCTCTACGCTTCGGGCGTAGGCCGACAAAATCCCGAACTCGACGAGAGCATTGAACTTCGTACCGTGCAGACCAACTGCGAGGGTATGGTACGCATCGTGGACCACTTCTTGAACTATGTCAAATCCTCGGAAGAGTACGCGTCTAAACATAAGGCTCACATCGCCGTCATCACCTCGGTTGCAGGCACTGCGGGCATGGGCTCGGCTCCCGCATACTCGGCAAGCAAACGTATGCAGAGTACCTACATCTCGGCACTCGTTCAGCACTGTCGTATGCAGGGTATTCACGCTCGATTTAGCGATATCCGCCCGGGCTTTGTCGATACGGCTATCCTCAATCCCGAGAAGCACTACCCGATACTGATGTCACGCGATAAGGCTGCTCGCTGTATTCTGCGAGGTCTGCGCCGCCACCAACGAATTATCACGTTTGATTGGCGTTTTAGGCTGATTGTAGCCTTCTGGCGCGCTATCCCGAGGTGTATTTGGGAACGCCTTACATTCATCAAGAATTAGAGTTTTTAACAGTAAACGGGGTGCCCAATCGGACACCCCGTTTAATTTGAATATTTGAAAGCGATACTAATCCCTGCGGACAATCTTGGCTCCCAGAGCGTTTAGGCGGCCATCAATATTCTGATAGCCTCGGTCAATCTGCTCGACATTTTGGATAATGCTTGTACCCTCGGCACTCAACGCAGCAATCAGCAGCGCAACACCGGCACGGATATCGGGCGAGGTCATCTTGGTTGCACGCAGGCGAATGGCGTGGTCGTGGCCGATGACGGTCGCGCGGTGCGGGTCACACAGGATAATTTGCGCACCCATATCAATCAATTTATCGACAAAGAACAGACGGCTCTCGAACATCTTTTGATGAATCAACACCGAGCCTTTGGCTTGTGTGGCGACAACCAAGAACACCGACAAAAGGTCAGGTGTAAGGCCAGGCCAAGGTGCATCGGCGATTGTCATAATCGAGCCATCGATAAAACTTTCGATGCAGTAGTGGTCTTGCTCGGGGACATATATATCGTCGCCTCGTTGCTCAAAACGGATACCCATACGGGCAAATTGCGACGGGATAATTCCCAAGTTGTCGTACGACACATCTTTGATAGTAATCTCGGAGCCCGTCATCGCAGCCATACCGATAAAGCTACCCACCTCAATCATATCGGGCAACATACGGTGCTCGGTACCTCCCAGCGAATCGACACCCTCGATTGTCAGCAGGTTGGAGCCGACACCCGAGATACGCGCGCCCATACGGTTAAGCATTTTGCACAGCTGTTGGAGATAGGGCTCACAAGCGGCGTTATAAATGGTGGTTGTACCTTTGGCAAGTACCGCCGCCATCACGATATTGGCAGTACCCGTAACCGACGCCTCGTCGAGCAACATATATGTACCTTTGAGGGGGCGTCCTTCGACCTTGAAGAAGTGCTCGGCAGAGTCGAAATCGAACTTGGCACCCAGCTTTTGGAAACCGATAAAGTGGGTATCCAAACGACGACGGCCAATCTTGTCACCACCCGGACGAGGGATATAGGCCTTACCAAAGCGGGCCAACAGCGGACCGACAATCATCACCGAGCCACGCAGACGCGACGCTATTTTCCGGAACTCCTCGGTGTGCATAAAATCGAGATCGACATTTGCAGCGCGGAACGAGTAGGTGTCGTCCGCAAGTCGCTCAACCTCAACGCCCAAGCGTTCGAGCAGACCGATAAGTTGAAGAACATCGACAATTTGCGGGATATTACTTACGACCACCTTCTCGGGCGTGAGCAGTGTCGCACACAAGATTTGTAACGCCTCATTTTTTGCACCGCCGGCGGTAATCTCACCTCGGAGTTTCTGTCCGCCTGTAACCTCGAAAATAGCCATAGTCTGAAATTTTATTTCGTGAAGATAACTATTTTTTGCGGTATTTGCAAATTCCGACAACAAAAAGGCAAAAACCTACGGGCACAAAAAAGGGTCGCAACTTATTGCGACCCTCGAAGTAGCGAGTTCCAGGATTGAACTGGAGACCTCATGATTATGAATCATGCGCTCTAACCAGCTGAGCTAACTCGCCATTTGCGGTGCAAAGGTAGTAAAGATTTCGTAATCAACAAATTTTTTTGGATATTTTCTGTGGGCGAGGGACGAGGAACAGGCGCAAAGAGGCAGAATTCTGCAACATTTTTGTATTTTTGCAACTGCATAACCGCACATTATGAAGGCTAAACGACTACTCATTATACTCTTTACCCTGCTCCCCTACTGCACTTGGGCGCAGATTTCTGCTGTCGAAAAGCTCGGCAAAGAGGCTAACAAAGAGAAAAATGTAAAATACATCAGCATATCACGCACTATGATTGGCATGGCGTCTGCTTTTGCTGACAAGGAGGAAAGAGCAACCCTCAAAATGCTGCATAATATCGACATTATTACGTGCGAGAATCAGGAGTACGCCCCACGTTTGACGGCGCAAGCGCTTGACATCGCGCAGCAGGTTGGAGCCAAGCTCATCGGCTGCGAAGAGGACGACAAGGCTCGCAGCGAGGTGTATGCCATTGAGCAAAACGAAACAATTAGCGAATTGCTTGTCCTCATCACCGATCACAACGGCGGAGTAGCCTTATTCGCTATGTCGGGCAAGATACCCATCTCTCGTCTTGCCGATGTAGCCAAACTCAAACCGACAAAACTCGAATAGATATGAAACGAACTCTGCTCGGTATGGTTGCCGTATTGCTAATCTTCTCGGCAACAGCACAGACCTCGGACTCGGTAAAATTTGCAACAGCACCTCGTCAGGAGCTGAAACTACCCAAAGGCGCCAAGGGCTACACCATTGTAAAGACCAACATCTTCGACTCTCATCAGACGATCTCGGTCATCCGCTACTCGCCCAAACGCTTCAAAACCGCAATCATTCAACCCGAAAAGCTGACACGTCTTTCGGCTTCGGCCGAGGCAGTTGATGCCGCCTTCGGTATAAATGCCGGATACTGGAACGTAAGCACCAGCGAGGCATCTACCTACATCCAGCTCAACGGAGAGCAGCTGTCTGTCACCGCCGACTTCGAGAAAAGCCGTGTAGATGGCTTAGCCTGCATCGCAGCACGAAGGATTATACTCGACTACTGCAAGGCCGGCAACGAGGATGCCCACGCCAAGAGATTTCAGAACATCTTGGCGGCAGGACCAATGCTTATCGATGAGGGTAAGGTGGTTGTCGATGACGAAAGACCCGTCACATCCAGTTTCTACACACATCGCCACCCTCGCACCGTACTTGGCACCGACAAGAGGGGTAACATATACCTCGTAGTGGTGGATGGTCGCTCGAAGGGCAATGCTGCTGGCATGAGCATCGACGAACTTACGCAGTTGTGCCGCTGGCTCGGTCTGCGTGACGCCCTCAACCTCGACGGCGGCGGCTCAACATCGATGTGGACTGCCGAAGAGGGTATCATAAACCACCCAAGCGACAACGGCAAATTCGACCACGCCGGCGAGCGTCGAATATTGAGCTGCATCGTAGTGAAGAGTAAGCGATAAGCCACAAGGCCTATCTGAAAACACAAAGAGCGTGTACCTCCATTGGTGCACGCTCTTTTTTGTTGGAAGTTGTATAACAACGACTTACAAAGTTCGAGGGAACAATAAACCCCACCCGAATTGGGTGGGGCTTATCTTATTATCGACGACCAAGCGTATTAGTCATTCAAGCTGAAACGTTTGTAAGCCACAACGGTAGCCTCTTTGTCAGCCTCTTTGATGAATTGCTCAACCGACATTTTGGGGTTTTTAACAAGAGCTTGGCTCAAAAGAGTGTTCTCTTTGAGGAACTTGTTAACTTTACCCTCTGCAATCTTGTCAAGCATAGCCTCAGGCTTGCCGTCCAAACGAGCTTGCTCACGGCCAATCTCGCGCTCTTTCTCGATTACCTCAGCGGGGCAATCTGCTGCGCTAATCGAAACGGGAGCCATTGCGGTTGCTTGCATAGCAACGTCTTTGGCAACCTCTGCCGAAATCTCTTTGTTGAAACCTACGATAGTACCAAGTTTAGCGTTGGTGTGAACGTAAGCTGCGCAGTAAGCAGCCTCGATGCGAGCGTAGAAAGGCAACTCTACTTTCTCACCTGTTTGACCGCTCTTCTCGGTTACGAGGTCAGCAACGGTAACGTCGCCAACTTTGCAAGCGAGCAATGCCTCCATATCGGCAGCGTCATTAGCAACAGCGGTTTCAAGGATAGTGTTGGCTGTAGCCGAGAACTCCGAGTTTTTAGCAACGAAGTCGGTCTCGCAAGCCAAGCATACCATATATGCTTTGTTACCAACGATTTTGGTTACAACAACACCCTCGGTAGCGGTACGGTCAGCACGTTTGCTGGCAACGAGTTTACCTTTCTCGCGGATGATATCTTTTGCTTTCTCGAAATCGCCTTCTGCCTCTTGGAGAGCCTTTTTGCAATCCATCATACCGGCACCGGTCATTTTACGCAATTTGGCGATATCTGCAACTGTAATTTCCATTGTATTGGTTTGTTTTAATGGTTCTTGTTAAAAAAATTATTCTGCGCTCTCCTCAGCAGCCTCCTCTTTTGCGGGAGCCTCAGCCTCAGCTACTTTCGATACCTTTTTGGTACGGGGTTTTGCGCCTTTCTCCTCAGCTACGCTCTCCTTCTCCTCTTTCTCTTTCTCCAAGCGACGCTCCTCGAGACCCTCTTTGATAGCCTCGCACATAGCGTCAAGGATAACCGAAATCGATTTTGCAGCGTCATCGTTTGCGGGGATAACGTAGTCGATGTTGGTAGGATCGCAGCAGGTATCAACCATTGCGAATACGGGGATGTTCAAGCGGTTTGCCTCGTGAACAGCGTTAGCCTCTTTTTGAACGTCGATTACGAACAAAGCTGCGGGAAGACGGGTAAGGTCAGCAATCGAACCAAGGTTCTTTTCGAGTTTTGCACGTTGGCGAGCGATTTGGAGTTTCTCGCGTTTGCCGAAGTTGTCATAAGTACCGTCAGCGGTCATTTTGTCGATGGTAGCCATCTTCTTAACAGCTTTACGGATTGTGGGGAAGTTGGTCAACATACCACCAGCCCAACGCTCGGTAACGTAAGGCATATTGATACCCGAGATTTTCTCGGCTACGATCTCTTTTGCTTGTTTTTTGGTAGCAACGAAGAGTACTTTGCGACCGCTCTTTGCGATTTGTTTGAGAGCAGCAGCAGCCTCATCAACTTTTGCTACGGTTTTGTGCAAATCCAAGATGTGGATACCGTTTTTCTCCATGAAGATATAGGGAGCCATCTTGGGGTTCCATTTGCGTTTGAGGTGACCGAAGTGTACGCCAGCCTCGAGAAGTTGGTCAAAATTTGTTCTTGCCATTGTTTTGTTTGTTGTTTTAATTTTATACTTAAAATTCTCGTCATCAACTCTCCGGTAGTATCGTTGATAGTCCGGAGTGTTTTATCGCCGTCAGGCAACTGCGTGGTAGCGCTTTCGTCGGGCGAATGCCACCCGAGCACAGAGGCTCGGGCAGACATCGTCATATTTAAGCTGCAAGCGGTCCCGCAGTTCTGGAACCTTCGGGCAGGAACGGATTAACGTTTGCTGAATTGGAATTTAGCACGTGCACCGGGTTGACCAGCTTTCTTACGCTCAACCTCACGCGAGTCACGAGTAAGGAAGCCATTCTTTTTGAGCACCGAACGCAACTCTGCGTCGATCTCGCACAAAGCGCGAGCGATACCCATACGAGCAGCCTCTGCTTGACCTTTGATACCGCCACCAACGAGGTTGATGGTTACATCGTAGCTCTCAACGCCGTTGATAACCAAAAGAGGTTGTTTAACAACGTATTGGAAAATCTCCAAGGGGAAGTAGGTCTCCAAGGGTTTGTTGTTGATGGTGATAGTTCCGTTACCGGGTTTAACGAAAACGCGGGCAACGGCGGCCTTTCTACGGCCTACGGTATTTACTACTTGCTCCATTGTTACTTAATCTCGTTTAGTTTAACAACCTTGGGGGTTTGAGCCTCGTGGGGATGCTCTGCACCTGCATATACTTTGAGGTTTTTCAACAAAGCCTCGCCCAAACGGGTTTTGGGAAGCATACCCTTAACCGCTTTGGTTACAACGGTGGTAGGCGATTTTGCGAAATACTCAGCAGGAGTAGTGAAACGTTGACCGCCGGGGTAGCCGGTGTGGCGAACGTAGGTCTTAGCAGTAAGTTTGTTACCGGTAAGACGAACTTTGTCGGCGTTGATAATGATTACGTTGTCACCGCAATCAACATTAGGAGTGAAGCTCGGTTTGTTTTTACCGCGCAGAATCTTGGCAACTTGCGATGCCAAACGACCCAAAACCTCGCCATTAGCGTCGATGAGGACCCACTCTTTGGTCACGGTCGAAGCGTTGGCGTAGATTGTTTTGTAGCTTTTCGAATCCACTGTAATTTAGTTTTTAGTTATACTTATGATATATATTTGTCCTATTTTCTCGAACTTTCGGACTGCAAATATATACACATTTATCGAAAACAAAAACTCTATAAGAAAAAATGATATACCGCCTCACGAGTATAGGTTACCGCTATTTTGTTGCGGTTTAGGCGGCCGCCGACAGGTGTTCAATCAGAATTTTGACACCCATTGCCACGAGGATAGCTCCTCCGACGATTTCGGCTTTGGATTTGAAGCGACAGCCGAAGCGATTTCCGAGCAGAAGACCCACAATCGAGAGCAGGAATGTAATCACGCCTATTGTGACAACCGCCCACACTACATTGACTCTGAGGAAGGCGAACGACACACCGACGGCCAGCGCATCTATACTTGTTGCCACCGCCATTGCCAGCATTATTCGCCACGAGAAGTCGCTATTACTACCGCACGAGTCGCCTTCGCGCGCCTCACGAATCATATTTATACCTATTATACTCAATAGTACGAAAGCAATCCAATGGTCGAACTGCTCGACAACTTGTGCAAATGAGACTCCGAGCGCATAGCCAACAAGCGGCATCAAGGCTTGGAAACCGCCAAACCACACACCCACTTTGAGTGCGTGACTCGCGCGTACCCGTCCAACCGCCAAGCCTTTGCAAACCGACACCGCAAAGGCGTCCATTGCCAAGCCCACTGCTATTATTAGAAGTTCCAGGAATCCCATTGATAGTGAAGTTAGGGAATTTAGGGATTGCAAAGTCGAAAGACTCACAATCCCTATTGATTTTTTACTTAATGTATTCGAGAATAGCCTCGCGCAGATTATCTCCATTCAAACCTCGCGCAAGAATAGTTCCGTCGGGGGCAAACAGCACCATGTGAGGAATACCTGTAACACCATAGGTTTTGGCGCCAATAGCCTGACGCTCAATACCTATCATCTGCGGAAACTCGATACCATCTTCCTCGACAGCCTCGCGAGTATCTTCGGGATAGTCGCTTGTGGGAACGCCCACAACAACCAAACCCTTATCTTTGAACTCATCATAAACAGCCTTAACAGTGGGAATAGATGCGCGGCAAGGCATACACCAACTTGCCCAGAAATCCACCAGCACCAAGTTACCTTTGCCCACATAGTCCGACAACTTAATCGAGCCCTCGGCGGTCTCAATCTCGAAATCGGCAAAGGGTTGTCCTACGCGCAAGCGAAGCAGCGTTGCAATATTCTCGTCGGCTTTAATCTCCTCGGAACATTGATCGGCCAGAGCCACCATCTCCTCGCTATTAAGGAAACTGCGACCAATAGCAAAGCCGAACAGAGCTGCCTGTTTATCTTTGTTGGCAAGGATATAGTCGCTCAAAATGACTTTAATATCCTCCCACTCCGACTCAATATCCTCCTCCCAAGCCAGACACTCGTCGACAAGAGCCATCATCGCTTCGTTTTGAGGTGTACCACCCAACTCGACCGACATTTCATCATCGCATTTAATTGTAATCTGACCCGGCTCAACGACCACGAAGATAGGAACATCATCAACCAACACACCTGTCTTGGCATCAACCAACGAGCAGAAGAGTGTAGTATATGTAGGTTTCGTAACCTCGCCCGACAACTCAAAAGCGTTATCCACAACCGCCACAACAGAGCGTTGGTCGCCAAGAGTCAGCGACACCGAGTCGTAGCGATACTTCTCGTCAGGCACTTCGAGCGAGCCGACAATGGTATATTTATTCGAGTTACAGCCAACTGCCACCAAAGCGACAGCCACGCCCATCATCAAACGAAAGAATTGTCTTGTCATATTCATCATTTATTTACTTAAAGAGAGGTTGCCCAACTCTTCGTCAAGGCAACCTCTGTTATACATTCTATTTCGCTCTTCGCAACAAGGAGTTACTCCATTGCGTCGTATTTTGCACAAATCTCTTTGGCGAAGTTGGTAGTATTAACCTCGACGCCACACACTTGCAACAACTCCCAAATCTCCTCTTCGGTAAACAGGTCGCTGTTCACGCCCTCGCGAAGTGCATAAACAGTCGATGCATCGTTGGGGTTGTTTTTGATATAGGTACGAAGAATTTTGGCGAGTTTGTCGTAATATGCCTCATCAATAACATCTGCTTGTACCTCGTTTGCTTTGGTGTTCAACATAACGATAGAGTCGTTGAGCGGAGTACCAGCAAAACGCTTCGAAGGCAGACCGAGGAAGTGAATGTTACCCTCTTCGAGAATCAAAGGCAACGAGAACTTTCCGGGGACAGCACCACCATAAGTAAAGACAATGGTTGTAAGGATAGGTTTTGCAACCTCACCCTCGAACGAGAATTTACCATCAACAACGGGGCTTTTTGCCGACTCACCGAGGTCATTAACAAGGTAAACCGAATCTACATAAGCTGCCATAGGGTGTTTGGCGATACTACCATTAACCGTGTATTGTTGAGTGCTCGGAGTGCAACACACCGCGAGCAATACGATGGCACAGAGTAGGAAAAAACTGCTTCTTTTCATAGTTTAGTGTTTTTAAGTTTATCACAAACTTACATAAAATTTCGGAAAAAACAATCATTTCCGTCAAAACTTTACAAATTGGCTTTTTATTTATACCATTTTTACATAATTACCCCGCCACAGCAAACGCTGTTTTGCATATCCCGACCAATATTTATATCTTTGTATCATTATGGAGACATTACTACAAGTAGAGAATTTGTGTAAAGCCTATGGCGATTGGGAGCTATTCGACGGGCTGACCATGTCGATTGGCGAGGGCGAAAAGGTTGGACTTATAGGTCGCAACGGAGTGGGCAAAACCTCATTGCTCGACATCTTGGCGGGGCTCGATAGTGCCGACAAAGGAGCCATCACATTCCGTCGTGACACCCGCGTTGCCTACCTTGTTCAGACCCCGACCTACCCCGCAGGCACCACCATTCTCGAAGCCTGTTTCCGAGGCGACACCCCGCAAATCAGAGCCGTAGCCGACTACGAGAAGGCACTCGCTTCGGGCGACGCCAACCAAATCGAGAGGGCTATGGTGGCGATGGACACCTGCTCGGCGTGGGACTACGAGGCCAAAGCCAAAGAGATTTTAACCCGACTGCGAATTACCGATTTCGACCGCAGTGTCGATAATCTTTCGGGTGGAGAACTCAAACGCATTGCTCTCGCAGCAGCCCTCCTCGGCGAGCCACATCTGCTTATCCTCGACGAGCCGACCAACCACCTCGACCTCGATGTAACACTCTGGCTCGAACGATACCTTGCGCAGAGCAACCTCACGCTATTGATGGTCACTCACGACCGATACTTCCTCGACCGCGTGTGCAACCGCATTCTCGAACTTGCCGACCTGCGCGTCTATTCCTACGAGGGCAACTACGCCTACTATGTCGAGAAGCGTCAGGAGCGTGCCGAAGCACTTGCCGCAGAGCGCGAAAGCGACCTCAATCGCTATCGTCGAGAACTTGATTGGATGCGCCGACAACCACAAGCGCGTGCCACCAAAGCGCAATACCGCATTGACAGTTTCCACGAACTCGAAGACAAATTACGACAACGACGACAACAAGCCGAACTCGCGCTGGACATCAAGTCGAGCTACATCGGCAAAAAGATTTTCGAGATTCACGATCTACACAAAAGTTTCGGCGATAAGACTCTTTTAAAGGGTTTTGAATACACCTTCCAGCGATACGACAAAATCGGTATCGTCGGCAACAACGGCACCGGCAAATCGACCTTTATAAAGATGTTGCTCGGGCTCGAAATGCCCGACAAAGGCACTATTGATGTTGGCTCTACCGTTCGCTTCGGCTACTACTCGCAACAGGGTATCGAGTTTGACAACAACACCAAAGTCATAGATGTCGTAACGGCCATAGCCGAGCATATCGACCTGGGTGACGGCCGACGCTTGACCGCCTCGCAGATGTTGCAGATGTTCCTATTCGAGCCACCCGTGCAGCACAACTTTGTCAGCCGTTTGAGCGGTGGCGAAAGGCGACGACTATACCTCTGCACTATCCTGATGCAGAACCCCAACTTCTTGATTCTCGACGAGCCGACCAACGACCTCGACATCGCAACCCTGCAAGTACTCGAAGAGTATCTCCAACACTTCACTGGGTGCGTTATGGTGGTGTCGCACGACCGCTATTTTATGGATAAGGTGGCCGAACACCTGCTCGTTTTCGAGGGTGGCGGACAGATAAAAGATTTTCCCGGTACCTACTCCGATTTTCTCGAATGGCGAACCTTGCGCGACGCGGAGCTCAAACAACAAGCACAACAAAGTGCGCCCAAAACGGCTCCCGCCCCCAAACGCACAACACCTCGCGCCGACAAACTCTCCTATAAGGAGAAACGTGAAATGGAGAGTATCGAACAGGAACTGCCGACGCTCGAAAGCCGCAAAGCCGACATCGAACAACAACTCGCAAGTGGCACACTCGACAACGATACCCTTACGGCACTATCCGTCGAACTCGGCCA
>SUZD01000018.1:0-2327 GCA_015060105.1 Rikenellaceae bacterium | reverse complement strand
GCCGACATCGAACAACAACTCGCAAGTGGCACACTCGACAACGATACCCTTACGGCACTATCCGTCGAACTCGGCCAGCTTATCGACCATATCGACACAATCTCGATGCGCTGGTTGGAGTTAAGCGAGAAACAATAAATATATAAAAGGGTGTGTCTGTTGGACACACCCTTCTTTTTTCGATGTTGTATATCAAGGCCTGCGTAGTCCGAAAAACCGCAGTTTACTCGGCGTAAATGAGGATTTTGAGGACAAGCATAACGCAGAAATCACCTTGTTATACAGTTTCTTCTAATCTATGTAAATAACCTTATCAGAATCATCTGCCGGCGAGTGCGGCTTCATGGGCGCTTCGGGATAGCCCAATGCAACAACACACAAAGGTCGCCAAGTGGCAGGTATATCGATGAACGAACGCAACCACTCCTCTGCCGTTCCGGCCGAGGGATCTGCGGCCACACGAGGACGGTCCTTAACCTGCACCCAGCAACTTCCAAGTCCGTGTTCCTCGGCTGCCAATTGCAGTATAGTTGTTGATATTGTGGCATTTATATCCCACAAGTCCGACGCCTCGGTGTCACCCAAAACAATAATGCCGATAGGTGTATTACGCAGGAATGAAGCTCCGTGGTCACGCATTTGCGACATCTTCTCCATCAATTCGGGGCGATTAACCACGATGTAGCGAGTAGAACGGGTGCTTTTCGACGAGGGGGCTGTGAACGCCTCTTTGAGCAGGGTCTCAACCACAACTCGCGGTGGCAATTCGGCTGTAAATTTTCGTTGGCTGCGACGGCTGTGCAGAAGTTCATTAAGTGTCATATCGTTTCGCTTTTAATGTTTTACTTGTTGCGGGAGCAAAAATTGTGCTTTTGTCGTGCCTCAAAGATACAAATTTTGAAAAAAATGCGTGCTGTTTTGAGCCTCAATGTATTGAAAATTCGGACAAAAAACATATCTTTGTCAAAGGAGATACTTTTTTTACGAATATGAACAAGAAACCAACCGTAGCACTAATCTACGACTTCGACGGCACGCTGTCGCCGGGAAATATGCAGGAGTACGACTTTATCCCCACCGTGGGACAAAGCAACAAGGAGTTTTGGGACGCCAGCGAACAACTCGCTATCGACCAAGATGCCGACCCCATTTTGACCTATATGGCCAAGATGATTCACGAAGCACGCAGCAACGGAATGTCGCTCAAACGCGAGGCTTTCCAAGAGTCCGGTCGCCATATACATCTGTACAAAGGCGTCGTGGAGTGGTTCCGCCGCATCAACGCCTATGGTGCGTTCAAGGGAATCAATGTGGTGCACTACATCAATTCGAGCGGTATCAAAGAGATTATCGAGGGTACTCCCATCGCTCACGAATTTCGCAAGATATACGCCTGCTCGTTCCTATACGATGTCGATGGCGTAGCCTATTGGCCCGGAGTAGCTATCAACTACACCAATAAAACACAGTTCATATTCAAAATCAATAAGGGAGTGGAGTCGGTCTATGACGCCAAAGCGGTCAATCGTTTTATACCCGAGGAGGAGCGCGCCGTACCGTTTACACATATGATTTACTTCGGCGACGGAACAACCGACATACCCTGTATGCGCCTTGTGAAGTCATCGGGAGGCCACTCTATCGCGGTTTACGACCCCGAGTGCCCAAGCTCCAAAGAGGCTCGTTGCAACCTTATCCGCGAAAACCGCGTGAACTACATCTGTCCGGCGGATTACAGCGAAGGCACCTACCTCGACACCGTTGTCAAAGCCATTATCGACAAGATTGCTGCCGACGACAAACTACAAATGCTTGTTAATCCCGAGGACAAATGAGACTGATTTTTGCGACCAATAACCGCCATAAGCTGACCGAAGTCGGCCAAATTCTGGGCGATAAACTCGAACTTGTGACCCTCGCCGAGTGCGGAATCACCGAGGATATACCCGAAACAAGCCCCACAATCGAGGGCAATGCTCTGCAAAAAGCACGCTATGTGTGGGAACGCACCCACCAAAACTGCTTCGCTGATGATACAGGCTTGGAGGTCGAGGCTCTGAATGGCGCTCCGGGCGTTCGCTCGGCTCGCTATGCTACCGACGGCCACGACTTCGATGCGAATGTAACTCTGCTGTTGAAGAACTTGGAGGGTTGCGAAAATCGCTCGGCCCGCTTCCGCACGGTTGTTGCGCTGATTATTGACGGCGAGGAGTACACCTTCGAGGGCATCGTCAATGGCCGTATTACCACCGAACGTAGTGGCAATGGTGGCTTTGGCTATGACCCCGTTTTTGTTCCCGACGGCGAAGAACTAACCTTTGCCGAAA
>SUZD01000002.1 GCA_015060105.1 Rikenellaceae bacterium | reverse complement strand
TCCAAACAACTTAACACTTTGTCAATCAATAAGTTTTGTAGAATGCTTCACTGTCCACATTCTACAGAGGGTCTAACGTAAGATGCGCTCTTTTTTTCTTTTAGGAGAGCAGTGTTTGGTGGCGAATATAAAAAAAGAGCGTGTTCCAAAACTTGTTGGACACGCTCTTGTGCTACAAATGAGGAGAATTACTCGTCGTCACCATCGTCAATGTCGCCTTCGTCATCATCGTCGTCATCGTCATCATCGTCGTCATCATCGTTGTTGCGAATCTCGTTCTTGTCGTATTTGATGTAGTAGACGCTGTAACCATCGGCATCTTTACTCTCTTCGAGAGTAGAGTCAACGGGCAATCCCAAATCCTCGATTTTGTACTCTGTTTCGGAGGAGTACATAATGCAGGTCGAAATGTACTCTTCGGCCTCTTGCTCGGTTGCGAAGGTTGCATTCTTGCGACAAGGTTTCCAAGCGGTATCCTCTTTGGTTTTGAATAATACGGTATATGTACTCATAGTTATCGTTGTATTTTTGTGCAAATATAAGAAAAAATCGTAAGACACCAACTCTTTTAGGGTTTCACCTCGATTGCGCTGGTCGAAGAACACAATTCACCACGATTGCTGACGCCCTCGATTGTGATTGTGTAGGTCGAGGGCTTGTCGGCAGTGAAGAATGATATGTGTGCCATTCCTGTCGAGTCGGGCGAGATGTTGGGCTCCCAATGTATCGTTTTGCGCTTATCAATAACACCTCGTGTGCCTGGTGCGTATATTGGTGCATAGAAAGTTGTGTCGGGGCTGTATCCGAGTTTCTTGACAACAGTGATAGCTCCTTTCTTCTGACTCGTGAAAGCGTACAATACAGGCATACCTATATTGATAACGGGGTAGTCGCTGAAAAAAATGTCTTTGCATTGCGGATAACCCACGTAATCGACATATTTAACGGCGTGCAAGGGTATGTATTCGACGTCAAGGTGGTCAAGATTGACATACGGATCGCCATCGACGCAAATCTTGATAGGAGTCAAACCCGAAGTATCTGCACTATCGGCTCGTGCAGCAACACCCGACTCTTTGGCGGTTAGATATACCGTTCCGTACTCGGGCGAACGCATACGGTAAATTCCGGGGAAGTCGTCCAAAACATCGCCGAGTGTTTCGTACTTGCGCTCCTCGATTTGTACTTTCGACATACTCTCCGATGGTATGTAGTTTTCGCGTTTAATACCTGCATTGAATGCCACTGCTTCGATTTGAACGATGCGCGAAATATCTGTTGTGTCAAACGTTACATTCAGTTCTGCGATTTTAACCGAGTCGCTCTTGCGCTCGAAATCATATCTTACAAGTGACTTGCGCTTGCCGAAGTCGGGATATATTTCGGGGTCGAGTTCTATGGTATTGCCAAACTTACTGCCAATTTTTGTCCAGGCTTGAAGAATGTAATACATTCCTCGTGGCGCATTTTCGACAGCAAACTCAAACGAAGGGTCTTCGCCCAAGTTGTATAACTTGTAGAAGCCTCGTCCCGAAGCGCGATGCAAGGGCTCCATAATTGCGATGTAGGCGTTTTTGGAGCTTGCGCCCAAACCTTCGAGATGGCCCGATATGGTGTGAACGCTCTCATGACCATAGGTGTATTTGCGAATGTTACCCATCAGTATCGAATCCAATTCGAAACGATGCCAACCATGTGTCATCATTACCAAATCGAGTTGAGCCAACTTGCGACGATCGGTGTTTTCGAAATAGTATGCGGGATTTTCGATATATCCCTTCAAGTCGCTTGTAAGCAGGGTTGCTGCGTGAATTGAGGTTTGCGGTTGAGTGTAGTTTGCTTTATCTACAACGCTCAACGAGTACGAGCCATCGGTAATAGGTTCTCCCTTCTTGTTGCAGATTTGTATGGCGAGTTCGACCAAACTGTAAGGCTTGTATGATGCTTTGTTGGCAGAGATGTTTGCCGAGGACTCCTCGCCGTTCCAGATGAAGAATGAACGGTCACACAACGGTTGCAAGGTCTGCTTGTCCACTAATGAGATGGTTGCTATTCCGTTGTTGAATGCCGCCGTCGAAATTTTGATGGATTGCGCACTCTCGCCAATGTGGCAAACTTCGCCTTTGGAGTGAATGATAGTGCCGATTTTGCTCGGGTCAATGTCGGGTGTTGTGAGGACACGACAAGTGGCGCTGCCATTGCCCGTATCAACCGCCAAGGTGCAACCACTCTTGTCTATTGCGGGAAGTGTAAAACTTTTGGCAACCAGCGTATCCTCTTGTGAGTGGAGGAGGGCGGTGTATTGCTCATCGGCAACGGGTGTAAGCAAGAATAATCCCATACCCCTGTGTGTCGATTCGATGTCGCATACAACCTCTCCTGCCGAGTTGTGTATAGTTCCCTTGACCTCGGTTGCAAGTCCATCAACTCCGACGGCCTTAAATGCGATGCGCTGTGGAATACCGGCAATCAATCGTCCGCCTTCGGGTAGGAAAGCGACATCGAAATCGTTGCGGAACGAGGGCAATTCGATGCGACGACGATATGCGGGAATCTCGGGCGAATCGTAAGTTATGTCGATAAATCCTCCTTCGGTTGTCGGTGCATCAAACGTGGTGCGGAAACGCCCCTCCTGTCGAAGCGAGTAGGAACGCGTACGCAACTTGCCGTCAATGACCATCTCTATATCGGCGTGTCCACTTGTGAGCGGCGTACCTTGCGAAGATACAATTTGAATATCGGCGGCTATCTGCCCATTGTCCAAACGGGTGTATTTGACCTTCTCGACAGCGTAGTTTTCGTCGGGGTGGCGAATTTCGATACGCTTTGTGAACATATAGTCAGTGGGGTGGTTGTACATCCATTGGGTGTATCCATGTAGGGTATAAATGCCTGGGGTGGCACTTTCGGGAATCTCTATGCGGTTATCGTAGATGCTGAAACGCTCGGTAGAGTCGGCTTCCAAATGTTTGCGAGCTTTGATTCTCTCGTAAACCTTTGCATTGTCTTTGTGCCAAGCACCGGGGCCACGCAACTCTACATACACAAAACGGGAGTCGGATAGGGGAAGGTCGGTCAATCCTTCGGTTACATAGGTCTTAAACCAAATGGTGTCGCCGGCACTATATACTTCACGATCGGTATGAACATATACTTTTTCGTGAGTACCTTGCGAGTAGTATGCCGAGAATGCGTTGCCGACAGCTGCACGGAACGGCGAAATCTCTTGTGCATCAACCGCTTTGATGCCACAAAGGCATATTGTCCAAAGGAGATATTTGAGGATATTGCGAGCAGTCTTATGTGCCATAATTTGTGTTTAGTATTAAATCCCCGCATCAAAGTTACAATATTTTCGAAGAAAATACGTATCTTTACCAAAAATTAGAACACTATGAAACGAGTTTTATTATTGCTTATGTTGGCTGTGCCGATGGCTCTCTCGGCCCAATTTAAGTATAAAGAGGTTAAGACCAATCCTAAATATTTGTCGGGTGCCGTAAGTACTGCTTCGGATGGCAAGGTATATGTCGAAAGAACGGTTAATGTGGCAGGCAAGAGCGTCAAAGAGGTTATGGCCGAGGTCGATTTGTTGTTTGGTAGTGTCGTTGCGCCGGCAAAGTATGTCGAGGTAAGCCGCTCCGACAATATGAGAATCTATCGTATGGAGGATGAGTTGATATTCCGCCGTTCGTTTATTGCTACCAATGTTGCGACAATGTCGGCTCGTATGATGGTCAGCGTGTCGGGCGATGTTTGCACTATTTGCTTTGATAATATTATGTATATGCAGGGCACCAGCTCGACAACAACTACCGGTATGCCGCACGAGAAGTGGACAAGTGGTTGGTCGGTGGCTGATAACAATGTCGAGGTTATAACTGCCGAGGAGTCGATCTCGGATAAGGAGGCGGTGAAAACAGCAAATAAAAAGTATAAGACCTCTGGGGTTATCTCGAGTAACGGTGGTTTTTACGCACAAACCGAAGAGGTGCCATCTTATGAGTACCTTACCCGTTGGTCAGCCAAATATCGTGTCAAGACTATCGACTATGTCGAGGCAGTGGTTGCCGTTTTGCAAAAGCGATTGGATAAGTAACCGAACGAAAAAAAATGGCCGAAAAAATTTGATTAAAATATTATTTGCATTAAATTTGCAGTACAAACACCGAGAATAATATGATAACTATCATCAATATCCATCATCATCACCATATCTGCGAAAGGTAGGGTTGATGCTATGTGTTTATTGATAGAGCATATTTAAATAACATCAAGCCTGCCGAACTGACGGTGGGCTTTTTATATTAAAAAGGTGTGGAGTAACGAGGATAATAAACTAAAACAAATAACACTATGTTGCGTATAGCGATTCAAACCAAAGGCCGACTCAACGAGGATAGCACCGAGTTGCTGTCTGATGCAGGAGTCAAAATCAAAGATAGTAAACGTAAATTTTTGGCACAAGCCGAGAACTTCCCTATCGAGGTGCTCTACTTGCGTGATGATGATATACCCCAAACTGTTGCTTCGGGTCTTGCCGATATCGGTATCGTGGGATTGAACGAGGTCGAAGAAAAGGGGCTGAAAGTAGATGTCCTTCAAAAACTCGGTTTCGGTGGTTGCCGTTTGTCGTTGGCTTTGCCCAAAGACGAGCCCTATAATGGCCCTTCATATTTGGCCGGTAAGACAATCGCCACCTCTTATCCCAATATTCTTCGTCGCTATATGACAGAGCAGGGTGTAGAGTGTAATATTGCCGAGATTTCGGGCTCGGTTGAGATTGCTCCTGCTGCTGGTTTGGCAGATGCGATTTTCGATATCGTTTCGTCGGGCGGTACACTCGTGCAAAACGGCTTGGCCGAGGTTGAGAAAGTACTCTTCTCGGAGGCAGTGTTGATTGGTACTCCCGGAATGGACGCCGAGAAACGCGCAGTTGTCGATGAACTGATGTTCCGTTTCGAGTCGGTAATTGATAGCCGTGGTAAAAAGTATATACTTATGAATATTCCTACCGAGGCGGTTGAGAAGGTGGTGAAGGTTATCCCCGCGATGCGTTCTCCGACAATTATGCCTTTGGCACAAGAGGGCTGGTGCTCGATGCACTCGGTTGTCGAGGAGAAGGATATTTGGAATAAAATCAAAGCACTCAAAGAGCTTGGCGCCGAGGGTATCCTCGTGCTGTCGCTCGAAAAGATGATTCGATAGATGAAAACCTATATTAACCCAAACCGTGCCGATTGGGCGCAGATTGCTTCTCGCCGTATTTCGAGCGATGACGCTGTCGAGAGCCGAGTTTTGCAGATTCTTGCGGAGGTGAAGTCCAAAGGAGATGTGGCACTTCGCCGATTGGCATTGCAGATAGATGGCTTTGCTCCCGAGCAGTTCGAGGTTAGCGAGGCGGAGTTTGCCGAGGCCGAGAACTGCGTGACCGAGGCGATGAAACAGGCTATTGCGCAAGCCGCTGATAATATCCGTAAATTCCACTCGGCTCAAAAGTTTGAGCCTATCGAGGTAGAGAATGGCGCGGGTGTCAAATGTATTCAGCGCGCTGTTCCTATTCAACGCGTAGGACTTTATATTCCAGGTGGTAGTGCGCCTTTGTTCTCGACCGTACTGATGTTGGCAATTCCTGCCGTAGTGGCTGGTTGCCCCCATATCGTTATGTGTACCCCGACGGGAAAAACGGGTAAAGTAGCCCCCGAAGTGCTGTATGCAGCCCGTATGTGTGGCGTGCAAATGGTTTATAAGATTGGCGGAGCGCAAGCCGTTGCCGCTATGGCCTATGGCACCGAGAGTGTACTCAAAGTAGATAAGATTTTCGGCCCGGGTAATCGCTATGTGACCAAAGCCAAACAACACGTCAGCGTGAGCGATGTGGCTATTGATATGCCCGCAGGCCCGAGCGAAGTGCTTGTTGTTGCCGACGAGAGCGCCGAGGTGTCGTTTGCCGCAGCCGATATTCTTTCGCAAGCCGAGCACGGCCCCGATAGTCAAGCAATCTTGGTATGTTCGACAACCGATTTTGCGGAGCGTGCCGAAGCCGAAGTACAACGCCAATTGGCTCTGTTGCCTCGTGCCGCAATCGCTTCGCAAGCGTTGGATAATAGCCGTATCGTAGTGTTGGAGAGCCGTGACGAGCAGATAGAGTTTATCAACTATTACGCTCCCGAACACCTTATTATCCTCTGCGCTGATGCGTGGAGCGTGGCAAATCGTATTACCGCATCGGGTAGTGTGTTTGTTGGAGCCTACTCTCCCGAGAGTGCTGGCGATTATGCATCTGGTACAAATCACACCCTCCCGACTTCGGGTTGGGCAAAGGCTTATAGCGGTGTGAATCTCGATAGCTATATGCGTAAAATAACATATCAGGAATTGACCCGCGAGGGCTTGTCGGCTCTTGCAACAACGATAGTCACTATGGCCGAGGGCGAGGGCTTGGACGCTCACGCCGCTGCGGTTAAAGTGCGCCTGAAAGGAGGACAAAATGATTAAAGACCCAACAACTCTGTTCCGCCCCAATATCGCAGCCTTGACACCTTATTCGACTGCGCGTGATGAGTACGAGGGCAAACTCGGTATCTTTATCGATGCCAACGAAAACCCCAACGAGAATGGCTATAATCGCTATCCTGACCCTCGCCAAACCGAATTGAAAGCGAAGTTGTCGAGTATTAAGGGCGTGCCTGCCGAGCAGATTTTTACGGGTAATGGTAGCGATGAGGCTATCGATTTGTGCTATCGTGTGTTCTGCCGTCCGGGTGTCGATAATGTGGTGGCCATTGCTCCGAGCTATGGAATGTACACCGTTTCGGCTGCAATCAACGATGTTGAGGTGCGTGAGGTACTGCTCGACGAGGAGTTTGGTTTGCCCGTTGAGCGTCTGTTGGAGGCCACTGACGAGAAGACAAAATTGATGTTCATCTGCTCGCCCAACAACCCGACAGCAAACTCGTTTGACCGTGCCGAGATAGTCCGACTTATCGAGTCGTTTGATGGTATGGTCGTACTTGATGAGGCCTATATCGACTTTGCCGAGCAACGAGGCTTTGTTGAGGATCTTGCGAAATATCCCAATCTGATTGTGCTTCAAACTTTGTCGAAAGCGTGGGGTATGGCTGGTCTTCGCTTTGGCCTGGCGTTTGCCGATAAACGCGTTATCTCGATGTTCAATCGTGTCAAATATCCCTATAATATCAATGTTGCGGCTTCGCGCCTTGTAGCCGATATGCTTGATTGTGATATAGCGTCGCAAGTGACCGAGATAAAGGAACAACGCACACGCCTGATAGAGTTTATGAATGACTTGTCGTGCATCGAGAGAGTCTATCCGAGTGACGCCAACTTTGTGCTGGTTCGTACCGATGATGCCGATGCTCTGTATAATGCTTTGCTGGCTGATGGAATTATTGTTCGTAATCGCAATCGTATGCCTATGTGTAAGGGTTGTGTGCGTATTACCGTCGGAACGCCTGCCGAGAATGACCAACTGATTGCTTCACTTACCAAATACGATACCCAATGGCAACAAAAGTAATATTCATCGACCGTGACGGTACAATTATCGTGGAGCCGCCCATCACCGAGCAAGTGAATACTCTCGAAGAGATGCAGTTTTTGCCCCACGCCATTTCCGCATTGCGTAGCATCGCAGGACTTGACTATGAACTTGTGATTGCCACCAACCAAGACGGACTTGGTACGGAGGTCTATCCGCAAGAGAGTTTCGATACTGTGCAAGGTAAAATGTTGGAGGTGTTGGAGGGTGAGGACGTTCGCTTCGATGATATTTTGATTGATAAGAGTTTCCCGCACGAGGGACTTGCGACACGCAAACCAGGTGTCGGTATGTTTGGCAAGTACCTCAATAGTCCGGAGTACGATTTGACAGGTAGTTTCGTCATAGGCGACCGCTTGACCGATATTATTCTTGCAAAGAATCTCGGAGCAAAGGGTATCCTTATCTGTGACAAAACGAAGGGTGCCGAGATGCTTCGTGAGGCGGGATTGACCGATGTCTGCGCTCTTGTGGCAGAGGATTGGAACGAGATTGCCGAATACTTGCGTGCCACTTCGCGTCGAGTGACAATAGAGCGCAATACCCGCGAAACACAAATCTCAATAACCGTTGACCTCGATGGCAAGGGCGAGAGCTCGATTGATACAGGCCTTAAATTCTTCGACCATATGTTGGACCAGATTGCACATCACGGAGGCGTAAGCCTGCAAGTGAAGGCGACGGGCGACTTGGAGGTGGACGAACACCACACAATGGAGGACGTAGGTATCGCTTTGGGCGAGGCTTTGCGTAAGGCTTTGGCGGATAAACGAGGTATCAATCGCTATGGTTTTGCTCTGCCTATGGACGAGTGCGACGCACTTGTTACGTTGGACTTGGGAGGTCGTATAGACTTCGCTTGGAGGGTTGAATTTACCCGCGAGTATGTGGGTGATACTCCGACCGAGATGTTCAAACACTTCTTTGGCTCGCTGTGTTCGGCAATGCAGGCGAACTTGCATATCGAGGCTCGTGGCGAGAATAATCACCACTTGGCCGAGGCGGTGTTCAAAGCGTTTGCCCGTAGCCTTAAAGCGGCCGTCAGACGCGATGTATTCAGTTATGAACTTCCTTCGAGTAAAGGTGTGTTATGATAGCAATTATAGACTATAATACAGGCAATCTTCGCTCGGTGGTCAATGCTGTCCGCCGTGCAGGAGCCGAATATGTGCTTACAGCAGACCCGCGCATAATCGAGCGTGCTGACCGAGTGCTTCTGCCCGGAGTCGGCGAGGCATCGAGTGCAATGGCAAATCTTCGTGCTACGGGACTTGATGAGGTTATCCCACGCTTGACAATGCCCGTACTTGGAATCTGTATCGGAGTGCAACTGATGTGTGCAGGTAGCGAGGAGGGTAATGTTCGCACAATGGGTATATTTCCTACCGAGGTGCGTCGCTTCGAAGCCGATAAACAACAAGGTATCAAAGTGCCGCATATGGGCTGGAATAGAATCGAGCAGTTGAAAACACCGCTGTTCGACGGCGTAGCAGAGGGCTCATGGATTTATTATGTACACTCGTTTGCTCCCGACCTTTGTGACTATACCGTTGCGCGTACAACCTATGGCCGCGAGTTTAGCGGAGCATTGGCTCGTGATAACTTTTTCGGTACGCAGTTCCACCCCGAGAAGAGTGGCTCTGTTGGTGCCCGAATAATTGAAAATTTCATCAAACTATGATTGAACTTATACCGGCAATAGATATAATAGATGGCAAATGTGTGCGCCTGACTCGTGGCGACTACAACCTTCAAACCACCTATGGTGCAAATCCGACCGATATTGCGCGTGGTTATGAGGCGATAGGTGTTCGCCGCTTGCACGTTGTTGATTTGGACGGCGCAAAGGCTTCGGCTCCGTGTAACCTTGCGGTGTTGGAGAGCATTTGTGCCAATACTTCGCTCGATGTGGAGTGGGGTGGCGGAATTAAAAGCGAGGAGTCGCTGTCGGCCGTGCTGTCAGCAGGTGCCAATCGCGCTATCTGTGGCAGCGTGGCGGTGTCGAATCCCGAGATGATGACCGAGTGGATTGCCAAGTATGGTGCCGAGCATATTATTCTTGGCGTGGATATTCGTGACGGAAAGGTTGCTACTCACGGTTGGTTGCGAGAGTCAGACTTGTCGGCCGAGGAGTTGATTGCGCGCTTCGGAGCCGATGGTTTGAGCCAAGTAATCTGCACCGACATCTCCAAAGACGGAATGTTGCAAGGCCCGACCTTTGAACTATATGAAATGTTGCAAAACCGCTTCCCTGCGATTGATATTACGGTTAGCGGAGGTATTAGTTCGATGGACGATATTCGTCGCTTGAACGATATGGGACTTCGTAGCGTAATTATCGGTAAGGCGATTTATGAGGGTCGTATAACCACAAAGGAACTTGAAGAATGGTTGCGAAACGAATAATCCCGTGTTTGGACGTCAAGGACGGCCGTACGGTTAAAGGTATTAACTTTGTGGGATTGAAGGATGTCGGCGACGCTGTCGAACTCGGTAAACGCTATGCCGAACAGGGTGCCGATGAGTTGGTGTATCTCGATATTACGGCAACGGCCGAGGGACGCAGTACCTTTACCAAATTGGTAGAACGCATCTCGCTCGAAATAGATATTCCGTTTACGGTTGGTGGCGGTATCGGCTCTTTGGACGATGCTGCACGCTTGTTGGACGCTGGTGCCGATAAGATTTCGATAAATTCGGCAGCAATTCGTACGCCCGAACTGATTGATACCTTGGCTGCAAAATATGGTAGTCAGTTTGTGGTGGTGGCTATTGATGCACGCCAGATTGATGCTCGCTGGATGGCTACTACTCACGGCGGACGCAAACCGACCGATAGAGAACTGTTCGAGTGGGCGCGCGAGGCGGAACAACGAGGTGCAGGCGAGATTTTGTTTACATCGATGGACCACGATGGTACCAAAGCGGGTTATCCGTGTGATACCTTTGCCCGATTGGCCGAAGAACTGTCCATTCCGATTATCGCATCGGGAGGAGCCGGCTCGGTTGAGGATATTGCCGAGGTCTTGACTACGGGCAGGGCCGATGCTGCATTGGCGGCAAGTATATTCCACTATGGACAGATTACTGTCAGCGAATTGAAAGAGCAATTAAAACTTAAAAATATAAATGTAAGAGTATGAAATTCACAGATTTCAACACAACAAAGAACAGCGACGGTATGATTCCTGCCGTCATTCAAGATGCCGATACCCTCAAAGTATTGATGGTTGGCTATATGAACGAAGAGGCCTATAATAAGACCGTCGAGACAGGATTGGTTACTTTTTATAGCCGTACCCGTAACACACTTTGGACCAAAGGCGAGAGCAGCGGTAACACACTTACCGTTCGTGAGATTTTGGTAGATTGCGACTCGGATACCCTTCTTATTAAGGCAATCCCTGCGGGCCCCACTTGCCACCGAGGAACAGTTAGTTGCTTCGATAGTGTCAATAGCGAGGGCTTTATCCGCCACTTGCAAAGCGTTATTCAAGGTCGCCACGCCGAGATGCCCGAGGGCTCCTATACCACAAAGTTGTTTACCAAAGGTGTGAATAAGATTGCGCAGAAGGTGGGCGAGGAGGCTGTTGAAACCGTTATTGAGGCAACAACAGGCAACCGCGACCGCTATATTTACGAGGTGTCAGACTTGATTTATCACCTATTGGTGCTGAACGAGCAGATGGGTGTGACAATTCACGATTTGGAGGAGGAGCTTATCCAACGCCACAAGTAGTAAGAAGATACATGACAAAAAAGCGTGTCCAAAATCGGACACGCTTTTTTTATTTAAGCAGATACTTTTCAACCAACTTGACGAGCTCCTGCTTGTTCATCGCACCTTTGACCACTTGCGGATTATCTTTCATCGGGATAAACAGTAGTGTCGGAATGCTTCGTATGCCGAATGCTGCCGCCAACTCTTTCTCGTCATCAACATCCACCTTATAGACTACGATGGACTCTTTGTACTCGGCAGCAACCTGCTCCAAAACGGGCGAAAGTGCGCGGCACGGGCCACACCAATTCGCATAGAAATCGACAATGGCGGGTTTCGTACCTTTGTACTCCCAACGAGTCTTTTCGTAATCGGCAATCAGATTGACGAACTCCTTTTGTGTGATGTGCTTTACTTGTCCCATAGTTGTTTGGCTTTTTTGAGGTGCTTTGCCAAACGCCGACAGAGTTACCGTCAGTGCCAGCATAACTACCAAATGTGCTTTTCGTGCTTTCATACTAATTTGTTTTGGTGGAATGAGCATAAATCGAGCCAATTCCTATGACGAAAAAAATTAAAGACGTTTGAGTGAAAGACGTATGATCTCCTCGACTGCGGCGTTGGGATTCTCTTTGAGCACCTCTTTGATAGCCTTGTCTGATGCTGCTTTTGTAAAACCGAGCATTGTGAGAGCAGCCAAAGCCTCGGAGGTAATAGCATTGTCGGGCGAAAGAACACCCGCATCTGCACCCTCCGACGAGCCGATATCAAGTACTTTGTCGCGCAACTCGACAATGATTTTCTGAGCCGTTTTCAGTCCCAATCCTTTGACATTTTTGAGCAACTTGGCGTTGTCGGTCGAGATTATCGTCGCCAACTCTTTGGGCGAGAAGGTCGAGAGAATCATTCGAGCAGTACCGCCACCGACGCCCGAAACACCAATCAGACGACGGAATAACTCACGTTCGTCGCGCGAGGCAAAACCATATAGAATTTGAGCGTCGTCACGCACGATGAAGTGAACAAAGATTTTCACACTCTCTGCGCCTTCGAGTGCGGCGTATGTTTGAAGCGAGATATTGACCATATAGCCCACGCCGGCGCACTCCACAACGGCATAATTGGGGTTTAGTTCGTCAAGTCTGCCCGATAGATATTCGTACATATATTGTCGTTTTATTTGCAAATTTAGTAAAAAAGTGCCGAACGCACCCCGAAAAGTAAGGTATTTCAAAAAAAAAAAGTAAATTTGCATTTCCGCAAACAATAAAAACAAGATATTCCTATGAAAAAACTTATGTTCTTCGCTCTTGCAGCATTGACAATGGTTAGTTGCGATAACAAGGGCGCAAAATCAACCGAAACAGCATCGACCGACTCGTTGGCTCAACTCGAAGCCGTGTATGACATCGCTTATGTCGATATGGATGTGCTCGTAGCAGGTTACGATATGTATATCGAGAAAAACGCCGAGTTGGAGAAGAAAGCCGAGCAAGTTGATAAAAACCTTACCACTCGTGGCCGTAAACTCGAAAAGGAGATTATGGATTTCCAAGAGAAGATTCAAAATGGCTTGGTAACTCGTGCAAAGGCTGCCGAGATGGAGGCAAACCTTCAAAAGAAGAGCGAAGCTTATGAGGCTGACCGTGTTCGTATCATCGAGGAGTTGCAAGAGGAGCAAACCGTTATGCTGAACAATGTATCGTTTGCAATCGAGAACTTCATCAAAGGTTACAATGCCGAGGGTCGCTACAAAATGATTTTGGCTAACTCGTCGGCAGGTCCTATCCTCGACGCTGATCCTTCGATGGATATTACACAAGTTATCCTTGCAGGTCTTAATGCTCAATATGCCGAGCAAAAGGCTGGTGAGGCAGAGTCGAAATAATTCTGTCGCACGATTGGAACCAACACCGAGGGGCGAGTTCAGTTGATGAACGCGCCCTTTTGTTTAACCCGAATAAGACAATATTATATATGGAAGATAAACGATTAACAGCTCTTGCTCGTTTGCTGCAAGTGATGGACGACTTGCGTGAGAAATGTCCTTGGGATCGCGAGCAAACTTTCCACTCTTTGCGAAACAATACAATCGAGGAGTGCTATGAACTTGTAGATGCCATTACCGAGGAGAATATGGCGCATATCCGTGAGGAGTTGGGCGATATTCTTCTGCATGTTGTGTTCTACTCGAAACTCGGTACCGAGCAAAACGCATTTGACTTTGCCGATGTGGCAAATGGCGTGTGTGATAAACTGATTTATCGCCACCCGCACGTTTACGGTGATGTTAATGCCGAGAACTCCGAAATTGTAAAGGCAAATTGGGAGGAACTCAAAAAACGCGAGAAAGATAAGAAGAAGCGTCGCGGTCTGTTGGCCGGCGTTCCCAGAAGTCTGCCCGCAATGGTGAAAGCCTATCGCGTGGGAGAGAAAGCGGCTTCGGCGGGCTTCGATTGGGAGAAGAAAGAGGACGTCTGGACGAAAGTCAAAGAGGAGATCGCCGAGTTTGAGGTGGAGGTTGCCAAAGACGATAAACGTAATATGGAGGCCGAGATGGGTGACCTTTTCTTTGCGCTTATCAATGCCTGCCGCCTGTATGGTATCGACCCCGAGGACGCATTGGCTCGTACCAATAACAAATTTATCTCGCGCTTCAACTATGTCGAAAGTCAAATCGAGGCTTCGGGTCGAACACTCAAAGAGACCTCGCTCGACGAGATGGAGACACTGTGGGGTGAGGCAAAGTCGCAAGAGTAGTTTTACCTATATATAACAATAAAGGCTGTCCTTTTGGGGACAGCCTTTATTGTTATACTCCCGAAGGAGTGTCGGATTAGTTGTTCTCGGGACGAAGTTTGCGAACAACCACACCTGCTTGCCACATCTCCGACTCGCGCATCTCTTTGAGCTCCTCTTCGAGTTTTACACGATAGTCGGGTTGGCTGTTCGAGTCAATCGAACGTTGAGCCTCGTTACCGCACTCAACCTCGCTGTACAACTCCTCGAATACGGGTTTAACTGCATCGCGGAATTTCTTCCACCAGTCGAGAGCACCACGTTGAGCTGTGGTCGAGCAGTTTGCGTACATCCAATCCATACCGTTCTCCGATACGAGAGGCATAAGGCTTTGAGTAAGCTCCTCTACGGTCTCGTTGAAAGCCTCCGAAGGAGTGTGACCTTTGGCACGGAGAGTGTCGTATTGAGCAGCGAAGATACCTTGGATAGCACCCATCAAAGTACCACGCTCACCTGTAAGGTCGCTGTAAACCTCTTTTTTGAAAGTGGTCTCGAACAAGTAGCCCGAACCAACACCAACACCAAGAGCGATTACACGATCCCAAGCTTTGCCGGTAGCGTCTTGGAAGATAGCGTAGCTCGAGTTCAAACCACGACCTTGCAAGAACATACGACGAAGCGAGGTACCCGAACCTTTGGGAGCAACCAAGATAACATCAACATCAGCGGGAGGAACGATACCTGTGCGCTCTTTGTAAGTGATGCCGAAGCCGTGCGAGAAGTAGAGGGCTTTACCGGGGGTCAAATACTTTTGGATTTTGGGCCAAGCGTCGATTTGACCTGCGTCCGACAAAAGGAATTGAATAATGGTACCGCGCTCAGCAGCCTCCTCGATGTCGAAAAGAGTCTCGCCGGGAACCCAGCCGTCAGCAACGGCTTTGTCCCACGATTTGCCACCTTTACGTTGGCCAACGATTACGTTGAAACCGTTGTCGCGGAGGTTCAAACTTTGGCCGGGGCCTTGTACGCCATAACCGATTACGGCGATAGTCTCGTTTTTCAGTGTTTCAAGTGCTTTTTCCAGAGGAAACTCTGCTCTGGTTACGACGTTTTCTTCAACGCCGCCAAAAATCATTTTTGCCATTTCGATTGAAATTTTAAAGTCGATATTATAATTATTTGTTATTAGCTTCAAGTTTAGCTTTAAGCTCGTTCATCTGTTGCAAATACTCGTCCAACAACTCGCGGCGAGATTTCACAACGGCGATTTGTCCCGAACGAACGAATTGATAAACTCCGTAGGGTTTCAACTCCTCGAACAGAGCCGCAGTTTCGTTCTTGTGTCCTGTCTTCTCGATAACGATATAGTCGTCCGAGATTTCGAGTATGCGCAGTTGATATTGACGCACAAGTTGCTCGACGTTTTTGTGCAAAGCCACTTTGTAGAGCGCAATCTCCTGCATAACTACATCTTCGGGCTCATATACAAACGCTTTAAGGATATCAACGCGTTTCTCGACCTGTTTTACCATACGCTCCACTTTGTCGGGGTTTTCACACACGACGATAGTGAATTTGTGAATACCGGCAATAGCCGACTCCGATGTGGTAAGGCTTTCGATGTTCACATCGTGATAGGTAAAGATAGAGGTAATTTGACCGAGCAGACCTACCTTATTTTCGGAGAAAACCGTGATTACGAACTCCTTTTTCTCTTTATTGTTCTGTAACACCATATTGTTCTCTTTTTACTTTTTGAACTCCAACATCATATCCGACACGCCTGCGCCCGGAGCAACCATCGGCAGAACATTGTCCTCGCGCTCTACGCGTACTTCCAAGAGGAATGAGCCTTTCGACTCTTTCATTTGAGCGATAGCCGCAGCCAAATCCTCGCGCTTCTCGACGCACACATAACCAATCTTGTTTGCCGTAGCGATACCACCAAAGTCGGGGTCAATCAAGTCGGTAAACGAGTAGCGATGGTCGAAGAACATCTCTTGCCATTGACGCACATTGCCGAGATAGAAGTTGTTGAGTAGAATAATTTTGACATCAACCTCGGTCTGCATAATTGTAGTCAGCTCCTGAATGGTCATTTGCAGACCGCCATCGCCGACGAACAGACATACATCACGCTCGGGTGTTCCCAATTTGGCTCCGATAGCGGCAGGCAAACCGAATCCCATAGTACCAAGACCGCCCGAGGTAACAACGCTACGAGGCGAACGGAAACGGAAGTAACGGGTCGCCATCAACTGTTGCTGACCAACATCGGTTACCAATACTGCGTTGTCGTTATATGCTTCCGACACCGCATTGATAACCTCGCCCATTTTGAGATAGCCTTCGGTAGGGTGGAGTGCGCCTTTGATAACCTTTTCGTACTCCTCTTGGTTTGCTTGTCGCAACTCTGCCATCCACTCCTCGTGCTTGCGAGCCTCAATAGCCTCGGTCAGCAGCGGGAGTGTTTGTGCCAAGTCGCCCAATACGGGTGCATCGGCATATATAATTTTGTTAATCTCGGCGGGGTCAATCTCCAAGTGCACAACTTTGGCGTTGCGACCATATTTCTTGACATCGCAAGTTACGCGGTCGTCGAAACGCATACCCAGTGCAATCAACAAATCGCAGTCGTCATTCTTGATGTTGGCTGCATAGCAACCGTGCATACCCAACATACCGAGGTAGTTGGGGTGGTCGCTGGGAACGGCCGACAGACCAAGCATTGTCGCACCTGCGGGAATACCGCTCTTGCGGAGGAATTTGTCCAACTCTGCCTCGGCGCCGGCCAAAGTGATACCCTGACCAACCAATGCCATAGGTTTTTTGGCCTCGTTGATAAGTTTTGCAGCCTCCTTGATTTGCTCCATATTGGGCTCGGGCGAAGGAACATAACCGCGAATGAAGTTCAGCGGTTTGTAATCTAACTCCACCATCTCTTGTTGAGCGTTCTTCGTAAAGTCGATAGCCACAGGGCCGGGACGACCCGAACGTGCAATATAGAATGCACGAGCCATAACATCAGCAATCTCCGAAGCGTGTTTGATTTGACAAGTCCATTTGGTCACCACCTGTGCCAAACCGACAAAGTTTACCTCTTGGAACGCATCGCTACCAAGCAACGATACGGGTACCTGTCCGCTGATAACTACCAACGGAGTAGAGTCGAGCATAGCATCTGCCAAACCCGTAATTGTATTTGTGGCACCGGGGCCCGATGTTACGGTACATACACCTACGCGACCCGAAGTGCGTGCATAGCCTTGTGCGGCGTGTACGCAACCTTGTTCGTGGCGCATCAGAATATGACGAATACGGTCTGTGTAGTCGTACAGAGAGTTGTAAAACGGCATAATGCCACCACCCGGGTATCCGAATATGGTGTCAACACCTTCGCGAAGCAGAATCTCCAACATCGCCTCGCCTCCGGTCATAAGTCGTTTTTCGTTCATAGTTTTTATTTAAGTTGGTTTGTATTTCTAATAATCTTCGCCGGGCAACATACGAACAGCACCTTTATCTGCCGAACTTACCAACATTGCGTATGCTCGGAGCGAACGGGGAACTACTCGGTCGCGGTTCTTGGGAGCAAACGCTCCGTTTAATGCTTGACGGCGTTGTGCAAGCACCTCTTCGCTTACTTCGAGGCTAATCGAACGCGAAGGAATGTCGATAACGATACGGTCGCCTGTCTCAATTAGAGCAATATCGCCACCTGCTGCTGCCTCGGGCGAAATGTGGCCAATCGACAAACCGCTGGTGCCACCCGAGAATCGTCCGTCGGTAATCAGCGCGCACTGTTTGTCGAGGTGCTTACTTTTGAGGTACGAAGTGGGGTAGAGCATCTCCTGCATACCGGGGCCACCTTTGGGGCCTTCGTAGCGAATAACAACAACCTCGCCCGCTTTAACCTCGTCGTTGAGGATTCCGTTCATCGCTTGCTCTTGCGACTCGAATACACGAGCCGAACCTTCAAAGTGGAATAAGGCCTCATCGACACCTGCGGTTTTGATAATACAACCATCCAGTGCGATGTTGCCGAACAGAACGCCCAAACCTCCATCATTGAAATATGCGTGCTCGAAATCGCGGATACAACCCTTCTCGCGGTCGCACTCCAACGAGTCGTAATAGTTGTTGTTGGTGCCGAGCCCGATGTTGAGCAGACCGCTGGGAGCGCTCAAATAGTTGGTGCGAGCCTCTTCGGTAAGATTCTCGCTTGCAGTATCGTTAGCGTCAAGATATGCAGCCAACGAGGGGTAATCAACGCGACCTACGGTTGTGTCGAGAACGCCGGCGCGAGCCAAAAGACCGAGAATTGTTGCAATACCACCTGCGCGGTTTACATCTTCGATGTGGTATGCCGAGTTGGGCGAAACTTTACACAACACAGGAACACGGCGCGACAAAGCGTCAATATCTTTCATTGTGAAATCGACACCAGCCTCACGGGCAACAGCCAACAAGTGAAGAACGGTGTTCGACGAGCCACCCATTGCAATATCCAAAGCCATAGCGTTGAGGAATGCAGCGCGAGTAGCAATATTCTTGGGCAGTACCGATTCGTCGCCTTTGAAGTAGTATTGCTCGGCCATTTCGACGATACGACGAGCTGCTTTGTCGAACAGGCGTTTGCGGTTGGCGTGTGTGGCGAGGATAGTTCCATTGCCCGCTTGCGCCATACCCAACGCCTCGGTAAGCGAGTTCATCGAGTTTGCGGTAAACATACCCGAACAACAACCACAACCGGGACAAGCGTGACGCTCCAAAGCCGCAACGCGAGCATCATCCATACTCTCGTCAGCGGCCTTCACCATAGCGGTAATAAGGTCGGCTTTACCTCCCTCGAAATTGCCGGCCTCCATAGGACCTCCACTCACGAAGATAGTGGGAATGTTGAGGCGCATAGTCGCCATAAGCATACCGGGGGTGATTTTGTCGCAGTTGCTGATGCATACAAGTGCATCAACCTTGTGCGCGTTGGCCATATACTCAACGCTGTCGGCGATGATTTCGCGCGAGGGCAACGAGTACAACATACCGTCGTGTCCCATAGCGATACCGTCGTCGATAGCAATGGTATTAAATTCTGCGGCAAAGCAACCCAACTCTTCTATGGCTTGCTTTACTTGTTGTCCGATTTCGTGCAGGTGAACGTGTCCCGGCACGAGTTGAGTGAACGAGTTTGCGATACCGATAATGGGTCGTCCGAAATGTTCGTCTTTCATTCCGTTGGCACGCCAAAGGCTGCGTGCACCTGCCATACGACGAGTCTCTGTCGTTGCAGCACTTCTGAGTTTAATCGGCATAAGTTTTATTCTTTTAGTATTCTCAAAAAACAAAGTCTATTTCAAACAAAAAAGCCTATCCAAACTGTCGGAAAGGCTTTCGGTGTACGTACCTGTGTAGAATCACAGAAGGCCTTTCCAACAGCGCGATAGCACCACTGAACCCTCCACGACATTGATAATGACACGTACTTGCATAATGAGATTTAAGTTTGGGTTATTAAATCTTTGTTTGCAAATGTATGTATATTTTGACGGATAAACAAGAATATTATTAAATATTTTCAATAACATTTTTGCTTGAATTTGTAAATATTTGGTATGCAGTGTGTTGCGAGGTCCTATCGGAGCGCCGAGCTTGCGCAAATTTTGTTCAATATGTTAATTCATAATCGCGCGCTGTCTTATTGTGCTGTTTGGTCAGTTTTTGTGCGTTTTTGAGGCTCTTTTTGGGGCTGTTTGGATTACGATTTGAAAGTTTGTTACGCCAAAAGTGTTTTTTCTCGAAAAATATTGTTATCTTGCACTTTTGCAAATGCTGATTATGAGGTGTAATCCTTTGATAGTCAGTTTTTAACCCAAACGAATCTCCTTATTAGAGAATCATAGACATATTTAAAATACAGAAAAATGGGAAAAACTCTTCTCGACAAAATTTGGGATGCGCATACCGTGCGCATCGAGGACGGCGGAAGATGCGTTCTCTACATTGACCGCGAGTATATCCACGAGGTGACATCGCCCGTAGCATTCCTCGGCCTTAATGGTCGTGGTGCGAAGGTGGCTCGCCCTGCACAGATTACTGCGACAATGGACCACGACATTCCGACAGAAAATCAAGACCAACCTATTAAGGACCCCAAAGCTCGTGCACAAGTTGATGCTCTGATTGCCAACTGCGCACAACACGGTATCGAACTCTTTAAGATGGGCGATGCGGGTCACGGCATTGTTCACATTATGGGCCCCGAGCAAGGCCTTACTCAACCCGGTATGACAATCGTTTGTGGTGATAGCCACACTTCGACTCACGGTGCGTTGGGCGCAGTTGCTTTTGGCGTGGGAACATCCGAGGTGGAGATGGTTTTGGCAAGTCAATGTTTGATTCAATCCAAGCCCAAGACAATGCGTATCACCGTTGATGGTCAGTTGCGTAAAGGTGTTGAGGCAAAGGATATTATCCTCTATATCATCTCGAAGATTTCGGCTTCGGGTGGTACGGGTCACTTTATCGAGTTTGCGGGCGAGGCTATTCGTTCGTTGTCGATGGAGGGTCGTATGACCGTTTGTAATATGAGTATCGAGTGTGGTGCTCGTGGTGGTATGATTGCTCCCGACCAAACCACTTTTGACTACCTTCGTGGCCGCAACCGCGTAGCCAAAGGCGAGGAGTTCGATAAATTGGTAGAGAAATGGCGTGAGTTGCGTAGCGACGATGACGCCGTATTCGATATGGAGTACCACTTCGACGCTGCCGACATCGAGCCTATGATTACCTATGGTACTAATCCCGGCTTGGGCGTAGGTATCACAGGTACTATTCCCGCAGGTAGCGATGCAAAGGCTTTGGAGTATATGGACTTCAAGGAGGGCGACGCTATGATTGGCAAGAAGGTGGACTATGTGTTTGTTGGTAGCTGTACCAATGGCCGTATCGAGGACCTTCGTCGCTTTACCTATCTTGTTCAAGGTCACAAGAAAGCCGAGGGTGTGACCGCTTGGATTGTTCCCGGTTCGAAGATGGTCGAGAAACAAGCTTTGGAGGAGGGCCTCGACAAAATTTTGGCCGAGGCAGGATTTACCCTTCGCCAACCCGGTTGCTCGGCTTGCCTTGCGATGAATGATGACAAAATCCCCGCTGGTAAGTATAGCGTATCGACATCGAACCGTAACTTCGAGGGTCGTCAAGGCCCCGGTGCTCGTACAATGTTGTGCGGTGCAGCTGTAGCAGCAGCTGCCGCTATTAGTGGTTCGGTACAAGATCCGCGAGTTGTGTTTAACGATAAAATCAAGTAGTGCTATGCCTATTCCCAAATTTACAACATTGCAATGTAGTGCGGTGCCCGTAGTACACGAGAATATCGACACCGACCAAATTATACCTGCACGCTTCCTTACCGCCGTTGAACGTAAGGGCTTTGGTGCAAATCTTTTCCGTGACTGGCGTTACGACAAACAAGATAATCCTATCGCATCGTTCCCGTTGAATGATAGCCGCTATTCGGGTCAAATTCTGGTAGCTGGCAAAAACTTCGGTTGCGGTTCGAGCCGTGAGCACGCTGCTTGGGCTATTTTTGACTATGGTTTCCGCGTGGTAGTGTCGAGCTTCTTTGCCGATATTTTCCGAGGTAATGCGTTGAATAACGGATTGTTGCCCGTTATGGTAAGCGAGGATTTCTTGGCCGATATGTTTGCCCGTATCGAGGCTGATGCATCGACCACCTTTACCGTAGATTTGCCCGCACAAACCATCACTATCGATGCTACGGGTCGTAGCGAGAAGTTCGATATTGACGCCTACAAGAAAAAATGCTTGCTCGGAGGTTTTGACGATGTTGATTACCTGCGTAGCATCAGCGACCAAATCGAAGAGTACGAGAAACGAACAAAGTAGAGAGGAGCCGACACCGTGATTGAGATAATGGACACCACCCTGCGTGACGGGGAACAGACTTCGGGTGTTTCGTTGAGTGCGCAAGAGAAACTCAGCGTAGCGCGCCTGTTGCTTGAAGATTTGCACGCCGACCGTATTGAGATTGCATCGGCTCGTGTGTCGCAAGGCGAACACGAGGCTGTGCGTTTGATTACCGAGTGGGCGGCAGAGAAGGGCTATCTTGACCGCGTTGAAGCGTTGGGCTTTGTCGATGGCGATGTTTCGCTTCGTTGGCTTTCGGAGGTGGGTTGTAGGGTTGTCAATCTGTTGGCCAAAGGCTCGCTCAAACATTGCGAAAAACAGTTGAGAAAGAGCCCCGAGCAACATATTGCCGATGTGCGTACAACGGTTAATCGTGCACTCGAAATGGGCATTACGGTCAATCTCTATTTGGAGGATTGGTCGAATGGTATGAAAAATTCGCCGGAGTATGTCTTCCAAATGGTCGATGGCCTTCGCGATTTGGATATTAAGCGTTTCCTGTTGCCCGACACTTTGGGCGTGCTTGACCCCGAACATACCTATATGTTTGCTCGTCAAATGGTTGAACGCTACCCCGATTTGCACTTCGACTTCCACCCGCATAATGACTATGACCTCTCGGTTGCTAATGTCTTGGCGGCAGTTAAGGCTGGCTTAAAAGGCGTGCATACAACGATTAACGGCTTGGGCGAGAGGGCTGGTAATGCTCCTTTGGCAAGTGTTGTAGCGGCAATTCACGACCACACCGAACATCGCACCAATATCGTTGAGCAGAAGATAAATAAGGTTAGCCGTATGGTTGAGACCTATACGGGTATCCATATCCCTGCCAATAAACCCGTTGTGGGCGAGAATGTGTTTACACAGTGTGCGGGTATCCACGCCGACGGTGATAATAAGAGTAATCTTTACTTTAACGACTTGTTGCCCGAACGCTTTGGCCGTGTGCGCGAGTATGCTTTGGGTAAAACTTCGGGTAAGGCGAACATTGCCAAAAACCTCGAAGCTTTGGGTATCGAACTTGATGAGGCCTCGATGCGTAAAGTTACCGAGCGTATTATCGAACTTGGCGATAAGAAAGAGCAGGTTACTGCCGATGACCTTCCGTATATCATCTCTGATGTGCTTCGTCAGGATATTCACGGAACCAAGGTCAATATTGTCAGTTACTCGCTTTCGCTTGCTCGTGGCTTGAAACCTATTGCTGCGGTGCGTATTGATATCGACGGTAAACAGTATGAGGCCTGTGCTGCGGGAGATGGTCAGTATGACGCATTTATGCGCGCGTTGCGTAATATATATAAGGTACAGTTGGGTCGTGAGTTCCCGATGCTGACTAACTATGTTGTGAGTATTCCCCCTGGTGGCCGTACCGATGCCTTTGTTCAGACCATTATTACTTGGGAGTTCCGAGGCGAGCGTTTCAAAACGCGTGGCTTGGACGGTGACCAAACCGAAGCCGCAATCAAGGCGACAACCAAGATGCTCAACAAGATTGAGAATATGTAAAACTCGTTATATACCAAACAAAATAAGGCTCGTCACATTGACGAGCCTTATTTGTGTAATATGGAGTTATGCTATCGGGGCAGAACTTCGATTTGAAGCTTCGAGTAAGCACGCTCTGCTTTTGCCAAAGCCTCTTCGATGGTGTCGGCCGACGCCAAGATGACACCCAGACGACGATGACCTACAACTTCGCCTTTGCCAAAGATGCGGATTTGTACATCTTCCTCGGCCATAACCTCTTCGAGATTGCCGAATACAACTTTGTCGCTATCGCCCTCGACTACAATAGCCTTCGATGCCGACGGACGGTAGAAACGCACCGACGGAACGGGAAGGCCCAAGACAGCGCGAGCGTGCAAAGCGAACTCCGACAAGTCTTGCGAAATCATAGTTACCATTCCTGTATCGTGCGGACGGGGTGAAACCTCGCTGAACAACACCTCGTCACCACAGATAAACAACTCGACACCGAAGATACCGTAACCTCCCAACGCGCCTGTAACCTTGCGGGCAATCTCCTCGGCTTTTGCCAATGCTACCTCGCTCATAGGTTGCGGTTGCCACGACTCGCGGTAGTCGCCATCCACTTGATGGTGTCCGATAGGTTTCAGAGTGATAGTGCCGGCAGAGTTGCGTAGGGTAAGGAGTGTAATCTCGTAGTCGAACTTCACAAAACCCTCGACAATAACTCGACCTGCGCCTGCACGACCACCCTCTTGGGCAATCTGCCACGAACGGTCAATCTCTTGCTCCGAGTGACAAACGCTTTGGCCGTGTCCCGACGAACTCATAACGGGTTTAACAACACAAGGAGTGCCAATCGCCTTTATGGCAGCTTCGAACTCTTCGCGAGTCTCGGCAAAGCGATAAGGCGATGTGGGGAGTCCCAACTCCTCGGCAGCCAAACGACGAATACCCTCGCGGTTCATTGTGAGCCAAGTTGCATTGGCGGTAGGGATAACATTGTAACCCTCCTTCTCCAACTCGACAAGGGTGGGGGTTGCGATAGCCTCGATTTCGGGAATGATATAGTCCGGTTTCTCAGTCTCGATGATTTCGCGCAGACGCTCTCCGTCAAGCATCGACAGTACATACGAGCGATGTGCTATTTGCATAGCGGGGGCGTTGGGGTATTTATCCAAAGCCACAACCTCGATGCCGTAGCGTTGCAATTCGATGGCAACCTCTTTGCCAAGTTCTCCCGAGCCGCACAAGAGAGCCTTGCGACCAACGGGCGAGAATGTTGTTCCAATTTTAACCACGATTGTAAAGTTTTTGGGGTTTAGTGTATTATTGCCCAAAGGTACGAATTTTCAATGAAATGCGCAACAAGGGAGTTATACAACTTTGGATATATGAGATAAATAGACAAAAAAAGAGGTTCTTTATCAGAACCTCTTAGTGGGAGCAAAGGGAGTCGAACCCCTGACCCTCTGCTTGTAAGGCAGATGCTCTAAACCAACTGAGCTATGCTCCCTCATTGTTGGAATGCGAGTGCAAAGGTAATACAATTTTTGTTACTTGCAAACGTTTGCCCCAATTTTTCCGAAAAAAAACTTTATTGCGCGTCGCTGGCGAAACTTGCAGGCATTGCCAACATGGCGTATGCCATAACCTTTGCCATACGACGATGACCTTTGGCGTTGGGGTGTAATCTATCTCTGTCAGTGTTGGTTATGTACTGCGTATTGCTTGGCAGATTGGGAATAATTCCGCTCTCGGCAAAAAGGTCAATCACGGGAACGGACCAAACGGACGAAGCCTCACGAATCGTATCTACATAGTCGTTGATGTACAAACCCAAACCATTGGCATACGACTCGTCGGGTTGCACATTGCCCGAGCCAAAGGTGGCAAAACCGCGATGCAAAGGTGTTATAAGTACGATTTGTGCGGCTGGATAATCGTTGCGAAGTGCAAGGATAACATCGTTGATGCGTCCGCAAAGTGTCGATTTACCACTTGCGAGTGTGCGGTGCTGACGCTCAACCATCTTGCCATTAACATTTACCGTTTGCACCTCTGCTGGATTGTACCACTCTCCCAAAGGCACATTGGCGTTGTAGTCGTTGGTGCCAGCAAAGATGAAAATAGCGTCGGGCGCAATGCCGTCGGCTTTCATTCTCGCTATTTGTGACGGAATGTTGCTCCATTGATGCCCGTTGATACCATACACATAGGGCTCCAAACCCAACATCTCGGCCAGGTATTGCCAATAGATTTTGCTGCTGACATTATTCTTGTCGGTGATTGAGTCGCCCAAGAATACCACTTTGCGACCGCACCAATCGTTCGTTAGAGTAATTTGTGCGGTTTTCGGTTTTCGTGAAGAGGAGTGTGCGGGTGTGGCGGTTGCAAAGCACATAACGGCAAGCAACAACCAAGCGGTTAATCTGCGTCGAAACATCGGGAGTGCGTTATTTTACATTGCCTTTGGCGTCGTGAGCCACATAGAACTCAAATATCAAAGGCGTGTATGACTGAATTTCGGTTATAACTTCGCCCTCTTCGAGTGTTGTCGAATTGAGGATATTGTAATAATAGGCGTAGTTATAGTTGTAGTAATCGTAGTACGACGAGTATTGATTTGTGTTGTTGTAGAGGTTGGCATACAAGTAACTCATATAGTTATTGTAGGTGTCGTGGTCTTTCTGTACCGAAGCAGAATAACCCGTTGCGCCGTAACCATAAATTGATGTAAATACCATGCGACCCCATTGACCATAACGCATTCCGGGAATGGCCTTATAGAACGCTTTGATGTACTCCTCTTCGTTTGCCGAAGCCTTGTACGAAAGTGCGCTGTTGGTCGAGATTTCGTCATATACGCGCAACTGCACCGAGTCGATGTTGGTGTCGAATACAAATCCGTCGAGGAAATAACCTTTATAATAAATATAAGCAGTTGAATCAATCGAGAGGGTGTCGCCCAACTCCACATTGAACGGATTGAGCTTGTCGAGGTAGAAATTTTCTGACAAGGTGTCGGCAACGTTCATACCCCATTGCTTCTGGGCGTACTCGGCGACCAATGTATTCTCGCGCTCAATAGGGTCTTTTACTACCTCGACAACTTCGAGGTCCTCGATGGTGGGAACATTTCCTTTGAGTGTGAACTGTCCGCCATAACCTTGACTATTGCTTGTGCCGTACGAGCCGTATGCCATAGCCGATGTCATATACAGACGCACCTTGCTGCCTTGTACGAGTTTTGTCGGTTTACCGTCAATTTTGAACTCGTTTTTCAGAGCATAATATTGTCCCTCAATCATATTGGTATTGGACGAGCCGCAATACAGATAGTCGGGGGCGTAGTATGTTTTGTAGGTGTAGGTTCCTTGCCAACGAGCCTCGTCCTCGCTGCGAGTGATATATACGTTGTTTTGAAGTGTGCGACCGGTGTAGTTGATGCGGACCCAAACGATGGTGTCGGCCGTAGCGAGAGTATCAACCAACGGCAGAGTGGGGGTTAGCATTTGAATATACATTCCGTTGTCTTGTCGCCAAGCCACAGTGTCAGTGTTGTTGATGTGCTTTGCCATCCACGCATCGAGTGACATTTGTTGGAAATTGCCGGTGTCTATTTTGGGCTCTTTGGCGCACGAACCAAGATTTGCGATACCCGCAAAGAGCAGTACGGTGGTCAATATGTTGTAAAACTTTTGCATATCTATTGTTTGCTGTAATATTCGATGTAAAGGACAAACATAACGGCGCTATATTGGGGTACCACGCCCAACGGACGTTTGCCGTAAGCCTTGTCGGTTGTTAATAAGAATTGCACCTCGTCACCCGGACGACAACCCTCCAATGCATTGTCAATACTTGCCATCATCTGCCTGTCGCCCACCTTGATACGCAACGGGTCGGTGCTCCAATAGTCGGGTGTTAGGTTCGGAAGGTTTGATTTTATGGTGCTTTCGCGGTTGGTGTCAAAGACCTTGCCGCGACGAGTGCCCTCGAATGTGTAAGCGTCGTAATATACCCAGATAGAGTCGCCTTTCAGAATGGTGCTGTCCTCGGCTGGGCGATTTTCGCGATTCTCATTGACAATGTATCGATACACTCCGTCGATTTTGTCGTAGAATTTGACGTTGAGTGTCGAGTTGTTCTCGTAGTCGAAATCTTCGCGGTCGTACGCCTTTTGACCTGTCAGATATCTCTCGAAATTGGCCTCCTGTGCGGTAACTTGGTCTTCGAGTTTGTTGCACGCCGACATTGCGACGATGGTCGCGATGGCTACAAGTATGTTTATCGTGTATCTCATTTGGCGAAGTGCGCTTTTTCTCATAAACGCACAAAAATAGGCAAAATTTTGTAACCGCGCAAATAAATACTGCAAACACGCCAAATGACGGACTTTCTGTATGTTGTGTTCGAAAAAATTTGCAGATTCGCAAAAAGATTGTAATTTTGCGCCTTGAATGAGGAACGGGATTCCTCTGAAACGGTGGACGTGTCCGCCGCTACAAAGTAATTAACTTATTAAAACACAAACAAATGGCTGTTAAAATCAGACTTGCACGTCGTGGTAAAAAAGGCTATGCTTTCTATCACATCGTAGTTGCAGACGCTCGCGCACCCCGCGACGGTAAATTCATCGAGAACATCGGTTCTTACAACCCCAACACCAACCCTGCTACCATTACCCTTGATTTCGACAAGGCTTTGGATTGGCTTCAAAAGGGTGCTCAACCTACCGACACTTGCCGTGCGATTCTTTCGTACAAAGGTGTATTGTACAAAAAACACTTGTTGGGTGGTGTAGCCAAAGGTGCTTTCTCGGAGTCGGATGCCGAGGCTAAATTCAACAAATGGATGAGCGAGAAAGAGGCACAAATCAATGCTAAAACTTCGAAACTCGCTGCTGACGCTTCGAAAGAGGCTAAGGCTCGTTTCGAGGCTGAGCAAAAGGTTAAAGAGGAGCGTGCCAAAGCTATCGCTGCCAAGAAAGAGGCCGCTGCTGCCGCTGCTGCTGAGGCTGCTGCCGAGGAGAGCGCAGAGGAGGCAACCGAAGAGGCAACTGAGGCCGCAGAATAATTCGTTATCCTGCCAATGGCTGAGTTGTTGCCAATAGGTAAAATCGGCAAAGTTTTCGGCGCGAAGGGAGAACTTACAGTTGTGCTGTACGATACCTTCCCCGAAAGTGTAAATTTTGAGGAACCCGTGTATGTGGACGTAGATTCACTCACGGTTCCTCTTTTTTTCGATAAGTTCGAGCCTCGTGGTCGAGCCGGTGCGACGGTGATGTTTGCCGATATTGATACCGAACGTCGCGCAAGTGAACTTGTCGGAAAAGAGTTCTCGATGGCTGTCGAGCGCAGTGAGGACGATGACGAACTCTATATGGAGGACTTGGTGGGCTTTGTCGCCGAGGTTGGTAATGGCGTCGAGGGTGTTGTTACCGACTATATCGATAGCGAGATGAACCCCTTGTTCGAGATTGAGATAGAGGGACGTGAGGTGTTGATTCCTGCGGTTGATGATTTTGTCGAGGAGATAGATGTAGAACAACAAAGAGTGATATTCTGCCTTCCCGAAGGAATGCTCTCTTTGAATGATTGATTTGTTGGGCGTTATGAAACAAAAAGTTGTCATAGGACTTTCGGGCGGAGTTGATTCGTCGGTTGCCGCGTGGGTGCTCAAAGAGCAGGGCTACGAGGTGATAGGTCTGTTTATGCGAAATTGGCACGACACTACCGGTACATTGTCGGGCGATTGCCCTTGGTATGATGACCAAGTGTTTGCCGAGCTTGTTGCCAAACGCCTTGATATACCGTTCCACTATGTGGATTTGAGTGAGCAGTATCGTCAAAGGGTGGTGGACTATATGTTCTCGGAGTACGAGAAAGGCCGAACACCTAACCCCGATGTGCTGTGTAATCGCGAGATTAAATTTGACGTTTTCATGGAGGAGGCGTTCCGTCTGGGAGCCGATTTCGTAGCGACGGGTCACTATTGCCGTAAAGAGGAGGTCGTTGTCGATGGCAAAACCTATTATAGACTGCTGGCGGGTGTCGATGGCAATAAGGACCAAAGTTATTTCTTGTGCCAACTCTCGCAAGAGCAGTTGAGTAAGGCACTGTTCCCGATTGGCGATATCGTTAAACCCGAGGTGCGTCGTATCGCTTTGGAGCAGAAACTCGCAACTGCCAAACGTAAAGATTCGCAAGGTATCTGCTTTGTGGGAAAGGTGGATTTGCCCGTGTTCTTGCAGCAAAAACTTGCCTCGCGTAAGGGTAAAGTAGTACTTATCCCGCGCGATTGGGAGGGCTATTCGCGTCAGGTTGATGTAGATGACTTGGCCGAAAGAGCTAAACCCTATATTTATACCGAATCGGACGGTCGTGTGGTGGGCGAACACGGAGGCGCACAATTCTATACCATAGGCCAACGTAAGGGTTTGAACATCGGAGGCTTTCCCGAACCGCTGTTTATCATAGCTACCGATGTCGAGAATAATGTTATATATGTCGGACAAGGTGATTCGCACCCGGGCCTGTATCGTTCGGTACTGCATGTAGCAGCCGAAGAGGTGCATTGGGTCCGACCCGATAGAGCATTGGCTGTGGGCGAAAGTTGCCCGTTCAGCCTCCGTATCCGCTATCGCCAACCGCTGCAAACAGGCCGCTTGGAGATGCGCGAGGAGGGCGCATATCTTCTCTTTGATGAGCCGCAACGCGGTGCCGCTGCGGGACAATTTGCCTCGTGGTATGATGGCGACGAGGTTATTGGTTCGGGAGTTATTTTCAAGTAGTGAATATGCGGAAAGTGTTGTTGTTTTTGGGCTTGGCATTGCTATGCGTAGGAATGTTATCGGCTCAAAAGCGTTCTCTCGCATTCTATAATGTCGAAAATATGTTCGACACGGTGCCGAGTATTTTCTACGATGACTCGGCCTATACGCCCGAAGGTCATTACCAGTGGGATACCGAGCGCTATTTCAAGAAAGTAAAAGATATCGCCCATGTGCTGGACGATGTTCGTGCCGATGTTGTGGGTCTGGCCGAAATCGAAAACGAAACGGTTGTTCGAGATTTGGTGCGAGCGCTGAAAACCGACTATTGTTATGTGCATATTACGGGTAACGATGCAATGGGTCGTGACTTGGCTTTGTTGTATAAGGCCGATCGTTTCGAGATGGAGAAGGCGTGGTTGTCAAGTAGTGGAGCGAGTCGTGAATTTCTGAATGTTAGGGGAGAGTTGCTCGGGCATAAGGTGCATATCATTGTGTGCCACTTGCCGTCGGTGTTCCGCTCCGATGAAATGCGCGATAGGGCGTTGAAGCAACTGAAATTGCAAACCGAATACATTGTTCGCACCGAACAAATTCCCGTCTTTGTGCTGGGTGATATGAACTGGACTTACGACAAGAGAAAGCAGGCATATCTTGGTTTTGATGCTCCGTTACTGAAACTTGCGGCGAAGGGCTATGGCTCGTATTACGTTAGTAATTCCTGGCGACTGATTGATAATATTTTCGTTAGCGGAAACGAAAAATTCCGGATAGCCGATTGCGGAATCTATATTCGGGGTTATATGCTACGCCGAACGTTTAGCACAACAGCGCCGTATCGTACCTTTACCCGCTCGAAGTATGTGGGTGGAATCAGCGACCATTTACCCGTGTATCTGGTTGTTGAGTCTGATTTTGCACAATAATTGTCTATTTTTTGGTTATTCGTCAAAAAAACACTATTTTTGTAGGTCGCTTGTGAATTGTTGTGAATGACGGGTCGCAGCGATACCCACAAAAGGGTGGCTTATTTGGTTTTTGCGCTTGGAGGCTGTGCTCTAATTGTGAGCGTAAAATCTTGAAAGTCCGCTCTTTATGTCGATAAGCAAACAAAATTAACTTTAAATTTATAGAGATTATGCCAAACGTTAAGAGAGTTTATACCTTCGGTAATAAAGAGGCCGAGGGTAATGGAAAGATGCGAGAGCTTCTTGGCGGTAAAGGTGCTAACCTTGCCGAGATGAACTTGATTGGTATTCCCGTACCTCCGGGATTTACCATCACAACCGATGTATGTTCGGAGTATTACCAACAAGGTAAAGAGGCCATTATCGAGTTGCTTCGTCCCGAGGTTGAGGCCGCTATGAAGGGTGTAGAGAAATTGACAGGTCGTAAATTCGGTGACGCCGAGCTTCCTTTGTTGGTTTCGGTTCGTTCGGGTGCTCGCGCTTCGATGCCAGGTATGATGGATACCATTCTTAACCTTGGTATGAACGACGAGGCTGTTGAGGCTGTTTCGAAATTGTCGGGTAACCCCCGTTTCGCTTGGGACTCGTACCGCCGTTTCGTACAAATGTACGGTGACGTTGTGCTTGGTATGAAACCCGTAAGCAAAGAGGATATCGATCCGTTTGAGGCTATCATCGAGGCTGTTAAGGAGGAGAAAGGCGTTGAGCTTGATACCGACCTTACAACCGAGGACCTCAAAGAGTTGGTTGTTCGTTTCAAGGCTGCCGTTAAAGAGCAAACAGGCGAGGACTTCCCTGTATCGGCTTGGGATCAACTTTGGGGTGCAATCTGCGCTGTGTTCGGTTCGTGGATGAACGAGCGTGCAATCCTCTATCGTAAACTTAACAACATTCCCGCAGAGTGGGGTACTGCTGTAAACGTACAAGCAATGGTATTCGGTAATATGGGTGATAACTCGGCTACCGGTGTTGCTTTCTCGCGTGACGCTGCAACCGGTGAGAATATCTTCAACGGTGAGTACCTCGTAAACGCACAAGGTGAGGACGTTGTTGCTGGTATCCGTACTCCCCAACAAATCACCATCGAGGGTTCGCGTCGTTGGGCAAAAGCTCAAAACATCAGCGAGGAGGAGCGTGCTTCGAAATATCCTTCGTTGGAGGAGGTTATGCCCGAGATTTACAAAGAGCTTGACGAGATTCAACGTCACCTCGAGCAATATTTTACCGATATGCAAGACATCGAGTTCACTATCCAAGATGGTAAACTTTGGATGTTGCAATGCCGTAACGGTAAACGTACAGGTGCCGCTATGGTTAAAATCGCAATGGATATGTTGCACGAGGGTCTGATTGATGAGAAGACCGCTGTGCTTCGTTGCGAGCCCGAGAAACTCGACGAGTTGCTCCACCCCGTATTCGAGAAAACCGCAATGGCAAAAGCAAAAGTTTTGACCAAAGGTCTTCCCGCTTCGCCCGGTGCTGCTACCGGTCCTATTGTATTCTTCGCCGAGGACGCAGAGCGTTACAAAGAGGAGAAAGGTATCCAAGCTATCTTGGTTCGTATCGAGACTTCGCCCGAGGATTTGAAAGGTATGCTTGATGCAACCGGTATTCTTACCAAACTTGGTGGTATGACCTCGCACGCAGCCGTAGTTGCTCGTGGTATGGGTAAATGCTGCGTTTCGGGTGCTGGTGAGTGCGTTATCGACTACAAAAAACGTACTTTGACTATTGGTGACCAAGTTATCAAAGAGGGTGACTGGATTTCGTTGAACGGCTCGACCGGTGAGGTTTACCTCGGCCAAGTAGCTACCAAAGCTGCTGAGTTGGATTCGGACTTCCGTCAATTGCTCGACTTGGCTTCGAAATATGCACGCCTCCGCGTTCGTACCAATGCTGATACTCCTCGTGATGCAGCACAAGCTATGGAGTTCGGTGCCGAGGGTATCGGTCTTTGCCGTACCGAGCACATGTTCTTCGAGGGCGAGCGTATCAAAGCTGTTCGCGAGATGATTTTGGCAAAAGACGAGGCTGGCCGTCGTGTCGCTTTGGCTAAATTGTTGCCTATCCAACGTGGTGACTTCGAGGAGATGTTCAAAGTTATGAACGGACACTCGATGACCGTACGTCTGCTCGATCCCCCCTTGCACGAGTTCGTTCCTCACACCGAGAAGGAGCAACGAGAGTTGGCTGAGGAGATGGGTCTTGCATTCGAGGAGGTTCAATCGCGCGTGAACAACTTGCAAGAGGTTAACCCCATGTTGGGTCACCGTGGTTGCCGTCTGGGTAACACCTATCCCGAGATTACCGAGATGCAAACTCGCGCTATTATCGAGGCTGCAATGAACGTACGCAAAGCAGGTACTCCTGTAAGCGTTGAGATTATGGTTCCTCTGGTAGGTAACCACAAAGAGCTTCGCTACCAAAAGAATGTTATCAACAAAGTAGCCGAGGCTGTATTTGCAGAGCGCAATGACCGTATCGACTATATGGTAGGTACTATGATTGAGGTTCCTCGTGCAGCCGTTACTGCAAACCAAATCGCAGAGGTTGCCGAGTTCTTCAGCTTCGGTACTAACGACTTGACTCAGATGACACTTGGTTTCTCGCGTGACGATATCGCTAAGTTCTTGCCCGAGTACCTCAAAAAAGGTATCTTGAAGAACGACCCGTTCCAAATCTTGGATCGCAACGGCGTTGGTCAGTTGATCCGTGAGGCTGTATTCAAAGGCCGTGGTACTCGTGAGAATCTTAAATGCGGTATCTGTGGTGAGCACGGTGGTGAGCCCAGCTCGGTTGAGTTCTGCCACTATGCAGGTTTGAACTACGTTTCGTGTTCGCCCTTCCGTGTGCCTATCGCAAAATTGGCAGCGGCTCACGCAGCATTGAAAGAGAAATAGTAGTTGCTTAAACTGCAAATTTCAATAAGAAAAGATGGTGTTCGAATTGTCGGACACCATCTTTTTTAGACGTATTACGGCTCCGAGGTGCGTTTTTTGATGAAAAATTTAGCCGTTTCATAAAAAATGACTATTTTTGTGGGCTGTTTAACCTTTTAACAATTTACTAAAATGCCAAAAATGAAAACAAACGCCGCTGCGAAAAAACGCTTTTCGTTCACCGGCACAGGAAAGATCAAACGCAAACACGCGTTCCACTCTCACATCCTGACAAAGAAAACCATTAAACAAAAGAGAAATCTTGCTTATTCGAGCACTGTTTCTCCGGTCGATGAGGCCAAAGTAAAACTTCTGTTGGTTAAGTAATTAACCTTTGGAGGTAAAATTATTTTATTAACAAAGAGTGAATTAGCCCCAAAGAGATTGAGAGAATCAGTCCGCTAACCGCTCGTAAAACTTTTACACTATGCCACGTTCAGTAAATGCAGTAGCATCAAGAGCTCGAAGAAAAAAAGTTTTAAAACTTGCCAAAGGTAACTTTGGTTCGAGGGGAAATGTATGGACGGTTGCCAAAAACACCGTCGAGAAAGGTCTTCAGTATGCGTACCGTGACCGCAAAAACAAAAAGAGAACATTCCGTAGCTTGTGGATTCAACGTATCAACGCTGCAGCCCGCAACAACGGTTTGACCTATTCGGAATTTATGGGTAAACTCAATGCAAGTGGTATCCAACTCAACCGTAAGGTTTTGGCTGATCTTGCAATGAACAACCCTCAGGCATTCGAAGCAATTGTAAAAAAGGTAAAATAAGGGTTTAACTCTTAATAGCGCGAGAGTTCATCGAGAGATGAACTCTCGTTTTTTATGCCTGTGCGTGAGGTCGTTTGGCAGAAAAGTGAAGCAAATGTGCGAAAAAAGAGATTTTGGTGCTGTTTTTTGACTAACAGTAGTGTGCATTGTCGAAAAAAATGTGTAAATTCGCACCGAATATACCTATGTTTATATATAACGCAGTATATCATTATTATCATATATCAAACTAAATTATGTCGAAAGTCATTAAACTGAAAAAAGGTTTGGATCTTCGCTTGGTTGGAGAAGCCGAGAAAACTCTTGACAAGTTGCCCTTGTCGGAGAGCTATGCGGTTTGCCCCACCGAATTTGAAGGGGTAACTCCTAAGTTGCTCGTCAAAGTAGGCGATAAGGTCAAAGCCGGAACTCCCTTGTTCTTCAATAAGTACAAGCAGGAGATTCTGTTTTCGTCGCCCGTGAGCGGCGAGGTGTCGGCAATCAATCGCGGTGAGAAACGTAAAGTTCTCAGCGTAGTGATTAAGGCTGATGCGGTTCAGGAGTACGAGAACTTCGAGATTAAACCTCTCGAACAAAGCTCGTCGGAGGACATCAAATCGGTTCTTTTGAGCTCTGGTTTGTGGCCTATGATTATTCAACGTCCTTATGGTGTTATTGCTGACCCGATGGACACTCCCAAATCAATCTTCGTTTCGGGATTTGATAGCGCTCCGCTTGCTCCCGATATGAACTTTGTTTTGACCGAGCAACTTGACAACCTCCGCACAGGTTTCGATGTGTTGTCGAAACTGACTTCGGGTAAGGTTCACTTGTCGCTCAATGCCAAAGCGTTGGGTGTGTTGGACGCAATTTCGAATGTGGAGAAACACCAATTCCAAGGCCCGCACCCCGCAGGTAATGTGGGTGTACAAATCCACCACATCGATCCTATCGCAAAAGGCGAGATGGTTTGGACTGTAGGTATTCAAGATTTGGCAATTATCGGCCGTCTGTTCAATACAGGCAAGGTTGATATGACCAAGATTGTTGCTTTGACCGGTGGTGAGGTAGAGAAACCTCGCTATGTTCAAGCAATCGCTGGTGCACCTATTGCCGATATCGTTGGTGCCAATAAGCCTGAGGTGCGTATCATCAATGGTAATGTTTTGACCGGTAAAACCGTCGCTTACGATGGCTATCTCGGTATTTATAACAACCAAATCACAGTTATCTCGGATAACGCTGACTACGAGATGCTTGGTTGGGCTAAACCTTTCCGTCCCAAACGCTTCTCGGTTGCTAAATCTTATTTCTCGTGGCTCTGCCCCCGCAAACGCTACAACTTGGATACCCACATGAACGGTGGCCCTCGTGCGTTTGTTGTAACGGGTCTTTATGAGCAATACCTCCCTATGGATATCTATCCGTTGTACCTTCTCAAAGCTATTCTTGCCGAGGATATCGACAAGATGGAGAATCTTGGTATTTACGAAGTAGTCGAAGAGGACCTTGCATTGTGCGAATTTGTCGATCCGTCGAAGAGCGAGATGCAAGAGATTGTTCGTCGTGGTATTAACCTTATGATAAAAGAGAACTAATATGGGATTGAGAAAATTAGTTGATAAGATTAAACCGGCGTTTGAGGAGGGTGGTAAATTTGCTGCACTTCACTCGACATTCGACGCATTCGAGACCTTCTTGTATGTTCCCAATACTCGTACAAGCAAAGGTGCTCACGTGCGCGACTGTAACGATATCAAACGTGTGATGATTATTATGGTTCTCGCGTTGCTTCCTGCTTTGTTGTTCGGAATGTTCAACGTAGGTTACCAACGCGTTGGTGGCGCCGACTATACCATTATGCAAAACTTCTGGTATGGTTTCCTCAAAGTGCTGCCTATCATCATTGTTTCGTATGTTGTTGGATTGGCTATCGAGTTTACCTCGGCACAAATCCGCAAAGAGGAGGTTAATGAGGGTTTCCTTGTTACCGGTCTTTTGATTCCGATGATTGTTCCCGTAGGTACCCCTCTGTGGATGGTTGCTTTGGCAACAGCATTCTCGGTTGTTGTATGTAAAGAGGTGTTTGGTGGTACAGGTATGAATATCTTCAACCCCGCATTGGTTGCTCGTGCCTTCATCTTCTTCTCTTATACTGCTTCGATTTCGGGTGAGAATGTATGGTTTGCTGATAATGCTGATGGCCATAGCGGAGCAACTGCACTGGCTAACCTTGCCGAGACAGGTGACTCGGGTTTTGCTATGTGCGACGCTATTATCGGTACTATCCCCGGCTGTATTGGTGAAACATCGACCGTTGCTATCGCATTGGGCGCATTGTTGCTCATCTTCACAGGCGTTGCAAGCTGGCGTATTATGTTGAGCGTATTCGCAGGTGGTTTGGCTATGGGTCTTGTATTCAATGCTGTTGGTGCAAATGCCTATATGCAGGTTCCTGCTTGGGAGCACCTCATCTACGGTGGTTTCGCATTCGGCGCAGTATTTATGGCAACCGACCCTGTAACCGCAGCACAAACCAACACCGGTAAGTGGATTTACGGTTTTATGATTGGTGTTTTGGCAGTATTGGTTCGTGTAATGAACCCTGGTTATCCCGAGGGAATGATGATGGCCATTCTGTTTATGAACGCATTGGCTCCGCTTATCGACCACTATGTTGTTGCAGCCAATATTCGTCGTCGTAACAAACGTGTTAAAATTGCAAAATAGAGGAGGAACGAACTATGAATAAAAACAGTAATACCTATATTATTATATATACGGTTGTGATGGTCGTTCTGGTAGCTGTGCTTTTGTCGGTTACCGCTCTGTCGTTGCAACCTCTCCAAAAGGAGAACGAACTTGGTGCTAAAAAGACCGCTATCTTGGAGGCTATGGGCGCACAAGAAGCCGACTATGCATCAGTAGTTAAAGCCTATGCTGTTGATGCCGAGGGTAACACCATCGAGGGTGTAACAGCAGATGATGCATTGCAAATGTTGTTCGGCTTGAAAGGTGCTTTCGATGCAGGTACATATCCCGTCTTTGAGAATGTCGAGAATGGCTATGTAGTAGTGCCTTTGACCGGTAAGGGCCTTTGGGACGACATTTGGGGCTATGTCGCATTGGATAAAGATAAAAACACTATTCAAGGTATAGTACTTGATCACGCAGGCGAGACCCCCGGTCTTGGAGCCGAGATTAAGGAAACCAAATTCGAGCGCACATTTATCGGCAAAACCATTTACGAGGCTGATCAACTTGTGTCTATCGCAATCGTAAAAGGCGGTGCCCCCAAAGATGATATTCACGCTGTTGATGCCATTTCGGGAGCAACCAAAACCGTTCAAGGTGTTCAAACGATGTTGAAAACCTGCTTGTCTTATTATGACGCTTACTTCAAATCGACTCAGCCTGTTGCCGAGTCGAGCGAGGAGGCTGTTGTAGAGGGTGAGTCTAACACAGAAAATACTGAAAACAATGAGCAAGAATAATGAGAAAGAGCCGTTGTTCTCGGCTAAAAATATGGCTTCTCTGACCAACCCGTTCAATAAGAACAACCCTGTTCTCGTTCAGATTCTGGGTATTTGCTCGGCGTTGGCAGTAACGGTACAACTCAAACCGGCTGTCGTTATGGCATTGTCGGTAACAGTTGTAACCGCGTTTTCTAACCTTGTTATGTCGTTGATGCGTAACAGTATTCCCTCTCGAATTCGTATTATCGTTCAATTGGTGGTAATTGCAACTTTGGTAATCTTGGTTGACCAATTCCTCAAAGCGTTCGTTTATGATGTGAGCGTTCAATTGTCGGTTTATGTAGGTCTTATCATTACCAACTGTATCATTATGGGTCGTGTAGAGGCGTTTGCATTGGCAAATAAACCTTGGCCGTCGCTCCTTGATGGTATTGGTAACGGTTTGGGTTATGGTATGATTCTGGTTATCATCGGTTTCGTTCGTGAGTTGTTCGGTTCGGGCTGCTTGTGGGGTTACCGTGTTATTCCCGAGTCGTTCTACGAGGCCGGTTATGTAAATAATGGTCTGATGCTGTTCCCTCCGATGGCCCTTATTTTGGTTGGTTTCATTATCTGGTTCCAACGCTCGCGCAATAAAGATTTACAAGAGAAATAGGAGAGTGAATTATGGAAGCATTAAACATATTTATTAAGTCGATTTTTATCGACAATATGGTGTTCGCCTTCTTCTTCGGTATGTGTTCTTACATTGCCGTGTCGAAGAGCGTTAAAACAGCAATGGGTCTTGGTGTTGCTGTGACCTTTGTGATGACTGCAACCGTGCCCTTGAACTACCTTATCGAGCAATATGTTCTCAAAGAGGGTGCGCTGACTTGGATTTCGGATAGTTTTGCGACTGTCGATTTGAGTTTCTTGACCTTTATTGTATTTATTGCCGTTATTGCGGCATTTGTTCAGTTGGTTGAGATGGTGGTTGAGAAATTCTCGCCTTCGCTCTATAATCAATTGGGTATCTTTCTTCCGCTGATTGCCGTAAACTGTGCTATTATGGGTGGCTCGTTGTTTATGCAACAAAAGGGCTTCGCTAATGCAGGTTTGGCAACAGTATATGGTCTTGGTTCGGGTATTGGTTGGTGGTTGGCAATCGTTATTATGGCTGCCATCCGTGAGCGTCTTACCTACTCGAATGTTCCCAAGGCGTTGCGAGGTCCCGGTATCACCTTTATTATCACAGGTCTTCTTGGCTTGGCATTTATGATCTTCTCGGGTATGAAACTCGAAATCGAGACCCCCGAGGTAGAGGAGACCAAAGTTGAGATGGTACAAGAGGCGCCCGCACAAACCGAAACCACCGAGTGCGTGGATGTACAACTTGAAGAGAACGAAACCGTTAAAGAGTAAAGAACTATGGATACAACAACTATTATAGTATCAATTGTAGCATTCCTTGTAGTGCTACTGTTGTTGGTTGCGCTTTTGCTCTTTGCGAAGGCAAAACTTACCAAATCGGGTAATGTTACCATTGACATCAATGGTGGCGAGAAGGTGATTACTGCCGAGGCTGGTGGTACTCTTCTTTCGACCCTTGCTAACAATCAAATTTTCCTTCCTTCGGCTTGTGGTGGCGGTGGTTCTTGCGGAATGTGCCGTTGCCAAGTAATGGAGGGCGGTGGCGATATTCTTCCCACCGAGGTTAACTTCTTCACTCGTCGCCAACAGAAAGAGCATTGGCGTCTGGGTTGCCAAGTTAAGGTTAAGGAGGATATGAAAATCCAAGTACCCGATAGCGTATTGGGTGTTAAGAAGTGGGAGTGCGAGGTTATCTCGAACCGTAGCGTTTCGACCTTTATGAAGGAGTTTGTTGTTAAACTTCCCGAGGGCGAGACTCTGAACTTCCAAAGTGGTGGTTATATCCAAATAGATGTGCCCAAGTATGATGAGATTAAGTTCTCGGATATGGATATCGACGAGCGTTTCCGTCCGTCGTGGGATAAGTTCAAAATGTGGGATTTGGTTACCAAAAACCCCGAGGATACTTTCCGTGCATATTCGATGGCTAACCACCCTGCCGAGGGTAATATCATTATGCTGAACATTCGTATCGCTACTCCTCCGTTCGATCGTGCAACAGGTGGCTTTATGAAAGTTAATCCCGGTATCTGCTCGTCGTACGTGTTCTCGCGTAAGCCCGGCGATAAGATTACCATCTCGGGTCCTTATGGCGAATTCTTCATCAAACCTACTCCCAACGAGAAGATGTTTATCGGTGGTGGTGCAGGTATGGCTCCTATGCGTTCGCATATCTTCCACTTGTTCAAAACAGCGAAGACCGATCTTCCTGTCTCGTTCTGGTATGGTGCTCGTTCGAAACAAGAGATTTTCTACCAAGATCAATTCGAGGAGATTGCCAAAGAGTTCCCCAACTTCTCGTTTAACATTGGTTTGAGTGAGCCTGCTCCTACCGACAACTGGGATCCCAAGTATGTAGGTTTCATTCACAATGTAATTTTCGAGAACTACCTCAAAAATCACGAGGCTCCCGAGGATATCGAGTACTACTTGTGTGGTCCTCCTATGATGATTTCGGCGGTTGTCAAGATGCTTGACAGTCTTGGTGTTCCGCCCGAGAACATTATGTATGATAACTTCGGAGGTTGATAAAACCAAATAGAACGGTAAATTTTACGTTCAACTTTGAAGTCGGATTCTCACGTACGTTAGTACGCTGCGAGTCCGACTTCTTCGTTTGCCTTAAATTTCCTCGTTCTATTTGGTTTTATATCTTTTGTAGGAAAATTCTCGTTCACCTTTGAATTAGTATTCTCACATACGTTAGTACGCTGCGAGTCCGACTTCTCGTTTGCCTTAAATTTCCTTGTTTTATTTGATTCTACATTGTAGCCAATAAAAAAAAACACGGCCCATTGGGTCGTGTTTTTTGTCGTAGTCGATGTTCTACAATCTGTCGAACTCCTCGTCAATCGATAAGCTCTCCTCTGTAGGTGTTACGCAACTGTCGTTTTGTTCGAAGTAGTCGGGCTTGTTCTTTTTGACGAACTCCATTACCTCGTTCAATCCGTCGGCATATTTATCGAAGTCCTCTTTGTAAAGATAGATCTTATTCTTCTCGAAGCGACTTGTTCCATCGGAGTTCATTCGCTTGCGAGATTCGGTGATTGTCAAAAATAAGTCACCGTTTCGGGTCGATTTTACATCGAAGAAATAGGTACGTTTGCCGGCTCTTACAACTTTTGAGTACACATCCTCGCTACCGTCAGTCTCTTCTCTGCGGAATTTGTCCTCGTTCATAATGCCGTTTATTGTTTTTAATAAATAAGAATGCGCCCCAATAGCGCATCACTACAAAAGTAGTGATTATTTCACTCCTTACAAATTTTTCGCGGATAATATTTTGCTATTCGGCAATAATCTCCAACGCTTTGGCAAAGTCGTCGTCCAAGAGAGCATTATATACGCGATAATATTCGTTGGTACTCCACAATTTCTGTGCAAGCAGGGCTTTGAGCTGTCCTTGGATTGCAATGTTGCTTTTGTCGGACAGTTGCTCGTCTGGTTTAATTCCTCTTTTGTCGGCGAACTTGATAAGGTCGCTGGCCATATCTTGCGAATCAAACTCCTCCATATACTCTTCGAAAGTGGGGTATTGTCGCTCCAACTGCTTACGATTTTCATCGATATATTTCACGACGAAATCTTGCAGTGTTGAGGTGCGTACCAATTCGGCCCAATATTTCGAGGTATTGATGGTGTCGCGCTCAATATAGACATCTGGATAAATGCCACCTCCGCCATATACGGTTCGCCCCAAGAGCAGAGTCGAATGACGCGGCGCATCTTCGGGTATGGAGTCGTGATGACCGTAACGCTTGTAGTGGTTGCGATAATATCCCTCTTTGTCGCCGGGGGTAAAAGGTCGTTGAATTGCTCGACCCGAGGGGGTTTTATAACGCGAAACGGTAACCCTAACTGCCGAGCCGTCATCAAGCATAAACTGTCGTTGAACAAGGCCTTTGCCGAAACTTGGCCGTCCAACAATCAAGGCACGATCCCAATCTTGCAACGCTCCCGATACAATTTCGCTTGCCGATGCACTTGATTCGTCAATAAGTACGACAACAGTTCCGTCGAGAAACATTCCGTCGCTATTGGTTTTGAATGTTTGAGGTGGCATTTTTTCGCCTTCGGTCGATACGATTACGCGACCCTCGGGTAGGAAAAAACTACTCAACGAGATTGCCTCTGTGAGCAAACCGCCACCATTTCCTCTCAAATCCAAAATCAGTGCGGTTGGTTGCTCCAACTTATGAAACGCAAGCAGGAACTCCGCGAATGTTGTGCGTGCAAAACGATTTATGCGAACATATCCCACCGAGTCATTGACCATATACGAAGCGTCAATGGTGTTGATTGGAATGTCGTCACGCGTAAGGGTGTACTTTTGAGGTGCTACATTGCGACGCACAATTGTCAAATCTACGCGACTACCTTTGGGGCCGCGCAGTAACTTTGGAACATCACCACGCTTTGTGCCCACGACATTTACGCCATCCACCTCCACTATTCGGTCGTTGGCGAGCAGACCCGCCTTTGCTGCAGGTGCATCGTTAATGGTATTTACAACGATTATGGTGTCGGCAATAACATTGAACTCCACACCGATACCACTGAACGAACCGTCCATACGCTCGTTCTCCGAGGCCATCTCTTTGGCGGTGTAATATGTGGAGTGGGGGTCAAGCGACTCCAAAACATCGACAATCGCCCTATCGACCAACTTCTCGTACTCAATCGAATCGACATAACTCGAAGTGAGTATTGAGTAGAAGGTGTTGAACTTGCGTAACTGTTTTATACGACCATCATTTTGCCCTTGTGCCGAAACCGCAAAGTGCATCAGCACAAGGCAAATAAGTATGATAAGTCGTTTCATCGTGTTGCGTTATTTGGTGTGCTACGATTGTTTGGCAAGCCTTATGCCAACTTTGTGGCCAACTCGGCGAAAGCAACCGACTCTTGTGTTCCCTCGACCATGTTTTTGACAGTGGCTTTGCCCTCTGCGAGTTCGTTGCCACCTACGATAACTACATAGGGGATTGCGCGACGATTGGCATACTCCATCTGTTTGCCCATCTTCTTGTTCTCGGGATAGATTTCGGCAGCAATGCCAGCCGCACGCACATCAGCCAAAAGTTTGAGTGAAGCCATCTCCTCGTCGCCACCGAAGTTGGTAAACAGTACTTTGGTAGTCATACTTGCGTTGTCGGGGAATAGCTCCAAACCGGTCATTACATCGTAGATGCGGTCAGCACCGAATGAGATACCGACGCCCGATACTCCGGGCAGACCGAAAATACCTGTAAGGTTGTCGTAACGACCTCCACCACTGATACTTCCGATTTGGAAATCTTTGGCTTTTACCTCAAAGATTGCACCTGTATAGTAGTTCAATCCGCGAGCCAACGACAAATCCAACTCAACATCGAGGTTGATACCCAAACGCTCCACATACGAGAAGATTGTTCTCATCTCGGTAATACCGAGCATACCGGTCTCGGAGCCACCGATGATTGCTTCGAGTTTGTTCAGCTTTTCCTCTGTCGAGCCGTCAAGGTTTAGAATAGGTTGCAGACGAGCCACAGCCTCGGCGTCAATACCTCGCTCCATAAGTTCGGCATTGACATTCTCTATACCTATCTTATCGAGTTTGTCGATAGCGACGGTAATATCCACCATCTTGTCGGCATGCCCAATAGTCTCGGCAATTCCGTAAAGCAATTTGCGGTTGTTGAGTTTGAGAGAGACATTGATACCCAATGCTTTGAATACATCGGCAACAATTTGCACCAATTCAACTTCGCACAACAAACTTGTTGTACCTACAACATCGACATCGCATTGATAGAACTCACGATAACGACCCTTCTGCGGACGATCGGCACGCCATACGGGTTGCATTTGATAGCGTTTGAACGGGAACGAAATTTCGTTTTGATGTTGCACGACATATCGCGCGAACGGAACAGTAAGGTCGTAACGCAAACCTTTCTCGCAAATCTTTGCAGCCAGAGAGTTGGGATTTGCTCCCTCCATCTCGACACCGCGTGTAAAGTCGCCCGAGTTGAGAATTTTGAAGAGAAGTTTGTCGCCCTCTTCGCCATATTTACCCATAAGCGTTGAGAGATTCTCCATTGCGGGAGTCTCCAACGGCGAGTAACCGTAACGACGGAAAACACTTTTGATTGTGTCAAAAATATATGTACGGCGATTCATCTCGATAGGCGAGAAATCGCGTGTTCCCTTTGGGATTGATGGTTTTTGTGCCATAGTAATATGCTTGGGTATATCTTATTCAACAAGTTTTTTGTATTTGACGCGGTGAGGCCCAACGCTTTCGCCTTTGGCGCGTTTGTGCTCCTCGTACTCCGAGTAACTACCCTCGAAGAAAACTACGCGACCCTCGTCCTCAAACGAGAGAATGTGGGTTGCGATACGGTCGAGGAACCAACGGTCGTGCGAGATTACGACAGCACAACCTGCAAAGTTTTCCAAACCCTCCTCCAAAGCTCGCAAGGTATTGACATCGATGTCGTTGGTCGGCTCATCGAGCAACAAAACGTTGCCCTCCTCTTTGAGTGCAAGGGCAAGCTGCAAACGATTGCGCTCACCACCCGAAAGAACGCCACACTTCTTCTCTTGGTCCGAGCCACTGAAATTGAACTTCGAAACGTATGCACGAGCATTAACCTGACGATTGCCGAGCATAATCAAGTCAAGACCATTCGAGATGGTGTCATATACGCTTTTTTCGGGGTCAATCGAGGTGTGTTGTTGATCCACATAAGCAAGTTTAACGGTCTCGCCGATTTTAAAACTTCCGGTTGTGGGCTCCTCATATCCCATAATCATACGGAACAGAGTGGTTTTACCCGTACCATTGGCGCCAATCACACCCACGATACCTGCGGGCGGTAATTTGAAGTTAAGATTCTCGTACAGCACTCTGTCGCCAAAGACTTTGCTGACATTCTGTGCCTCAATAACGACATTACCCAAACGGGGACCATTCGGAATGAAGATTTCGAGCTTTTCCTCCTTTTGTTTGGTATCTTCGTTAAGCAACTTGTCGTAAGCCGACAGACGAGCCTTGCTCTTTGCGCGACGAGCCGAGGGGCTCATACGCACCCATTCCAACTCTCGCTCCAAAGTTTTACGACGTTTGCTCTCTTGTTTCTCCTCCATTTCGAGGCGTTTTGCCTTTTGGTCGAGCCAGCCCGAGTAGTTGCCTTTCCAAGGAATACCCTCGCCACGATCCAACTCCAAAATCCAACCTGCAACATTGTCGAGGAAGTAACGGTCGTGGGTTACGGCAATAACGGTACCTTTGTATTGTTGGAGGTGTTGCTCCAACCAATCAATACTCTCGGCGTCAAGGTGGTTGGTCGGCTCATCGAGAAGCAACACATCGGGTTGTTGCAACAGCAGACGACACAAAGCCACACGACGACGCTCGCCACCACTCAATACAGTTACGGGGGTATCGCCATCGGGACAACGCAGAGCGTCCATAGCGCGCTCCAACACAGCGTCCAACTCCCAGCCATTCACTTGGTCGATTTTCTCGGTCAGTTCGCCTTGTCGCATAATAAGGTCGTTCATCTCGTCGTCGCTCATAGGCTCGGCAAAGCGGAGGTTAATCTCCTCGTACTCTTTGAGCAATGCAACGGTTTCGGCGCAACCCTCTTCGACACATTCGCGAACGGTCTTTTCGGGGTCGAGTTGTGGGTCTTGTTCGAGGTAACCTACGGTATATCCGGGCGAGAAAACAACCTCTCCCTGAAAACTTTTGTCGATACCTGCGATAATCTTCATCAGCGTCGATTTTCCCGAGCCGTTCAGACCGATGATGCCAATCTTGGCTCCGTAGAAGAACGAGAGGTATATGTTGTTAAGAATTTTCTTCTGGTTGTTGAGCACTTTGCTCACGCCAACCATCGAGAAGATGATTTTTTCGTCCATATTATTGTGTGTTTTATTTCAAATAATCTGATAGTCTGCAAAAGTACGATTTTTAGTTCAAATGCCCAAATGCCTATTGGACAATAACGGTGTCTGCTGTCGAGAATTTTCGGCTCAAACGCTCAAAACGACGTAGTCGCCATTGAGTGCTGTCAGTAACTGCCTGCTCGTGGTTATGCAATGGTAAAACCGAGTAACGCAGACGGCCATTCTCATATCGCTTGTGCACCCACACATACTCCCAACTTGGAGTTATGCGCAGGGGTTGATTGTCGGTCTGCTCGAAATGGAGAGTTGCCACCATTCCACCATCGGTTGCTTCCCAAATTTGATTTGAAACGAAGTTGCCCAGCGAATAAAACGTAACACCTTGTGTTGTGCCGTTGCGGTCGGAGCGAATCTCAACAGGCTGCATAACGTGTGGGTGTCCTCCGATAATTGCAGTCGCTCCTTTCTGGTAGAGCCACTCGGCAAGTTGGCGTTCCGCTTTGTGGGGACGTTGTGCGTACTCTTGCCCCCAATGGATACACACCAAACGAATATCTGCTGTGCGTGCGCGTTGCATATCGAGCGCAATTCGTGTAGTGTCGATACGATTTACAAAAGTACCTTTGGCCGTAGGCATACCGTTTGTGCCATAGGTGTAGTTCATAATGGCGATGTTGAAACCACCAACCTTAACGGAGAGAGGATTGTTGCGAGCATAGTCGGGTAAATCGGCAAAAGCACCGGTGTGTGCAATGCCTAACGAATCCAAAATGCCTATTGTTGAACGTAATCCTTTGCCGCCTCGGTCGCAGATGTGGTTATTGGCCAAAAGTGCAACATCAACACCTGCATCGGCCAAAGCCGCCGCCAACTCTGACGGTGCTGCAAATAGAGGATAACCACTAAATGGTGGGGTAGTGCGAAGTGTGGTTTCGAGATTGGCAATGGTCAAGTCCGCCTCCGAAAGGAGTGTCGCAACGGGCGCAAAACAAGATGTGTAGTCGTACCTGCCATCTTGCCATGCAGCATCAATTTGTGGTTTATGTTGCATCACATCGCCCACAAAACGTATTGTGGCACTACGAGTTGTAGGCTCGTAGTGGGGCGCAAAGACTCTGCCGCTATTCGATTGGCCACCGCAAGCCGTGACCAACAACGAACACAAGACCAACATCGTCTTTCCGAATCTCATACAACCGATTTATAAAACGCCTTTGAATACCTTGTACGCCAGTCTGACTTGTCCGTCGGTAGAGCGCTCGGCGTTCACCTCATATTTGTCGATAGGAATATCACGAACTACTTCGACCGAAATCTCGAACAAGCGACCTTGGGGTATATTCTTCAACGGAATCTCGACGGTACTCTCCCTCTTGGGTAGTACTCTGACGGGAATGGTACCTTGTGAAATGGTTTTGCGACCAACTTTAACCGTATAGCGCAAATCGCCAATAAGCGGTGTGTAGTGGCGGGTATTGGCAATAGTAATGCGACCCGAGTTTACATCGTCGGAGAGCAATGCTACCCAATATTTGAGGTTTGTGCGTCGCAGATTACTCATTCGCTTGGTGTTCAAACTATCGTTGTTCCACTCGTCAGAGCCGGTCAATACAATCGGACGACTTTTCTCGATGCGTTTCAGTGCGATATAGCTCTCGTACAAATTGTATCCATTGGCGGGATTGGCCGCAAGTGCATACATTATTACGCACGGATAGTTTTTGGTTGAGTGATAAAGACTCTCCATACGGTCCATATAAAATGGCAAGAATTGAGGATTGTTCGAAGGGTTACCTCCGACCTTTCGACTATCGCCGCTTTTGTGGGTATCAATGTCGGCACGAGCGCAAACATACATACCCATACTGTCGCAAAGTTCATAGAAACTGCGACTTTGTGGTGCACCTACCACATTGAGCATAGTGTAGCCCTCGTCCCGCAACGAGGCAATATCTTTTTCAACCTGTTTGATATCGCTCTTTGGAGCATAGTCGGTTGCCACAACTCGCAGAGGAACTCCATTGAGAGTGATGGTGTGCTCTGTATCAACCGCAATAGTGCGGAACCCGATGTTGAACGAAACGTACTCCTTGAAACGCCCTTCGTGCTGTGTTTTGACAACCAAAGTGTATAGGCAGGGCTGCTCGTGGCTCCAACTCATAACATCGGGAATACGACGGAAGAATGTAACGGTATCCTCGCTACGCAAACCGATGGTAATGTCACGATAGTCAGCTGCTACGACATCACCTTTGGGCGAAATCAACTCATAATAAACTTTATACTCTTTGGTGTTGAGTAGATGGCTTTTGACGATTACTCCGAGCGACAAAAGGCCGTTAGTGCCACTCATCTCGGTTGCAACAGCGACATCTCGCACACGAACTTTGGGTTGTGCCAACAGATATACCTCGCCGTCGAGATTTTGACCGCGTTCGGTGCGATTGTCTTCGAGTCGGGCACCCATACACTCTTTCCAAACACGGATTTCGAGAGAGTTGTTACCCTCGACCGAATAGCGGGTCAAATCCCACTCGGCAGGTGTGCTTGCCGTTTGATTGAAGCCGACACGTTTGCCATTAACCCATATTTCGTATGCCGAATCTGCTTTGCCGACATGAAGCAGAAGTTCGCGGTCGAGCCAAGCGAATGGTAATTTGTAGGAGGTGGTGTATTTGATAGCCTCCTCGCCGTGATTGTAGTCGGCTCGATAACTCTCTTTGGTAAACTCTGTCAGCGGTACCAGATATTGCGATTTGTGGAATGTTTTGCGTACAGCATCATCTGCCGAAGCGTAACTAACGACATCGCCTCGTGGTAGCTCCTTGCCAAGCGAAACGCTATCGGTCTTATACCACGGGGTTTGGGCTACGGCTACAAATGCGCAGAGCAAGGCAAGAGACAGTATGTATAGTTTTTTTCTCATCTTTGTACGTATTTCGTAAATAATCTCTACTTTTGTCGTTGGACAACGTAGTTGTCCGACCACAAAGATAGACTTTTTTCGCAAAACTTCTATGACAAAGCTGCCGAAACTCAATATGCCCAAAATTACTTTGCGTTGCAAGCGTACTGCAACCGGTGTGCAGTTTTGGGATTCACTCCGAGGTAAGTGGCTTGTGCTGACGCCCGAAGAGTGGGTGCGCCGTCATGTCATAGGGTTGTTTGAACGTCTGGGCTATGGGGCAGGGGAGATAGCGCAAGAGGTGCCTGTCGATATGCACGGAGCCGACCAACGAGCCGATATTGTGGCCTATCTCGATGGCAAACCTTATATCGTATGTGAGTGTAAAGAGCCTGCAATCAAAATAAAAGACAGCTCGGCATTAGACCAAGCTGTCCGTTATAACTATATTCTCGGCGCCTCGGTGATTATGATTACCAACGGCATTGACCATCTGTTCTATGAGCGTAATGGTTCCGAGTATCGTCAGATAGAACTTGCCGAGTTTCTCGACCGCTACAAAAGACCAAATCGATAGACAATCTTCTGAATGTACATCTCGCCCGCTTTCAACTCAACCGATGGAAAATCGGGGTGGTTGGGGCTGTCGGGCCACGCTTGACACTCAATGGCCACGCCATCGTGGTCGTGAAAACGCTTGCCCTCCTTGTTCGCGGGTGCATCTTGTAGCCAGTTGCCCGTATAAATCTGCACACCGGGTTGCGACGAGAGAATCTCGACTTTGCGTCCACTCTTCTCGCTCATCAAGCAACCAACCTTGCCAAGAATATTGCGTTTCCAATCATCGACAACAAAGCAATGGTCGTAACCACGCACCTGTTGCATATAGTTGAAATCGCTATCGAAATCTTGCGCGAAACTCTTTGCCGAACGGAAATCCATAGGCGTTCCCTCGACATCGGCCAACTCACCCGTAGGGATTTGTACCGAATTGATAGGCAGAAACTTCGAGCAATTTAGTTGTAGTGTGTGGTGAAGCACCGAACCGCTTTGTGCACCATCGAGATTGAGGTATAGATGATTGGTGAGATTGACAATGGTGTCGTCGCTTGAAACGGCGCGATAAGTAATATCCAATTCATTCTCCTCGCTCCAATAGTATGCAACCTGGACTGCAAGTTCGCCCGGATAACCTTGGTCGCCATCTTCGCTTGTCAGCGTGAAAACAACCTGATTGCCCTCGACCGAGCCCTCCCAAACACGCGTGCCAAAGCCATCTACGCCACCGTGCAAGTGATTAGGCCCATTGTTGCGAGCCAATATGAACTCTTTGCCATTTAATTCAAAACGCCCATCGGCAATGCGATTGGCATAGCGACCGACACTTTTGCACATTGCGGCAGGGTCTTGCAAGTAGCTTTGCCACTCCTTGTAACCCAGCGCTACATCGGTCATATTCCCTTCGCTATCGGGGACGTTGATGGCGATAATTGATGCGCCAATGTTGCACAACTCGACCGAGGCGCCAGCTGTATTGGTGATTTTGTACACCAATACAGCCTCTCCCTCGGAGGTCATGCCCCATATATATTGTTCTATTTCCACAAATATTGAGGATAAACGCCGTCAGCAATAAGCTTATTCAGACGCTCAACAACAGCAGGACGGTCGGCTTTGTAAGTTACACCGAACCATTGCGACGATGTGGTAAGAACTTTCAATTTGGCAGTACCCTCGCCAATGAGTTTGTTTACCATAGTAGGAATGTAGAACTCCGATTTGAGGTTTGCCATATTCTCGGTAAGGAAGGTTTTGAAATACTCCTCCGAGTAGCCGAAATAGTCGGGAGTGAAACCGAACATATTCATCGATACGGGAGCCTCGGGAGCCATCTCGCACACCTTGCCGTTCTCGTCGGTATATTGGATTTTGCCGTCGATGCGCTCGATTGCAGTGCGCTCAACCATCGAAGTCAAATAACCCTCGGCATCAACACCGCACTCGCCACGCGACACGCTACCATTCTCCGACAAAGTGTTTTGGATTTGGAAACCAACCATGCAGTAGCTGCCCGATTTACCCTCCAACGAGCAGAGGTAGTCGGCGATTTGTTTATACGAATCAGCACCATAGAAGTCGTCTGCGTTGATTACTGCAAACGGGGTGTTGATTGCGTCTTTTGCCATAAGAACGGCGTGGTTGGTACCCCAGGGTTTTTCACGACCCTCGGGAACGCTGAATCCTTCGGGAAGGTAGTCCAACTCTTGGAATACGAAATCAACCTCGATTTTGCCACCGAAACGCTCGGGAGTAAATACCTCGCGGAACTCTTTTTCGAATGCGTGACGGATAACGAAAACTACTTTGCCGAAACCGGCGCGAATAGCGTCGTAAATCGAGTAGTCAATGATAGCCTCACCACCGGGGCCGATGCCGTCCATTTGTTTGAGTGAACCGTAGCGGCTTCCCATTCCGGCAGCCAATACGAGAAGTGTAGGTTTAACCATAATATTATTTTGATTTATACGTTAATGTTTCGATTTAACCGTAGTGCAAAGATATATTTTTTCGTGTTAAAAAAACGCATACAATTCAAACTTTTGGTAAATCGCAATCAAATTTCTATCTTTGTGAGGATTATGAGTAACGACAAAAATATATTTTATCGAATTTGGGTAGGCCTTGTGGGCCGTCACAAATTGAGCGTGGAACTTGCCGATGAGAGTGATAGCGGCTGGTCGATTATGATTCGTCCGTGGCACTTGTTGGTCGGTTTCGTGGCTATGGTTTTTATCATCTTTGCGGTGGCAGTTGTGACTATTGCATATACCCCCATACTTGACACAATTCCGGGTAACCCGGGTGCTAAATCGCGCCAACTTTTGATTGATAATATCGTGCGTCTGGATTCGCTCGAACGTGAGATGAATCACTTGTTGGTATATAGCGACAATATCGCCTTGATTGTCGATGGCAAAACCCCCGTTGTGCGTAATGTCGAGATGATTGGCGATAGTGTCGATATCAAGAATAAAGAGATGATACCCGCCTCGGCTGCGGATTCGGCTCTTCGTGCTCAAATCGAGGGTACGGGCGAGTATAGCATTGCAATCGCTAATGCCGCACACAAAAGCGCACGAATGTCACTCGATTTGTTGCCTCCGGCACAAGGTGTTGTGACCTCGCAATTTGACCCTCGTAACGGCGCTTTTGGTGTTCGTCTTAAAATCTCTACGACAACCATCTCGGCTGTCAAAGATGGTACAGTGGTGGCAAACTATTGGTCGCCTGACGAAGGCTATGTGATAACTATCCAACATGCCGATAATCTGCTATCGACCTACAAACACAATACGATGCTTCAAAAAAGCATAGGCTCTCATGTTCGCGCAGGCGAGGTGATTGCAACGGTAGGCGATGGCGAGACGAGTGATGATGCGGAAAATGCGACAACCGAACCCGAGGTGGAGTTTGAGTTGTGGTATAAAGGCTCGCCAATTGACCCTGAGGGGTATATAGTATTCTAACGAACTATGAAACAACGAATAGCACTGCTCGGCTCGACAGGCTCTATTGGAGAGCAAACACTTGATGTCGTATCGCAGCACCCCGAACTTTTCGAGATAACCACGCTGACGGCTAATCGTCGTTGGGAGCAACTTGTCGCACAGGCTCGTCGCTTCTCGCCCGATAGTGTCGTTATTGCCGATAAAACCTACTACGCCCAAGTGTCGGAGGCTTTGGCCGATACCGATGTGAAGGTGTATGCCGGAATAGACGCAGTGGCACAAGTGGCTGCCGCAAGTAATGTCGATACCGTAGTCAATGCCTTGGTAGGTTATGCGGGTCTTGCTCCTTCTGTCGCATCGCTTCGCGCAGGCAAAAAACTTGCATTGGCAAATAAAGAGAGCCTTGTTGTTGCTGGCGATATAGTTATGGGCCTTGTCGGCACCGAGGGTAGTGCGTTGGTACCCATTGACTCCGAGCACTCGGCAATTTTTCAATGTTTGGTAGGGGAGCCGTCGCCCGTGCGCCGAGTTGTTGTAACCGCTTCGGGGGGCTCGTTCCGCGATACACCCATATCGGAACTTCATAATGTTACGGTGGAGCAGGCTTTGCGCCACCCGAATTGGAATATGGGTGCGAAGATTACCATCGACTCTTCGACGTTGGTTAATAAGGCTTTTGAGGTTATCGAGGCACGCTGGTTGTTTGGATTGAAACCCGAACAGATTGATGTGCTGATACACCCGCAGTCGATAATTCACTCGATGGTGGAGTTTGCCGATGGCGCAATAAAGGCGCAGCTGGGTACGCCCGATATGCGTGTGCCGATTCAGTACGCGCTCTCGTTTCCACACCGCTTGCCGCTCGAAACACCGCCATTTGACTTTTTGAGTCACCCCGAATTGACATTCCGTGCCGTTGATCGTCAGAAATACCCTGCGCTTGATTTGGCTTACCATTGCTTGTATGCAGGAGGAACATCGGGCTGTATCTTCAATGCTGCCAACGAGATTGCCGTTGCGGCGTTTATAAGTAAGCAAATTGGTTATACCGATATTGTGCGAACAATCGAAAATGCGTTTAGTAAGGTGGCACTGATAGCGAAACCCACATTGGAAGATTACGCTGCAACGAATGACCAGGTGCGTCGATTGTCGGAAGAGTATGTGCAGAACTTATAGTGAATTTATAAACAACACTTGATATGGATATTTTGATGAGAATTGTTCAACTTGTTGCCTGCCTTTCGTTGCTGGTGATAGTGCACGAGTTCGGACACTTTATTTTTGCAAAGATTTTTAAGGTTCGCGTCGAGAAATTTTATCTCTTCTTCAACCCCTGGTTTTCGCTGTTCAAATTCCGTAAGGGCGAAACCGAATACGGAATAGGCTGGCTTCCGTTGGGTGGCTATGTGTCGCTGGCTGGTATGATTGACGAGACCAAGAGTACCAAAGATATGGAATCGACCCCACAACCTTGGGAGTTCCGAAGCAAACCCGCATGGCAACGATTGCTGATTATGGCGGGCGGAGTGCTGATGAATGTTGTGCTGGCGTGCTGTATCTATATAGGTATAAGTTATGCGTGGGGCGAACGCTACTTCGACAATAAAGATGTGCAATGGGGCTACTCGTTTAATGAGTTGGCGCACGAGATTGGCTTCGAGGACGGCGACCGTATTGTGTCGTTGGACGGCGAGCCCGTTGGCGATATCTCCGAGATTTATAGCACAATGGTTATAGAGCAGGTTAAACGCGTTGAGGTGTTGCGTGGTGGCGATACAGTGAATGTGTTTATCCGTGCCGACTATACCTCGCAAATGCTTAATTCGTCGGACTTTATGTTCCCCCGTATTCCGTTTGAGGTCGCTAATGTAGTGGCCGATGGCGGAGCAGCAATGGCGGGTGTTTTGCCCAATGACCGTGTTGTTGCGGTTGATGGTGTCGAAATGTTTGCAGTTGAGGATGTGCGTGGTAGCATAGCAGCCAAGAAGGGCGAAAATGTGGAGTTGGTTGTGGCTCGTGGTGATATGATTGATACACTCTCGGTTGCCGTGTCGCCCGAGGGTATGATTGGCGTTGAACTCAAACCTTTCGAGAATTTTATCCCCGTGCAAGTTCGTGAATATGGCTTCTGGGAGTCAATCCCTGTGGGCTTCGTTCGTACAGGCGAGGAGATTGCTTCGTATTGGGACCAACTGAAATTGATGTTTAAGCCCAAAACCGAGGCGTATAAATCGTTGGGTAGTTTTATTGCCATCGGCAGTATCTTCCCCGATACTTGGGATTGGTTTATGTTTTGGCGTATTGCCGCACTGTTGAGCGTGGTGTTTGCTGTGATGAATATCCTGCCAATTCCGGGTCTTGACGGAGGACATATCGTGTTTGTCTTGTGGGAGATTGTGACAGGTAAGAAACCGAGCGACAAGGTGTTGGAGTATGCTCAAATGGTGGGTATGATACTGCTGTTCGCGCTTATGATATTCGCCTTTGGTAATGATATACGCAGATTTATATTGTAATGCGATGCATTAAATAATAAAATAGGCTGTCCTTTTCGGGACAGCCTATTTTATTGATTGGAACTTTATTTAGGGGTTACATTGTGGGTGTTTTGGAAGATTACACTGCCTCCAAGAAGGATATTTCCCGAAAGTACGGGTATTTGAAGAGTTTCCACTCCCTCCCAAACGGATATTCCCCCAATAAGCTCCGGCTATTTAAAATCCTTTGCCGATGGCGAGGAAGTCCTCGGCTTTGAGAGCAGCACCACCAATCAAACCACCATCAACATCCTCTTTTGCGAAGATCTCGGCAGCGTTCGAAGGTTTGCACGAACCACCGTAAAGGATAGCGCAATCGTCGGCAGCAGCACCGAACTTGTCAGCCAATACTTTGCGAATGTATGCGTGAATCTCTTGTGCTTGGTCAGCGGTAGCAGTTTTGCCGGTACCGATAGCCCAAACAGGCTCGTAAGCGATAACAAGGTTTGCGAATTGCTCCTCGGTAAGATTGTAAACAACCTCCTCGATTTGTGCTTTCACAACGTCGAAATGTTTGCCAGCCTCACGCTCGTCAAGGTTCTCACCAACGCAGTAGATGGGGGTAAGACCGTTAGCGTAAGCTTGTGCCATTTTTTTGTTGAGAGTCTCCGAAGTCTCGCCGTAGTATTGACGACGCTCCGAGTGACCGAGGATAACGTATTTGCAACCAAGAGCAGCAATCATCGAAGCTGCAATCTCGCCTGTGTATGCACCTTTTGCCTCGGTAGCGCAGTCTTGTGCACCGATAGCGATGTCGCTACCTTCGAGAGCTTTTGCTACCTCCGAGATGTGTGTGAAGGGAGGGCAAACGATGAAGTTTACGCACGAGCAAACCTCGCCACGACCGGCAGCAACGCCTTTTGCCAACTCAACGCCCTCGGCAGGGAGGGTGTTCATTTTCCAGTTACCTGCTACAATTTTCTTTCTCATTGTCTTTGTTTTTTATAGTTTGATAATTCGGATTCTTATTCTGTGGGCTCGCACCATTTTTTGACATCGTCAATCGAGGGCGCTTTGAGTCCGAGTTTGTTTTTCTTGTTAAAACCGCACAAGTCGTTGAAGAACTTGCCGGGTGCGAGTTTGCGAAGCGACTCAACAGTGATGTAACCCATTTTTTGAATTACCTCGACCCACTCTTCGGGTACGCCAATCTCGATGTACTTCTCGGGAGCATCGATGGTCGGTTTCTTCTCGGGACGCATAGTGGGGAAGAAGAGGACATCTTGAATAGAGGTTTGACCTGTCATAAACATAGTCAGACGGTCGATACCCATACCCATACCCGAGCAGTTGGGCATACCGTACTCCAATGCGCGAACGAAATCCATATCGATAAACATAGCCTCGTCATCACCGCGCTCCGAAAGACGCATTTGCTCTTGGAAACGCTCCAATTGGTCGATGGGGTCGTTCAACTCCGAGTAGGCATTACAAAGCTCTTTACCTGCGACGAACAACTCGAAACGCTCGGTCAACTCCTCGTTGTCGCGGTGGCGTTTGCACAATGGCGACATCTCGATAGGGTAGTCACAGATGAAGGTTGGTTGAACGAGGTCGGCCTCGCAGTATGTGCCAAAGATTGCGTCGATGAGTTTGCCTTTGCCCATAGTGTCGTCAATCTCAACATTCAAACGCTTGCACGCCTCACGCAGTTGCTCCTCGCTTTGACCTGTGATGTCGTATCCTGTTTTCTCGCGAATGGCGTCGGTCATAGTCAAACGACGGAATGGAGCCTTGAACGAAATCATCTTGCCGTCAATCTCGACGTCGGTAGTACCGTTTACCTCCATTGCGATTTTCTCCAACATCTGCTCGGTGAACTCCATCATCCACTTGTAATCCTTGTAGGCGATGTAAATCTCCATACAGGTAAACTCGGGGTTGTGAGTACGGTCCATACCCTCGTTGCGGAAGTTCTTGCCGAACTCGTAAACGCCACTGAAACCACCTACAATCAGACGTTTGAGGTAGAGCTCGGTAGCGATACGCATATAGAAATCGATGTCGAGCGCGTTGTGATGAGTGATGAAAGGACGAGCCGAAGCACCACCGGGAATGGGTTGCAAAATGGGGGTTTCCACTTCGAGGCAACCTTTCGAGTTGAAGTACTCGCGCATGGTAGCGATAATCTTGGCACGTTTGACAAATACATCGCGAACGTGGGGATTAACCACCAAATCAACATAACGCTGACGATAGCGCACCTCGGGGTCGGTCAATGCGTCAAAAGTCTTACCATCTTTCTCTTTGACGATGGGCAATGGACGGATTGACTTGCTCAAAACGGTGAACTTTTGGCAGTGAACGCTCAACTCGCCTGTCTGTGTGCGGAACGCAAAACCCTCGACACCAACAAAGTCACCAATGTCGAGCAACTTTTTGAATACGGTGTTGTAGAGCGTGGTGTCGCCCTCGGGGCAAACATCGTCACGACGAATGTAGATTTGGATACGACCCGAGTGGTCTTGCAACTCGAAGAACGAGGCGCTACCCATAATTCGTCGGCTCATGATACGTCCGGCGATGCTTACTTTGGCAAATTTCTCGGGATTGGCGTCAAATTCTTCTGCAATCTCGCTTGTGCTTGCCGTTACATCATACTTCTCGGCGGGATAGGGGTTGATACCCAATTTGCGGAGCTCACCCAAAGAGTTGCGTCGCAACTGCTCTTGTTCGCTCAATTCAATCATACTCATATCTTGTCTTGTGTATTAAATTCTATAAATGTGTCAAATCAGAGTGCAAATATACAAAGTTTCCGTTATTTGAACGCCTATTTTGGTGCTTTCTTATATAGGTAAAGCGCAATACCTGCAAATATTATATTGGGAATCCATACCGATATTTGGGCGGGTAGAAGGTCGCCTTTGGCAAACTCCTCGGCAAATTTGGCGAACATAATGTAGGAGAAACACAGCACGATACCTACACCCAAGTTCACTCCCGTACCGCCTCGCTTCTTCTGACTTGCCAATGCAACACCCATAATCGTCAATATTATAATCGAAACAGGATACGAGTACCGCTGCTGTCGTTCGACTTCAAATAGGTTTATCATATCGGAACCCTTATCTTGCTGTTGCGATATGAATTGGTTCAAGTCCTCGATTTTCATCGTTTTGACAAGTTCTTCGACCTTGCCAATCTCTTGGGAGTTGAGGTTGATGAGTGTGTCAAGACTTTTGTGCAATTCGTAACTCATGGTGGTTTCGAGGTTGTGGCGAATGGTGTATTGAGGAGCTGCCCAACGTTGTGTTTCGGGCATAAAACGTACCTCCGAAGCCTCCAAAACCTCGACCAATGCATTGTCGTTGTAACGCTCAATGGCAAAGAAACTTGCGCGATTGCTCTCTCCCGAGAAGTTGCGAATATATACAAATACGTTTTTGTCTATTTGACGATATATGTGTTCGTCGTATTTGTGTGCCTGACGTTTCTTTCGCTGTATGTATTTGACTTGGAAATCGAGCATCTCGTTCGAAGCGCTGGGAATTACCCACAGGCTCAACCCCAAACTCATAAGCATAATGACGAAAGACGACAGCAAGTAGGGGCGTACAATGCGACGGAAACTTACACCGCTTGACAAAATAGCCACAATCTCGGTTTGTGATGCCATCTTCGAAGTAAACCAAATTACGGTAATAAACGTAAACAAACCGCTGAATTGGTTAATCATCGAGGGGGCAAAGTTGGCGTAGTAGTCCAAGATAATCTCGCTAAACGGTGCTTTGTTCGTGATGAAGTCATCGACATTCTCGGCATAGTCGAAAATGACGATAATAATCACAAACAGAGCAATAATGAAGAAGAAGGTTCCGAGGAACTTTCTAATAATATACCAGTCGAGTATCTTGATAGGGCTACGCATCTTTCTCCGATTCTTACGATTACTCTATAAACGTCTGCCAATAATTGGTATTATGGCCTCTTTCCACTGTTTGAAGTCGCCTTCGATAATGTGTTTGCGAGCTTCTCCAACCAACCACAAATAGAACGAAATGTTGTGCAACGAAGCGATTTGTGCTGCCAACATCTCGCCCGAGGTCGCCAAGTGACGAAGGTAGGCTTTGGTATAGGTCGTGTCGGCAAAGCACAAGCCTGCGGGGTCGATGGGCGAGAAGTCGTTGCGCCACTTCTCGTTACGGATGTTGATGATACCTTGGGTGGTGAAAATCATACCGTTGCGACCATTGCGAGTCGGCATTACACAATCGAACATATCGACACCACGCTCGATAGCCTCCAAAATGTTGATAGGGGTACCAACACCCATCAGGTAGCGTGGACGGTCGGTCGGGAGTACAGCATTGACAACTTCAATCATTCGGTACATAACTTCGGCAGGCTCGCCAACAGCCAAACCTCCAATAGCATATCCATCTGCGTCGAATTGCTGTACAAAGCGAGCCGACTCTTCGCGCAAGTCGGGATATGTGCAACCCTGAACAATGGGGAAGAGTGATTGGTAGTGTCCGTACTTGGGCGAGGTTTGATGGTAGCGATTGAAGCAACGCTCCAACCAACGATTGGTCAGAGCCAATGATTTGGCGGCGTAATCTCTCTCGGCTGTTCCCGGAGGACACTCATCGAAGGCCATCATAATATCGGCTCCGATAGTGCGCTCGATGTCCATAACCTTCTCGGGAGTGAAAAGGTGTTTCGAGCCGTCGATATGTGAACGGAAGGTAACTCCCTCCTCCTTGATTTTGCGACAATCAGCCAGCGAAAATACTTGGAAACCGCCACTATCCGTCAATACGGGTTTGTTCCACGACGAAAAACCGTGAATACCACCTGCTTGTTCCATAATCTCCATACCGGGGCGCAGATACAGGTGATAGGTGTTGCCCAATATGATTTGTGCTTTGGCTTCGTTCTGTACGTCACGATGGAATATACCTTTAACGGTTGCTGCGGTACCTACGGGCATAAAAATAGGCGTCAGTATCTCTCCGTGAGAGGTGCTGAAGCGACCCGCTCTGGCGTTGCAGTCGGTGGCTTTATGTTCGAGTGTGAATTTCATAACTCGCAAAAATACGTAAAATTCGTGGTTTCTACAATTTTTGGCGACTATTATTTATATAATGTCGTAATGTCGAAAAAAAGTCGTATTTTTGTCAAATTAAATACGTTGTTTTGTCGTGGACCAAATAAACTCATTTTTCAAAATAATCATTGACGCTTACGGCCCTTGGGGGCTGGGCCTGCTCGGCATTGTGTTGCTGACACTTACGATTCAATTGTGCTTCTATTTGGGTCGCTATGCCAAGCTGCCGAAGTATAAGGATAGTCGCCGAGAATCAATTGCTCCAACCGACCAACCAGTGTCGCTCGTTTTGAGTATGGGCGAGGACTACTTGTGGCTCGAAAATACGCTCCCCGTATTGCTGTCGCAAGTGTATCCGACCTACGAGATAGTGGTCGTGTATGTCGGTAACGATACCGAATTTGCCGAAACATTGCAGGCATTGTCGGTGGGCGCATCGACCGAGCATTGCCGCTTGACCTGCACTCAAATCAAACAACAGCGTTTCCCGATTACGCTCAAAACTGCGCACAATGTCGGTATCAAAGCCGCATCGTACGACAATATTATTCTTACCACACCCGATATGATTCCGCCCGTTTCGCGCCGTTGGCTGGCCAATATGGCAGCGGGTTTTGGTCGTGGTGATGTTGTTATAGGCTATTGCGGTGTGGAGCGCGGCCGAGGCTTGGGTGATTTGTTTATCAGGACTTCGCAGATGATGTCTTCGACACAAAGTTTGTCGTCGGCAATCGGAGGTAAAGTTTATAAAGCTTCAATTCAAAACTTCGGTTTCCGCAAACAGGTATATTTCGACAATAAGGGCTTCGGTTATCTGAATATGAGTTTGGGCGAAGATGACCTGTTTCTTCAACGCATAGCTCGTGATAATAATACAAGCATTGTGATAGGCCCCAACTCGACTGTGCGTCAAAAAAGATGGGGTGGCCTTGGCTGGTGGATTTCGACACAACGACAACAAGCGGTTACCTATGCCGATTACATTAAGGGCGTTCGTGATACTCTTTTGTGGGAGCCAGTGAGCCGTATGCTGTTTTGGGTGTCTTCGATTGCTGCGTTGGTGGTTATGCCCGATGAGGTTAAGATAGCAGTTGCTGTGTTGATTGTATTGCGCTATGCGCTGGTATGGCATACTATGTTCGGTATCGCTCGTCGTTTGGGCGAAAAGGGACTTATGGGCTTCTACTTTATTTATGACTTGCTATCGCCCATCATGGACTATATAATGAGCAAACCCAAAAAGAGTTGATGGATTTCGAGAGTTACATAGCTGCCGATGATAAGCAGATAGTGTCGTGGGCTTTGGAGGGCGATAAACTCGCCTTTGAGAGCCTTGTGGGTCGTTATCGTGAGTCTATACAGACGCTCTATACCAAACGCTATGGTGTGCCTGCCGACGATGCCGACGATTTGACGCAAGAGACCTTTATCAAGGCTTTTTTGAAGTTGCGACAATTCAATCCCGAGTATTCGTTTGGTCAGTGGATTGTGACCATTGCCCGCAATACTTTTATAGATTTTGTGCGTAAGCGTCGTGATGATGCTTCGTTTGCGGGAGAGCAGGCCTTGCTGACCAAGGTGGCCTCGTCGCCAACTCCCGAGGAGCGTATTATCAATTCGCAACAAAAGGTACAAATCGAGAACTACCTTAAAATGATGGACCCCAAGTATAGTCGTCTGATAGAACTACGATTTATCAAGGAACTTTCTTATGAGGAGATTGCCGAGGAGTTGAAAATGCCCCTCGGAACGGTCAAAACGCAAATCCATCGTGCACGCGCGCGTATATGTGAGTATATAATCGAAGGAGGAATCGTATGATAGATGTTATAACCCGATATTTTGATTTGACCGACGAGCAGAAGAACCGTTTCGAGGCTCTCGATTCGTTGTATCGCGAGTGGAATGCCCGTATCAATGTAATTTCGCGTAAAGATATTGACTCGTTGTATGTTAATCACGTGTTGCACTCGCTTGCGATAGCCAAAGCGTGTACTTTTGAGGCGGGAGCGCGAGTGCTGGATATCGGTTGTGGCGGAGGTTTTCCGACAATCCCTTTGGCGATACTCTTTCCGCAGGTGGAATTTACGGCGGTTGATTCTATCGGCAAGAAGATAAAGGTGGTTGAAGCTGTGGCGGAGGGCGCGTCGCTCGGCAATGTTCGAGCTATCAATGCTCGTGTCGAGAGCGTTTCGGGTAGCTTTGACTATGTGATAAGCCGTGCAGTGGCTCAAACCGATATGCTCAAAAAGTGGTGCTGGAACAAAATCGCACCGACCTGTAAAGGCTCTCTTCCGTCGGGTATGTTGCTGCTCAAAGGAGGTGATTTGACCGAAGAGTTGGCGGCTGCATCGCTCAAAGGAACGATTTATGACATCTCGCAATGGTTCGAAGAACCCTTCTTTGAGACAAAAAAGGTGGTTTTTCTGCCCAAAAATCAAAATCTTTTCGAAAAGTTTTTGTAGTAATCAAAAAAGTTATACCTTTGCAGTCCGATTAGTGTGAATTATAAATACTCGTAAGATATGGCAATGAAAAGAACCTTTCAACCCTCGCGCAAAAAGAGGATTAACAAACACGGTTTCCGTGAGAGAATGTCTACCGCCAACGGACGTAAAGTGTTGGCTGCTCGTCGTGCCAAAGGCCGTAAGAAACTGACTGTTTCGGACGAGACAACAATCAAATACCTCTAATCCGCGCATTAACGGGAAAGAAAGAACGGGTTGCAATAGTTGCAATCCGTTTTTTTTGTGCGCTTGTTATATAATATCAAACAAAAAAAAGGTGTGCCCGTATGGACACACCCTTTAATAATCGTAACGCTGATTAGATTTTGTACAAATAGCGTTTGATAGATTTCTTGGGAGTTTTCTCGAACTCGGTCGGATATACAATCAGGCTCGATACCTTCTCGTAGTTTGCAACCAAAGAGTTCAACTCTGTAAGGTTACCTTTGAGAATCTCCTCAATCTTGTCGTCGGGTACACCATCAATTTTGGCTTGACTGTAATCGGGATATACCAAAGCAACCAATTTACCCTCGCGCTCAACGATAAGCGACTCCGAAACAAGATACAAAGTGTTGAGTTTAGACTCAATCTCCTCGGGGTAGATATTTTGTCCGTTAGCACCCAAAATCATAGTCTTGCAACGACCTTTAATATAAATGGTGCCGTCCTCGTCAATGGTACCCATATCGCCGGTGTGCAACCAGCCATCTTCGGTAAGAACTGCGGAGGTAGCCTCCTCATTCTTGTAGTATCCGGCCATAACTTGCTCACCTTTGACCAAAATCTCTCCGGGAATGTTTTGAGGATCTTTGCTGTCGATTTTAACCTCGCAGTACTCTTTGAGGTATTTACCTACCGAGCCGGGTTTGAAATTCTCCCAGTCGATAGTAACCGAAATAAGCGGTGCGCACTCGGTCATACCATATCCAACTGTAAGCGGGAATTTGATGCGTTGCAAGAATTCCTCGGTCTCGGGGTTGATGGCGGCACCACCAACGATAAACAGATTAACCTCGCCACCGAATGCCGACAAGAGTTTGTTGCGGATTACCGAGTAAATCGCAGTGTCAATCAAAGGAATACGAACTGCATATTTGAGTGCACCTTTCTCCAACATAGGTGCAACTTGTTTGCGGTAAATCTTTTCGAGTACCATCGGCACGCAACAGATAACGTGAGGCTTAACCTCGGCCATAGCCTCTACCAAAATCTTGGGGGTAGGCATCTTTCCGAGCAGGGTAATGTGGCTACCGTGTGCAAGCGGAGTAAGGAAGTCGAACATACAGCCGTATGCGTGTGCCAAAGGCAAGAATGCAAGTGTGCGGCTACCCTTGAAGAAGATTTTCTCCTTAATGGCGAAATCGACATTCGAAACGAGGTTGTTATGGGTCAAAATTACACCCTTGCTGTTACCGGTTGTGCCGCTGGTGTAGTTGATAAGAGCGATATGCTCGTTGGGAACCTCTTTGTAGCAGATGTCCTCGTTGCGGAAGCCGTTGGGATAACGCTCGCGGTAGTGAATGGTCATATTGCTTATGAAGTCCTTCAACTCGGTACCCTCTTTCTCCCAAACGCAGTGGTAGTCGGTCAGCGAGAAAGCACAAGTAACGGTGTCCAAGCGATCCTCCTCGACGATATCCCAATGTTGGTCGCCGATGAACAACATGCGGCTCTCCGAGTGGTTGAGGATGTTGATTACATCGTTGGCGTTGAAGTCTTGAAGAATGGGAACCAAGATGGCTCCGTAGGTGATGGTGGCAATGTAAGCGATACACCATCTGGGGTTGTTGCGGCCCATAAGGGCGATTTTGTCATCGGGTTGAATACCTGCCTTTTCAAACAGGAGGTGAAGTTTGGCAATCTCTTTTGCCATTTCGTAATACGAGAAATTTTCCTTCTTAAAATAATCCGTCAGCGCAGTCATTTCTCGGTTTTCGCGAAATGCTTGTTCGTAGCATTTCACAAGATTACGTTGTACCATATAAATCTATTTTTTAAGATATGCGGCAATAACTCACCGCATAAGGTTAATGATTTGAGTGCAAATATAAGAAAAAAAAGCGTATTGGTGCAATCGCAGAGCCCTTAAAACTTGTTCTTGAACTCTTGTGAAATGTTCATATTTTCAGATATGTGGTTTGGCGCCTTATAATATGCCTCTTAAATGTTCATTTTGTATCAGCGAAAAAATGCAAAAAAAAGTTGTCGCAACAAAATTGATTGTTGGACAACTTTTGTGATTTTCGGAGTGTCGAAATAACCTTACTTTTTGTTCTCTCGTTTCTTGAAAACGTAGATTTTGGACTCCTCTCCGGCCATCAATCGTTTGATGTTTTTTCGGTGAGTGTATATGAGTAGTACGGCGACTATTAACGAGAAGATAATCAACGGAATACTGTGGTTTGTCTGTGGCGAAATCATGATGAAAATAGGGTACATGACACCTGCTAACATCGAGCTGAACGAAACATAATGAGTGATAAGCAGTGATAGGAACCAAACAATCAAACAGAGGAGAATTGCGGGTGGGTAAATGCCGACTACTGCACCTGCGATTGTTGCCACACCTTTACCTCCTTTGAAGCCTGCAAAAATCGGGAAGATATGTCCCAAAACGGCGGCGAAAATAAGTCCGATTTTTACGTTGATGATGAAGTTGCTGTCCATACTTTCGTTGTAGGCCAAGAGGTTGGATAAAGTCACTGCCAAAAAGCCTTTCAGAAAGTCAATTACAAAGACGGGAATGGCGGCTCTTTTGCCAAGTACGCGAAGCGTATTTGTTGTTCCGGCATTCTTGCTGCCGTGCTCGCGTATGTCAATTCCGTAGTAACGTTTGCCAATCCATACTGCACTCGGAATAGAGCCGAGCAGATATGCGCAGATGACTAAAATTGTGACCGAAATAATGCGAAACCACATAATCTTTCATCGTTTGTTTAACGCAAAGATAATGAAATTTGTGGAAAAATCAAATCTTGGTGGCTCGTGTGCTTGTAAGACCCGAAATGTTTTTGTATCTTTGAACGATTTTTATACAACTAACTTTCAACTATGAGAAAGAATCAGAATATAATAAGCGCATTGAAAGCGTTGATGATTGTCGTATGTGTTTGGTTTGCAAATGCTTGTACACCACCTCCGGTGGAAGTGCCGGATGAGTATCCGATTACGACGGCGGTGCCGTGGTTGATGTTTGACTGGACTTATAGCGAACAGTCGTTTGAGGTGGAGTCCGAAGTCTCTTTTGTGGCACATTCCGACGCCGATTGGCTTATTTTGGGAGAGACGGAGTTTGAGGCAGGTCGTCAAATTTTGACCGTTGCTGCGTTGGAGAATCCCGAGGAGGAGGTGAGAGAGGCAAATCTGACTCTCTATCCGATGGATGAAGAGCCGTTCGTAATACCGGTGTCGCAATTCCCCAATGAGGCGGGCGAGAAGTTTGAGATTGTGACTACCAGTTTGAGTCTTGATTCTTTCGAGCAAACAGCCTGGATTGAGGTTAATTGTGGCAGCCCTATTAAGGTGCTTACTGCGGCAGATTGGATTGAACTCGATGACAAGAAGGAGTACGGCCCGGGCGAAGAGGTTGTAATTCCCATTGTGGTTAAGCGTAATATGACAAAGGCAGATCGTTCGGCTAAGGTTTCTGTAACAACAGCAGATGACCGTAAGTGGAAGGACGTTGTTGTTCGACAGTCCAAATATGAGCCTGTAATGACCGTTTCGGTTGATAGCCTGACTAATGATGGAAATCAGGGAGTGGTTTCGTTCGAGGTTGTAAGTGAACTCGATTTTGAGGTTTGGGCCGATGATGAGTGGGCTAAACCCAAAGTTGATGGCGTGCTCAAAGCGGACGCCAAACATACAATCGAAGTAGAGATGGAGCGCAATATGAGTGAATTGCCTCGCCAAACAACAATCCATATCCATACAACAATGGGCGGTCTGCTCCGTGAAGAGATAGTGATTGTACAAGGTCCGAAAATTCCGTTACGCGATAATGAGATAACTCAAATTTCGCTTTTGCGCAGATTTAATCCGACATTGAAAAAAGACTATGTTTTGAAGCCAGATAAAGATGGCGTGTTTAGTTGTTATATCCCCGGAGAGATGGGCGATCCCTATGTGTACGCCGAGGGTACAACTTTCCCGACATTCTATCCGCTTGACATCGAGAATATGGTCATTACGTTTGAAACAACTGCACCTCGTGTGTACATCGGTAATGAGCAACTTGTGAGTGGCGAAAGTGTGTGTGACTTGTCGAATATAACCACAATCAAGGCGGTTGCCGAGAGTGGCGATATCCGAGAATATACAATCGATGTAGAGTATTTCACCGGTCTGCCAATTGTTTATATAGACTTGGATACAGGTAATGAGGTGGCAAGCCGAGATGACTATGAGGCTGGCTCGATACATATCGTTGGTGCTGATGATTTCGAGGGCTTGGAGGAGCAACGCTTTATGATTCACGGCCGTGGTAACTCGTCTTGGGGTACATTCCGTAAGAAGCCATCTTATACCTTCAAACTTGATAGTGCACAAGAGGTGTTGGGTATGCCTGCTCACAAGAAGTGGGTTATGATTGGTAACTATCGTGATAAAACTTTGTTGCGTAACTCGGTTGCTTGGTGGCTTTCGGAGCGTATGTCTATCCTTTCGTGGACTCCTCGCTATCGTCAAGTGGAGGTTATTCTTAACGGAACATATCGTGGTGTCTATCAGCTTACCGAGCAGGTGCGTATTGGTAAAGACCGCTTGAATATTGCCGAGATGCTTCCGACCGATACCAAAGGCGAAGCTATTACCGGAGGTTATATCGTTGAGTTCCACTATGGCTCTGATGGTGACCAATGGGGCTGGGATATGCCTGTATTGCAAGGTAACTCGGGAGCTGCTGTGAAAGTCCCCAAAAAGGAGGATAGTAATGAGGCGCAACGCGACTATATTATGAACTATGTCCTCAATATCGACAAGATGTTTGGCGAAGTTCGTAAAGGCGGCGATCCGACCGAGGTTATGCAGTATATCGATATCCCCTCGTGGGTAGCTCAATGGCTCGTGTTCGAGATTTCGGGTACTACCGAGCCCCAAGGTCCTAATAGCTGGTATACCTACAAACAGCGTGGCGATGATAAATGGTACTGTGGTCCTGCTTGGGACTTCGATTACCGTTCTTACATCCCCGCAACGGCAAGTGGCTGGGTGAACTATAACACTATGTATCTGCCCGAGATGTTGCGCTATCGTCCTTTCGAGCAGGAGATGGTGCGTCAATGGCGCGAAATTGTCGAGCCGTTGTTGCCCGATTTGTTGCAATATATCGAGGAGCAACGTGTATATCTTCGTCGTTCGGCCGAAGAAAACTGGCTTTTGCATGAACCTAACCTGATAACAGATGGTCGTCGTGAGAATGGCGATGAGCAAATTCCTTGGGACGATGCTTTGGATAGAATGATTAACTATCTGAACTTGAAGTGGGCCTTTATGAGTCGTAACATCGGAAATATGTAGTTGCGCGGCATGGGCGATTTTCGTAATATAAATATTCGTAATAAGAGGGCAACCTACGACTACGAGATACTTGATGAGTACATAGCCGGCATAGTGCTGGTCGGTACCGAAATCAAGTCGTTGCGTCGTGGCAAAGCGTCGATGAACGATTGTTATTGCTACTTTGATCGTGGCGAGTTGTATATCAAAGGACTCAATATCTCGGAGTATGAGTGGGGAACCTATAACAATCATCAGCCTAAACGCGACCGTAAGTTGTTGTTGCAATCCCGAGAGTTGGATAAGTTGGCTCGCGCGACACAAGATGTGGGCTTGACGATTGTCGGCTTGCGAGTGTTTATCAATGAGAGAGGTTTGGCGAAAGTGGCTATCGGTTTGTGTCGAGGTCGTAAGAGTTTCGACAAACGAGAGTATATCAAAGAGAAGGACGCCAAACGAGAAATGGATCGCGCCAAACGCGTGAGTTTGTAAAAGAGACAAAGATGGCTAATATATTGTGTATTGAAACGAGTGCAGCTGTGTGTTCTGTGGCTCTGTCGGTAGGTGGCGAAGTTGTTGCTGTGCGAGAAAGTGACGGAGGTCGTGAGCACGCTGGTAATATCGGTGTCTTTGCCGACGAGATATTGCGTGCCAATAATCTCGAAGCCGAGGATTTGGACGCAGTGGCTGTCAGTTCGGGCCCCGGCTCCTATACGGGTTTGCGTATCGGAGTGTCGTTTGCCAAAGGTTTGTGCTATGGCTTGGGTATTCCTTTGATTTCGGTTGGCTCGCTTGCTTCGTTGGCCGAGGTTGTTAATGAGGACTATCAAACGGGCGTATTGAGTGTCGAGAATTGGGATAAGGCACTGTTGATTCCTATGATTGATGCTCGCCGTATGGAGGTCTATACCCGCGTTTTTGACACACAATGTAATCCGCTTTCGGCCGTTGAGGCCAAGATTATTGATGCCGAGAGTTTTGCCGAGGAGCGTGCCACAGCCAAATCGGAAGGTCGTGAGATTATAATGTTTGGTGATGGAGCTGCCAAATGCCGTGAGGTGTTGTCGGAGGTCCGTTATGTCGAAGTAGCTCCGTCGGCGCGCGGTCTGGCTCGTCAGGCGCAACGAGCTTTCGAACAGAAGAGATTCGAGAGTATTGCCTACTTCGAACCATACTATCTGAAAGATTTTGTGGTTACAAAATCCACAAAGAACCCCCTTGCAAAATAGTTAGACTTTATGGGATATAATGAAGAAAAACAGCGACAATTAGATAGCCGCTACTTGCGTATGGCTCGTATATGGGCCGAAAATTCCTATTGTGTGCGTCGTCAGGTGGGTGCACTTATCGTCAAGGATAAGATGATTATCTCGGACGGATATAATGGAACTCCGTCGGGCTTCGAGAATATCTGTGAGGACGATATGGGTGTTACTAAACCCTATGTACTTCATGCCGAGGCGAATGCCATTACCAAAGTTGCCAAAAGTGCCAATAATTGCGATGGTGCAACACTTTATATTACAGCGTCACCATGTATCGAGTGTGCTAAATTGATTATTCAGGCAGGTATCCGCCGAGTTGTTTATAGCGACCCTTATCGCAATGAGGACGGCTTGGATTTGTTGCGTCGCGTGGGTATCGAGATAGTCCACATTCAATCGTAAAAAAGTAAACAATAAAATACCGAAAACTACATTATCTCTATGAAGAAAGTAATAGTAACGCTTATGACAGCATTAGCACTTGTTGGTTGCGATGCCAAAAATCCGTTGTTGGAAACAGCCGCAACCCCATTTGATACACCTGCATTTTCGCAATATGAGTTGGCTCACTTTAAGCCGGCTTTGGAGATTGCGCTGCAAGAGGCTCGTGAGGAGTTGGCAGCAGTGGTTAATAACCCCGAAGCACCTACCTTCGAAAATACGGTAGTGGCTATTGAGCGCGGTGGAGCAAATCTTAATCGTATTGCCAACATCTTCTTTAACCTCAATATGACCGTAACTTCGGACGAGATGCAGGCCCTGGCACAGGAGATTCAACCTATGTTGGTGGAGTTTAGCAACGATATGATGCTCAATGAAACGCTCTATGAGCGCGTGCGTACGGTGTGGGAGAACCGCGAGGCATTGGAACTCGACACCGAGAGCGAAATGTTGCTTACCAAAACTTACAAGAATTTTGTCCGTAGTGGTGCGGGTTTGAATGACGAGGATAAACAAACCTATCGTGAACTTTCGACCGAATTATCGGGTTTGACATTGAAGTTTGGACAAAATGTGTTGGCCGCAACCAATGCATTCCATATCAATATTCCGGAGGCTGATTCTGCCAAAGTAGCGGAGTTGCCAGCCTATGTTCGTGAGGCTATGGCTTCGGAGGCCAAAGCGAAGGGCGAGACAGGTTGGACCGTTACCTTGCAATATGCAAGTATGTTGCCCTTTATGACATACTCGACCGACCGTGAACTGAAAGAGCAACTCTATCGTGCCAATGCAAGTCGTTGCTTGGGCGGCGAGTATGATAATACAGCGATCATTCAACGTATTGCAACCCTTCGTCTGCAACTTGCCAATCTGTTGGGCTACAAAACCTATGCTGATTATGTTTTGGAGGAGCGTATGGCCGAAACCATTGAGGGTGTAAATAACCTGCTTGATGAGTTGTTGGTATCGACCAAAGAGTATGCCGACGCCGAGGTTGAGGCTATCGAGAAATATGCTCGTAAGAGTGGCGTGTATGGCAACGATTTCGAGTTGCAACCCTGGGATTGGGCCTATTTCAGCGAAAAATATAAGAATGAATACTACAATGTTAGCGAGGAGCAAACCAAACCTTATTTTGAGTTGGAGCATACCAAACAGGCAATCTTTGGCTTGGCCGAAAAACTATATGGTATTCGATTCATTAAGCGTACGGATATTGAGCCTTATCATCCCGATGTAGTTGTGTATGAGGTAACCGAGGCAGATGGCTCGACTATTGGTATTCTTTATATGGATTTCTTCCCCCGTGAGAGTAAGCGTGGTGGCGCGTGGATGACCTCGTTCCGTGATAAAGCAGTTGATGCAGAGGGCCGCGAGATTATTCCTCTTATTTCGATGTGTGGTAACTTTACCAAACCGACCGAGAATACTCCTTCGTTACTGACTTTTGACGAGTTCGAGACATTTCTTCACGAGTTTGGTCACTGCTTGCACGGCCTGTTGGCTGAGGGCACCTATGAGTCGCTTTCGGGTACAGCAGTATATCGTGATTTTGTTGAGTTGCCTTCGCAAATTATGGAGAATTGGGCTACCGAGTCGGAGTTTCTTGATATGGCAGCCGTTCACTATCAAACAGGCGAAAAGATGCCTCGACAAATGGTGGATAATATTATTGCAGCCAAGAACTATTTGGCGGCTTATGGTAATGTGCGCCAACTCTCGTTTGGTATGGCCGATATGGCATACCATAGCATTACCGAGCCATTGACCGAGGATGTCGAGCAATTCGAGATTAAGGCTACTGCTCCGACACAAGTACTGCCTCGTGTTGCAGGTACATCGTCTTCGACCTCGTTCTCGCACATCTTCTCGGGAGGCTATGCAGCCGGATACTACTCTTATAAATGGGCAGAGGTGTTGGAGGCTGATGCGTTTGAGATGTTTAAGCAAGAGGGTATCTTTAATCGAGAGGTTGCCGAGTCGTTCCGCCGTAATGTGCTCAGTCAAGGCGGACACGAGCACCCGATGACACTTTATGTGCGCTTCCGTGGCCATAAACCGCAAGTGTCGGCTTTGATTGATAGAATGAATCTTGGCAAATAGAAACCAATAACTAATACTACTATTACTTATGAAATCTGTTTTAAAACTGGTGATGAGTGTTGCCGCTGTGATGTGTGTAGCATCACTCTCGGCACAAAAGAACGAGTTGCCTATCTATCTTGATGAAAATGCGCCTATCGAGGAGCGTGTCGAAGATGCGTTGCAGCGAATGACTTTGGACGAGAAGATTGCGTTTATTCACGCACAGTCCAAATTCTCGGCACCCGGTGTGCCACGTTTGGGTATCCCCGAGGTGTGGTGCACTGATTCGTCGCACGGTATTCGTGAAGAGGTATTGTGGGACAAATGGTCGGGAGCCGATTGGACCAATGACGCTTGTACCGCTTTCCCCGGATTGGTATGTCTTGCTGCAACATGGGATACTGAAATGGCTTCGCGCTATGGTGTGGCAATAGGCGAGGAGGCTCGCTATCGTAATAAAAATGTGTTATTGGGCCCTGGTGTTAATATCTATCGCACTCCGTTGTGTGGTCGTAATCACGAGTATATGGGCGAAGACCCTTATTTGGTAAGTACGATGACTGTACCTTATATTAAAGGTGTGCAGTCAAATCACGTTGCAACTTGTGTGAAACACTTTGCACTCAACAATCAGGAGAATCGTCGCCACTCGACCAATGTCGAGATTAGTGATCGTGCTTTGTATGAGATTTATCTGCCTGCGTTTAAGGCAGCAACGGTTGATGCGGGCTCGTGGAGTATTATGGGCGCCTATATGAAGTACAAAAACCAACACTGTTGCCATAATCAATACCTGCTCAATGATATTTTGAAAGGCGAGTGGGGCTGGGACGGTGTCGTAATCTCGGATTGGGGCGGTACACACGATACTCATCAGGCTATTTATAATGGTCTTGATTTGGAGTTTGGTACTTGGACCGATGGCTTGTCGCAAGGTCGCAAGAATGCCTATGACTCTTACCACTTGGCCGACACTTTGCGTTCGTTGGTTAAGTCGGGAGATGTTCCCGTTGAGGTTTTGAACGATAAGGTGCGCCGTGTGTTGCGTCTTGTGTTCCGTACAACTATGAGCGCGAACAGACCTTATGGTAGTTTTGTCTCGCCCGAGCACTCGGCAGCTGCACTTGCTATCGCACAAGGTGGTATCGTTCTGCTCAAAAACGAGAATAAAGTGTTGCCAATGAACCCTTCAAAGGTTAAAAAACTGCTTGTAGTAGGTGACGTAGCAACTGCAAGTATGATGAAGAGTGGTAGTAGTACAACGCTTAAAGCTAAATACGAGATATTGCCTCTCGATGGTATTCGTGCTGCATATCCCGAAGCCGAAATTACATATATGAAAGGCTACTCGCCAAGTAAAAATGATAAGGTGGAACGCGTTGCCGATATTGTTGCTGAGGCTCACAAGGCAGATGCCGTTATTTTCTTCGGTGGACTTTACTATCGTGGCGGACAAGATGCCGAGGGCGTGGATAGAGCGTCGATGGAGTTGCCTTATGGACAAGATAAGATTGTGGAGGCTCTGTGTGGCGCAAATCCCAACTTTGCTGTTGTGATGGTTTCGGGTACAGGTGTTGCTATGCCGTGGAAGGATAAAGTACCCGCCATTGTTCAAGGTTGGCACTGTGGCTCCGAGGCCGGAACTGCAATCTCATCGGTTCTTACGGGAGAGGTAAATCCGTCGGGTAAATTGCCCTATACCTATTATACTAATTTGGAGCAATGTGGTGCGCACGCATTGGGCGACTATCCGGGCGATGAAAAGCATCATCAAGTATATCGAGATGATATTTTTGTAGGTTATCGTTATATCGACCGCGAGGATATTACTCCCAACTTCCCGTTCGGTCACGGTTTGAGCTATACCACTTTTGAGTATGATAATGTTCGTATCAATCGTGCAAAAGGAACTGCGAACTCGAAGTTTGTTGTGTCGGTAGATGTGACAAATAGTGGCGATGTTGATGGCAAAGAGATTGTACAGCTCTATGTGTCGGCACCCAAAGGCGATTTGCCATACCGCGCAGTTAAGGAACTCAAAGGTTTTGCAAAGGTGGATTTGAAAGCGGGCGAGACCAAAACCGTAAATATCCCGATGGATTTCTCGTCGTTGGCATATTTCGATGAGCAAATGCATGATTGGAATGTTCTGCCCGGTACCTATAAGGCTATAATTGGAGCTTCGAGCCAAGATTTGCGTGGCGAGGTCAGCTTCGAGATTAAATAAAACGTATGGAAAAGTGTATAAAACTTCTGCAACCGACGGATAATGGTTGCTCGTTGCTGACGGCTCTTTGTGAGCGTCGAACAATTCGCGAATTTAGCGTAGAGCCTTTGTCGCTCGAAAATCTTTCAGGCGTGCTGTGGGCTGCATCGGGAATCAATCGCGAGGAGTGCGGTAAACGCACTGCTCCGTCGGCGTTGGCACTCTATCCTTTGACTGTTTATGCGTTTTTTGCAGAAGGAGTCTATCGCTACGACGCGCAAGAACACTCGCTCGTGTGGGTTGCTGACGGCAACTATATGACCATGACGGGCAAGCAGGACTTTGTGGGCGAGGCGACTTTGAATCTGGTCTATGTGGCAGATATGAGTCTTTATAGCAATATTCCGCCTTACTTGGAGGATTTGAAGCGTTTCCTGGCAGGTCAAGATGCGGCTTGCTGTGTTCAAAATGCCAACCTCTGGGCTGCGGCAAATGATTTGGCTGCGGTTACTCGTGGCAGTTTCGACGAGAAGGCTTTGTTGGAGTTGCTGAAACTCGATTCGTCGCGCTATACTGTAGTGATGGCGCAAAGTGTTGGCAATAAGGCGTAGCAATGGCTAAAATATCAAAGACTAATGCAGCGCGTCTGCTTGATGCGGCACGAGTGAAATATACACTCGTGCCGTATGTCGTTGATGAGAATAATCTGGCGGCAGACCACGTAGCCGAACAACTCGGAGAACCCATAGAACAGGTGTTCAAAACGCTGGTTTTGCGTGGCGATAGAACGGGTATATTTGTCTGTGTTGTGCCTGGCGATTGTGAGGTTAATTTGAAGATGGCAGCCAAGGTGTCGGGCAATAAGAGTGCCGAGATGATTCACGTCAAAGAACTGCTTGCAACGACGGGATATATTCGAGGTGGCTGTTCGCCAATAGGTATGAAAAAGCCATTTCCTACCTATATCCACTCTACGTGCAGCAACTTTGATTATATATATGTCAGTGCAGGTGTGCGAGGTTTGCAGATTTGTATCGCACCACAGGATTTAATAGATGTGGCGAAAGCTACGGTCGTAGAGCTATGCTAAAAGAAACACCCGCTTAAAGGCGGGTGTTTCTTTTGGTACTAATCGTCGTATAGACTATCGTATCGGCTCTTCGAGCGGTCATATTTGAGGTCTTGCAACAGCGACGACTTGACTCCGATGTGGAAACTCCAACCTTTACAAGTGCCGACAGGTGTCCAACTGAAATTCATCTGCCAGCAGTGCAAATCGCGCGTAAGCGTGAATGTACCGATAGATAGTTTCCGAGCCATAATATCGTATCCACCGTTAAAGGTCAAACCCCACTTCTCGGTCAGGTTGACACTCGCATTAAACTGAACTGCCTGCGTGATATTCTTTCGGATACCATTGTTATTATAGGTAATTGAGTAGCTGAAACCGAGGTTCCACGGGATACTGAAATCATAGTATGTCGAAGCCATCATCTGCCTTCGCAAATGAGGATCCATTTCGATAGAGGTGTCAAACGGGTTAAGGAAGGCCATCGCACCACTATTGATGTCGTTTATAGCCGGTTGATTAGCCTTCTTGGAGTTGAACGTATAGGCAAAACTCCAACCGGTGCTGGCGATACGTCCGAACTTACCGTTGCCGACGTTGAACTTGTTGATGCGTCGTCCATTCTTATCGACTTGATACATATCCAATACGGCATTGAGGTTCAAACCGAAGTTGCCGTAGATGGTTGTACGCAAACTCAAATTGATGTTAGACAGATTGAGTGAGTCGGCCAAGAAGTTGTACGAACCGCTGAATGAGAAGTTGTCGATAAGTTTAATCTTCTTGACTCCCGTCGAGTCGCTCTTGCTGCGCACCTTCATTTCGAGGGTGTTGGCAACACTGAACGATAGCGAACCCGTACGACCAGAGCCCGGAACGCCATAGGCGTTATTGGAGTAGGGCGAGTACGTTTGATAACGACCTGTTGAGTCACTTTGTACGACCTCGTAGTATCCGTGTTTCATCTTGCTGAAATCGGGCGCGAACGAGAAACTGGCTTGCGGTGTAATGACGTGGCGTATGGCTTTGATAAGCGGGTCACGTCCACCAAAGGTAAGCATACCGTATAGTTTGGTCGAAGCCGATGCGCTCAAACTCCAATTGTGCAAGTGGTAAAATCCCCAATCGGGATCCAGTGTTACAACCTCGCGATTGACAGGGTCCCACTCTTTGCGCTCTTTCTTGAAGTACCAACGAGCAGTATAGTTGAACGACGGCGACAAACTGATGTACTTAAAGATGTTGAACGATGCCGAAATAGGAATTTGGTGTTGAATACCGTTTTTCATTTTCAGCAAAGTCTCACGAGTGAAAATGTCGTCCTCGGTAGTGGTAACTGTGTTGGTAAGACTCGCGGTGTAGCTCATCGAAATCTTCTCGTACCACTTCTCTTTGCCACCTGTCGAGAACTTGCTCTTGAACGGGTTGAAACGCGAAATGCTGAATACCGCAGTGGGAAGTGATGCGGCGATGGTCTTGTTGCGCGAGTTTTGCGACAATTGGATATTGGTCGAGAACGAACCCGCAAGTTTGCCGGTCCAGCTCTTCGAGTAAGCGATAGAAGAGTTGGTTTGTGTGTTGGCCGACTCGATAGCGTTGGTCGAGGCCTGCTTGTTATAGCCCGCAGTTGCAAAGTTTACGTTGGCCGAGAACGATGAACTTGGGCGGAATTTGGAGTCTTGTTGGTGTGTCCATGTGAACTTGAAGTTACCCACTCCTTGACCATCGGTAACCGTGCGTGCATAGTTGGCGTTAAGGTTACCGCTATATTTATAACGTACTACGTATCTCGACGAAGCAGATACCTGCCAAGAGCCGAGTGTATAGATACCTCCCAACAGCGTAAGATCGGCATGCTCGCCAAAAGTGAAGTAGTAACCTCCATCACGCAGATAGAATCCACGAGCACTCTCCTCGCCATAGGTTGGCATGATAAAGCCCGATTTGGGTCCATTCGAGATGGGGAAGAATCCTCCGGGCAGTCCGACAGGGTATAAAGGTACGTCCTCCATAACGAAGTATGCAGGGCCGGTAATCACCTTCTTGCCAGGGATAACCTTTGCTTTGGTCATCTGGATATAGAAGTGCGGGTGGTCGGTATGGTCGCAAGTGGTATATTTACCACCGGCAAGGTTGATAGAGTTGTCGGGCATCTTTTTGACCTTACGTCCGATAAGGAAGCCCTCGCCATCTTTGGTTGCTACACCGTGAATGTTGGCTTTGGCGCTACTCATGTTATAGGTCATCGAGTCCATCGTGTAGTTAGCTCCACTGTCAATAAACTCGGGACGAACATGTTTGATACCACGTACGGTGTCCTCTTTGTAGCCTTTGGCAAAAATCTCTTTGCTATCGACCGTCAAGGTCATGTAGTCGGCTTTGAGGTTCATCTTTTGATACTTGACGTCGCCTTGTGTATAGACGTAAATCTTACCCTCTTTGACATTGTACACAAGTGAGTCTTTGTTCTTACCATAGACGATGTCGTCAAGGAATGGCTTTTTGGCAGCCGTATCAGGGGCTTGCTCCTCCTCGCCGAAGATAGGGGTGTAGTCCGAGAGCTCGGGAACGGAGTCGCTTTTAATGGTTGTAGTGTCGGCTTTTGCAGCACGTCGATTACGACGTGCGGGTCTTTGGCGCGTTGTGGTAGAGTCCTGTGCCGAACTCCACTCCACAATCTCACGTGCCGAAGAACGTATATTCTCGGCATCGGCATTTTGGGCGCACACAATCGCAGTGATGATTGTGCATACCATCAAAAATGCTTGTCGTAAGCTGTATTTTTTCCAAAAACGAGCCAAAATTTCCGTTAAAATTATTAACTTTGCCGACAAAGTCGGCAAAACGCCTCCGAAGCACCTCTGATGTGGTTTTGCAATCACTCAGGCAGGGTCTTCCGAAGGAAGGTTTCAACCGACAAATGTAGTTAAAAAAGCGGACAACCGCAATTACTGAGCGATGAATATTGCAGTTAAATTTCGTTTCGTACAGATAACGCTGTTGCTTGTGGCTTTGTTGTGTGGCGTAGAGGCCTATGCGCAAACCACAGAGTTGCTGCGTACTATCGTTATTGATGCAGGTCACGGAGGGGTTGATCCGGGCGCGGTGCATGGCAAAACTTACGAAAAGGATATTAACTTCAAAATAGCGTGCGAGCTCGAACGAATGATTAAAGAGGGTATGCCGACGGTAAAGGTCATACAGACTCGCCGTACTGATGTGAAGGTCAATCTCTATGAGCGCGGAAATATTGCCAATCGAGCAAATGCCGACCTCTTTATCTCGATACATGTCAATGCAAGTGATAAGTCTTCGGCTAATGGCCACTCGACCTATGTGTTGGGTACTAATCGAAGTGAGCAGAACTTGCAGGAGGTGATGCGCGAGAACTCGGTGATTACCTATGAGGACGATTATAAGACTCGATATGAGGGTTTTGACCCATCGTCGCCCGAGAGCTATATCATCTTCTCGTTGATGCAGAATGTTTATCTCGATAAGAGTATGGAACTTGCAGAGCTGGTGCAACAGCGCTATGCTGCCAATATTCCGACAATGCGAAATAGAGGTACGCATCAGGCGGGCTTTTTGGTGTTGTGGAAAACGGCCATGCCGAGTATCCTGACCGAAATTGGCTTTATCTCGAATGACGAAGATAGAAACTATATGCTGAAAGAGTCGAGTATCGAAACCTATGCTCGCTCGATATATGAGGCTATAAGTATCTATAAGAGTAAAATCGACAAACAGGCAACTGTTAGTCAGATTGCGGTTGATGCAACACCGACTACGCAAATAGTTGCCACAGAGCATAATGAAGGTGTCCGTTTTTACGTTCAACTTCTAACATCTCGTTCGGCATTGAAACGCTCGTCGGGTAAGCTTGACCCTTATGCGTCGCAGGCCATCGAACGAAAGATGGGCTCGTGGTATAAGTATTATGTAGGCGGTTATAGTTCGATTGCCGAGGCTCGTGAGGCGCAAGCCGAAGCGAAGATATGTTTTAAGGACGCCTTTATAGTAGCCTTCGATGGCGAGGAGCAAATATCGCTTGCCGAAGCTCAAAAAAGATTAAATGTAACAAATTAAATAAAAGATGAAAAGAGAGGTAAAAATTGGTGTATTTGCACTGCTTATGTTGGTTGCTCTTTATGCGATGTTTAACTATTTCAAAGGGCAGAATATTTTTAGCAGCACGAATGATTACTATGTAGTTTACGAAAATGTAAGCGGTCTTGAAGTATCGTCGCCTGTCGATATTAAGGGTATGCAGGTTGGTGTTGTTACCGATGTGCAACTTGATACCGAGAGCGATGGTGTGCGTGTAACAATGCAGGTTAAGAAGGCTTATCCTATCCCTGTTGATAGCCGTGCCCGTCTGTATAGCACAAGCATTATGGGCGGCAAGGGTATCTGTTTGGAACTTGGTACATCGAGCGAGGTGTTTGAGGCAGATGCCGAGATTCCTGCAAGTGTCGAGGCCGATATGCTGGGAAGTATCGCGTCGCAAGTAGGCGGTTTGGTTGATGGTCTTCAAACCACACTTGGCAAGGTTAATGGAACTCTTGACGGAGTGAATGGTGTGATTGCCGATAATAGCGCAACTATTAAAGACGCCGTAGCAAATGTTGATGACATTACAGCAAATGTAAATAAACTGCTGGCAGACAAAGGCGATGAAATTCGTAGTATTGTCGATGGCCTTAACTCGTTGGCAGATAACCTCAAAAATAACTCCGAGAAGATTGATGGTATTATTGCCAGCGTGGATAATATCGCAGACTCGTTGCAATCGGCAGATTTGCGTGGTGTGGTTGATAACCTCTCGACAACCTTGTCGGAGTTGAGCGTTACGCTTGCCAATGTTAATCAAGGTGATGGTACCGTTAGTAAAGCAATTAACGACCCCGAACTCTACAACTCGTTGGTTTCGGCGGTTGATAACCTTTCGGTATTGCTTGCCGATTTGAAAGAGAATCCCAAGAAATATATCAACGTTACCGTCTTTGGACGCAAGGAGAAAGAGGCAAAGTAAGAGTAACCTATGATTTGTCCGGCAAACTTCGAGCAGAAGATTGGTTTCGACAGAGTGAGGTCGCAGGTTGAGGCGCAATGTAGCTCGCCGGCAGCCAAGAGGAAACTTTACGCCGAAAACTTTCTGGATAGTTCGCACATAGAGCAACTCATCGACCGCTTGTCAAGGGTCGATGAGTTGCTTGGTATTTTGCGTAGCGAGAGTGGCTTCCCGTGTGGCGAGTATCCCGATATCTCTTCGGTGGTTGCCAAGACAAGGGTTGTGGGTACTTTTCTCGAAACCGAGGAGATTGTACTGCTGCGTAGCGCACTTGATACCGTTGCCGAGATTGTCGCATTCTTTGAGTCGAAAGAGGAGGGGTTGTATCCCTATCTTGCAACGACGGCGCAAAGTGTTGCTACATTCCCCCATATCGTCGGACATATAGATACTATTATAGACCGCTTTGGCGAGGTCAAGGATAGTGCATCGGCAGAGTTGTACTCCATTCGTCGCTCTATCCGTAGTCGTCAGGGCGAGGCGGGTAAACGCTTGCGTGCAATATTGGCCGAAGCGCAGAGTGCAGGCATTGTAGATAGCGATGCAACGGTGTCGATTCGTGACGGACGGGCAGTTATTCCTGTGTTGTCCAATAATAAACGCAAACTTAACGGTTTGATACAAGGCCAATCGGCGACGGGTCGTACCTACTATGTCGAGCCGATGGAGGTTGTCGAAATCAATAACGAACTGCGTGAGTTGGAGTATGCCGAGCGTCACGAGGTGGTACGAATACTGTCGGAGTTTACTGACTGGATTCGAGGTGAGATTGACCAGATAGAGCAGTCGGGCGAATATCTTACAACGATGGATATGATACGAGCGAAGGCTCGTTGGGCTTTGGAAATGGAGTGTGTCAAACCTATTATCTCGACAGAAGGACGACTTGAACTTCGCAAAGCACGCCACCCGTTGTTGCAACAAAATCTGCAAAAAGAGGGTCGAGAACTCGTACCGTTGGACATCGTACTTGACCGCGAGCGTCATATCGCGGTAATCTCGGGTCCTAATGCCGGAGGTAAATCGGTGTGCTTGAAGTGTGTGGGTATCGTTCAATATATGTTTCAATGCGGTTTTCTGGTGCCTGCGTTGGAGAACTCCGAATTACCCGTTTTTGATTCGCTGTTCATAGATATTGGCGACCAACAGAGTATTGATAACGATTTGAGTACATACTCATCGCACCTGCTTAATATGAAAACGCTGTTGCAGAATGCGACATCCGATTCGTTGGTGCTGATTGATGAGTTTGGCTCGGGAACAGAACCAATTATTGGTGGTGCTATTGCCGAGGCTATTTTGGAGCAGTTGGTGGAGCGCGGAACTTATGGCGTTATTACGACACACTACTCTAATATCAAATACTACGCCTCCAATACCAAAGGAATTGCCAATGGTGCGATGATGTTCGATGTGAATGCCATTCGTCCGTTGTTTCGCTTGGAAATGGGCACTCCGGGTAGTTCATTTGCAGTGGAGATTGCCCGACGCATAGGCTTGCCCGAGAGTATTATCAAGACGGCAAGCGAAAAAGCGGGCAGTGAGCATATGAATCTTGAACGACAACTGCGAGAGATAGCCCGTGACCGTCGCTATTGGGAGCAGAAACGCGACCGTATCCGAATAACAGACCGCCGTGTCGAGCAGATAGAGGCCGATTATGCCGAGCGTTTGGCGCAAATAAAGGCAGAACGAGCCGAGATTATCCGAACAGCAAAAGCCGAGGCACAAAAGATAGTCGCCGAGGCTAATAAGCAAATAGAGAATACCATCAAGACTATTCGTGAGAGTCAGGCCGAGAAGGAACTTACCCGATTGGCGCGTAAGGAACTCGACGAATTTAAGGAGTCGATGGAGCAGGTAGGAGAGAAGGATGCCGAGCGCGCACGACGTATTGATGCCGAGATGGAGCGTGTTAAGCGTCGTCAGGAGCGTCGTCGTGAACGCGCAGAGCAAGGGAAACCAACACCCGAACAGGCGGACCCAAAACCGACTCCTAAAACCGAGGTTGAGGTGGGGTGCAAGGTGCGAATGGCAGGACAGAATGTCGTTGGCGAGGTGCAGAGCATTAAGGGCAAACGAGCTGTTGTCGCTTTTGGTCAGATATTATCTACCGTTGATAAATCGACATTGACAGTCATCTCGAACTCCGAGTATAAGGCGCAAACTCGTCCGACGAGTGCTCGTACAGTGGTTAGTGTCGATTTGTCGGCTCGCAAACTAAACTTCCGCGACAATATTGATGTTCGAGGTATGAGGGTTGATGAGGCGCTGGCTACTGTTCAAAACTTTATTGACGATGCGATAATGGTGGGAATCGGTTATGTAAGTATCCTGCATGGCAAGGGTAGTGGTGCGCTCAAAGATGAGATTCGCCGTTATCTGCGTTCGGTGCCGTCGGTGGCAAGTTACGAAGATGAACACGCCGATAGAGGTGGCGCAGGTATAACAATAGTTCGTTTTGTGGATTAAAAAGTAGAAGTGATGCGATACGAATTGACACAAATAGCCCGAATATGCTCGGGACAACTTGTAGGAGCGAATGTTGCTGTCGAAGCGGTGGCAATAGATAGTCGTAGTTTTACTATTGATGCCTCTTGCTTGTTTGCGGCTATCCGTACCGAAAGTCGTGATGGACACGATTTTTTGGAGATTGCTTATCAGAAGGGTTGTAGAGCATTTTTGGTAGAGCACGATGTTGAGGTGTCGCAGTTCGAGGGTGCAGGTTTTGTGGTAGTTCGTAGTACTACCGAGGCCTTGCAATCGCTGGCAGAGGATTATCGTGCAGGCTTCAAAGGCTGTATGGTTGCCGTTACGGGAAGCGCAGGAAAGACGGTTGTCAAAGAGTGGATAGCACAAGCGGCTCCCGAGAATTTGAAGGTTTATCGTAGCCCCAAAAGTTATAACTCGCAGATTGGTGTTCCGTTGTCGTTGTTGATGATGCCCGATGGTGTTGATGTTGCAGTCATTGAGGCTGGAATTTCAAAATCGGGAGAGATGGAGCGTTTGGAACGAATTATTCGTCCGCAAATAGGAATCTTCACAACGCTTGGAGCGGCTCACGACGAGAACTTCGATTGCCGCCAAACCAAATTGAACGAGAAATTACAACTATTCAAAGATTGTCAAACCATTATATATAACTCTGCGGTCGAAAATCTTGCTGCCGCATTGAATGAGGTCGCACCATCGGCCCGAAAGATTGATGCAGCGGAGTATATCTCCGAGTGTAATGTTGAGGGTGGCCGTATCGCTTGTGAGAATGGCGCGATGGTGTTGGCTCTGTATGATGCGTTGGGTTGCAAAGTGAGTTTCCTTGGCGAACAACCCGCTTCAACCAAGTTGGAGATTAAAGATGGTATATATAACTCGCTGATTGTCAATGATACTTTTAGCCGAGATGTCAATGCATTCGAACTTGCGCTGGACTATCTGTATCGAGTGTCGGCAGAGCGTCAGCGCGTAGTGATTTTGTCGGATGTTGTGACCGCGAATACCGAAGAGCAATCTGTGTATAGACGTATGGCACAACAACTACTCAAAGCAGATGTAGCGTTGCTGGTGTGTGTGGGCGAGCGTATCAATAACTATGCTGACGAGTTCCGTGAGGTTGGGTGTGAATTGCGCTTGTACCTTACCGTTGATGAGATGTTGCGACGATTGTCGGCAACGGAGATAGAGGATAGGGCGGTTTTGGTACGTGTGACAGATTATAGCGATATGAAGCGAATATCACACTCGTTGCAACGACAAAGTCATACCACAACACTCGAAGTCGAGTTGGATTCGATGGTGCGTAACTTGAAGATTTATCGCTCGCACTTGGCGCAGGGCGTGCGCTTGACAGCAATGGTTAAGGCGGCAAGTTATGGACACGGCCGATGTGAGATAGCCCAAACCTTGCAACAACAAGGGGTGGACTATTTGGCTGTTGCGTTTGCAGACGAGGGTGTGGAGTTGCGCCGAGGTGGTATTACTATGCCAATCGTGGTGCTGAATGCTGATGCCGATAGTTTTGAGTTGATGGTGGCGCATAATCTCGAACCCGAGATTTATAACTTCCGCTCATTAGCCGATTTTGTGCGCGAGGTGCGTATTGCAGGCCGAGGCGACTATCCGATTCACCTCAAAATAGATAGCGGAATGCACCGCTTGGGCTTCCGTAACGAAGACTTCGATGCACTTATTCAAAGACTTAATACGGATAGTGCCGTAGTGCGTGTAAGTTCTATTTTCTCGCACTTGTGCGTTGCCGACGACTCGTTGCAAGATGAGTTTACCGAGGCGCAAATCGCATATTTTGATGCATTGAGCCGACGTATTGCCGACGCAGTTGGTTATCCTGTTTTGCGTCATATCTGTAATACGGCGGGTATGATTCGTTTCCCGCATGCTCAATTCGATATGTGTCGCTTGGGTATAGGCCTATATGGCTTTGGTTGCGAGGTAGAGGGTCTGCGTCCTATCGCATCGCTCCGTACCCGTATCGTTCGCATCAACCGACTTGCTGTTGGCGAAACAATCGGCTATGGCCGAAAACAGAAGATGGAGCGAGAGTCGGTAATTGCTACCATACCTATTGGTTATGCCGATGGATTAGACCGCCATTTGAGTTGTGGCAGATGGTCAATGTTGGTTGAGGGAAAGGCTGCGCCAATCGTGGGAAGAGTATGTATGGATAGTTGTATGATTGATGTGACCGATATACCCGAGGCCAAAGAGGGTAGCGAGGTTGTGGTATTCTCGGCAACGCCCGGAAATACAGCCGAGGATATGGCTCAACAACTCGATACAATTAGTTACGAAGTGCTGACAAGTGTATCGAGCCGAGTTAAACGTATTTATACCAAGGAGTAATGAGTGGTACAATATATATGATACCGTGCCCGATAGCTGAGGGCGAGTGGGAGAGGGTATTACCAGCACCTAATGGCGATGTTATGCGTAGCATAAACTATTTTGTGGTGGAGAATACTCGAACAGCGCGCCGTTTTCTATCGAAAGTGGGTATGGGTCGCCCTATTGAAACATTGACTTTCGCCGAGCTTAACGAACATACCGATTTGCGCGAAGTGGAGCAACTGATTAAACCTGTATTGGAGGGTGCGGATTGTGGCGTTATCTCGGAGGCCGGTCTTCCGGGCGTTGCAGACCCGGGTGCTGCGATTGTTGCCGTGGCACATCGCCACGGAGTAAAGGTTGTGCCATTGGTTGGCCCTTCGTCTATCCTTATGGCGCTTATGGCGTCGGGACAGAATGGCCAGAGTTTCGCGTTCAATGGTTACTTGCCCATAAAGCCTGCCGAAAGAGTGCAAGCATTGCGTCGTTTCGAGAAACGGGCTTTGACCGAGGGGCAGGCGCAAATATTTATCGAGGCGCCGTATCGCAATGTCAAATTGTTTGATGATATGCTCAAAAACCTTGCAGCGGAGAGTATGCTTACCGTAGCGGTCGATATCTCGGGCGAGGAAGAGTTTATTCAAACAGCACCCATAAAGGTTTGGCGTAGTCGTAAACTGCCCGATATGAATAAACGCCCTGCAATATTTATTATAGGTAGAGCGTAGGCACTTTTATAGCGAGGTGTGATATTGGCGTAACGCTTTGTTGAAAGCGCTCTCCTGTCCGCCACATAAATCATTGAGTAGAGCGTGAAATTTAGGAGAGTGATTTTTGTGTATCGTGTGACACAACTCGTGCAGAATCACAAATCGTATCAAATCGTCGGGTAACCGCATCAGAAACACCGAAAAGTTTAGATGATTGGTTGCGGAACAACTTGCCCACTTACTCCTGATGTTTTTAATGCTAATGCCGTTGTATCGGAATCCGTGAGTGGTGGCAATCTGCTCGACCATTGTCGGCAGTATAGCGTGAGCCTCATGGCGTAGGGTTTCGATAAGGGCAGTTCTGATGTATTGTTGCGACTCTTCCGACAAATAATCTTCGCGAAGGCCGATAATAACTTCGGAGTCTTCAATCCTGTAAAATGCTTTCGGTTGTCCGCCTATAATTCGCAGAGTGTGTGTGCGAGTAGAGTATCCACTCTCGATAGGTCGTTGCAAGCTACGCTCGCTTGCTTTGGCTTGTGCCTTGGCAATCCATTCGACCTTTTGCTCAACAAATGCCAACGCTCTCTTGCGGAGAACATACCAAGGGTATGTAACGGTAACTTTGCCCGAGCGACCGACACAAATAGAGATACGCTTGCAACCCGCGCGTCGTTGCAAGCGTATAACTCCCAATATAGAATGTTTATATTCGCTCATTAGTGAGCAAGTTCGTATTCGGCTTTTTCGACACGCTCGAAGCCAAACTCCGAAATAACCTTATCCATCAACTCGCCAATCTGCTCGTTGCAAAGGTTGCCTATGCTGCCTTCGTGAGTGTGCTTAACTGTGGTCGGAGCCTCAAAACAGCCGTGTTCAATGTTCAAACCTACGGTTTTGTATGCCTCACGGAAGGGTGTACCCTCCAATACCATATTATTTACAACCTCGACGCTGAACATATATTTGTATTTGGGGTCTGTTGTGATATTCTCGACAACAGAGATATTTTGCAACATCATATTTGCCATTGAAACGATGTCACGAATGTCGGCCAAAGCGGGGAAAAGCACCTCTTTGAGAAGTTGCAAATCACGATGATAACCCGTCGGCAGATTGGTGGTCAGCATAGTAATCTGATTTGGCAGAGCCTGCAACAGATTGCACTTGCCACGAATAATCTCCCAAACATCAGGATTCTTTTTGTGAGGCATAATACTCGAACCGGTTGTCAATTCGGGCGGATAACTTATGAAACTGAAATTCTGGTTGAGGAATAGAGTGTTATCCATTGCAAATTTGCCGATAGTTGCTGCATATGCGCCGATGGCTTGTGCTACGACGCGCTCGGTTTTACCTCGTCCCATTTGAGCATATACCACATTGTAGTCCATCGAGTCGAATCCGAGTAGAGAGGTCGTCATCGTACGATTTAACGGGAATGACGAGCCATATCCAGCTGCCGAACCGAGCGGATTGCGATTACAGATGCGATATGCTGCCAATGCCATTTGGGTATCATCCATAAGGCTTTCGGCGTAGGCTCCAAACCAAAGACCAAACGACGACGGCATTGCAACTTGAAGGTGTGTATATCCGGGCATCAGCACATTTTTGTACTTCTCGGAGAGTGATTGCAGCGTGTCGAACAGCTCTTTAACCTGTGTAACAACCTCGTACAACTCACGACGCAGGAAAATACGCAAATCAACCAATACTTGATCGTTGCGGCTGCGTCCACTATGGATTCGTTTACCTGCATCTCCAATACGCTCGGTGAGCATAAATTCCACCTGCGAGTGTACATCTTCGACACCCTCGTCAATGGCGAACTCGCCACGCTCAATATTGGCAAATATCGCTTTCAGCTCTTTTTGTACGCTGCTTAAATCCTCGGCCGACATCAATCCGATACTTTCGAGCATACGGGTATGTGCCAGCGAGCCGAGGACATCGGCACGAGCCAATAAAACATCTAATTCACGGTCTTTACCTACGGTAAAACGATCGACACTTTGGTTTACGTCAATCTCTTTTTGCCACAATTTCATTTTATGCTATGACTTTGGTTAGTATTTCAATGTAAAGTTCTATTCCTTCGGCAATTTCGCTGAGTTTGACATACTCGTCTGCGCTATGAGAGCGAGCACTATCTCCTATGCCCATTTTGAGTGACGGAACACTCAATAACATTTGGTCGGAACTTGTGGGCGAGCCGAAGGTGGTGCGTCCAAGTGCCAAACCTGCCTGAACAATGGGGTGGGCGGGGTCTATGTACGAGGGTTTAAGGCGCAACGAACGCTCCTTAACTTCGCATTTGACACTCTGCTTGATATGGTCGAGGACTTGCTGGTTGGTGTAGCGGTCCGTAACTCGAACATCAACCACAAAGTGACACTCGGCAGGGACGATGTTATGCTGATAACCTGCATCAATTTGCGTTACGCTCATCTTGATTGCGCCGAAAAGTTCACTTTCGAGCGGGAATTTATAGGTGCGGAACCATTCTATATCGCGCATCGCATTGTATATTGCGTTGTCGCCCTCGTTTCGTGCAGCGTGTCCTGCGATACCACGGGCGGTACAATCCAACACCATCAAACCGCGCTCGGCAATAGCCATCTGCATTTGTGTAGGCTCGCCAACCAGCGCAAATTCTATCTCGCCAATCTTGTCCAATATGCTTTCGATTCCGTTGTGTCCCGATACCTCCTCCTCGCCGGTGATGGCAATGCAGATGTTATAGCGAAGATTCTCGGCATTGTAGAAATGCAGGAAGGTCGAAAGCAGACCAACCACACTAGCACCAGCATCGTTACTGCCTAACCCGTATAGACAATCGCCCTCAATAGTTGGGGCGAATGGGTCGCGGGTATAAGCCGAATTGGGCTTTACGGTGTCGTGATGTGAATTGAGCAGAATGGTAGGCTTGCCTGCGTCAAAATGGCGATTATAAGCCCACACATTATTAAGGTGACGATGCACCTTTTCAACCCCTTGCTGCATTAGGAATTGTTCTACAAGCAATGCGGTATTCTCCTCGCTACGACTTACCGATGGAGTGGCGATAAGTTGTTGCAACAGAGCAATTGCGTTGTCGTATAATGCTTGGTATCTCATTATTTGCTGATTCGTTGTCTTAAAACTTCAAACAGAATAACTGCGGCTGCGGCACTCACATTGAGCGATTCGATTCGGCCACGCATCGGAATAGCTACTTGGCAATCACACATTTTAAGCACCTCTTTCGAAATACCAGTATCCTCGCTACCCATAACCACAACGGTCGGACGACTGAAATCGGCATCATATACCGATTGGGTTGCTTTCTCGGTTGCTGCTGCAATTTGATAACCCTCGGCTTGGAGTGCTTTGAGTGTATTGCGGATACTGCCGACACGGGCAACGGGAATCATATTGAGTGCACCGGCCGATGATTTAAGTGCCTCTGCATTGACGGGCGCAGATGATTTGAGTGACGTGATAACTCCGTGAGCTCCGACACACTCGGCACTACGGGCAATAGCACCAAAGTTGCGGACATCGGTAATGCTATCCAACAACACAATCAAACCTGCCTCGCCCTCGGGTACATTCGATAGTATCTCTTCGAGGTCGGCATAGACAATCGGGGCGATGGTCGCGACCACGCCTTGATGATTCAAACGAGTCATTCGATTGAGTTTCTCGACAGGAACCTCCTGCATATGTACTTTTTGTGCTTTGCAGACGCTTTTCAATTCGGCCAATAGTTGTCCGTCTGCGCCTTTGCGTACATATACTTTCTCGATTTGACGGCCGGCCTCAATCGCTTCGATTACGGGTCGTATGCCGAATACTATATTCTCCATATCAGTTTGTAACTATATCCAATTCGTAGTTTAACTTCTCCCACTCGTGCATCTGATGGTCGAGTTGTTTTTTCAGTTCGTTATATGTGGCAAATACATTTGCATCGGTAATGTCGATTCCGTGCTCCTCGGGATTTGCCAACTTTGTATCCCACGCAGCAATCTCACCCTCTAAACGTTCGATGTCACTCTCAACTTTGGTAATTGCATTTTTGATGCGTCGTATCTCTTTTTCGTTCTCTTTGCGTTGCAGATACTCCTCTTTACCTCGCGAGGTAGTTGTAGTCGTCGAGATGGCAGGCTCCTCTTTCTGCTTGATTTCAACCTCGTGCAACGACTCTAATTGTCGCTTTTCGAGGAAGTAATAGATGCCACCCAGATACTCTTTGACACCTCCGTCGCGGAACTCATATACCTTATCTACAATGCCGTCCAAGAAGTCGCGGTCGTGCGAAACCAAAATCAGAGTTCCGTCGTATTTTTGCAATGCGTTTTTGAGTATATCTTTCGAGCGCATATCCATATGGTTTGTTGGCTCGTCAAGTACCAAAAGGTTACGCGGTTCGAGCATCATACGGGCCATCGCCAAACGAGAACGCTCGCCACCCGACAGAACTTTGACCTTCTTGTCAATATCCTCGCCGTGAAACAAAAATGCACCGAGAATATCGCGCAAACGAGTGCGAATATCGCCAACAGCAACCTTATCCAGCGTATCGAATACCGTAAAATCGCCATTCATCAAGTCATCTTGATTTTGGGCGTAGTAGCCGACATTGACATTGGCTCCCAGGCGAATTGTGCCTTCTGATGCAGGTAACTCGCCGATAATCATTCTCGCAAGAGTGGTCTTACCCTCGCCGTTACGACCAACAAAGGCTATCTTTTCGCCTCGCTCGATGGTGATGTTTGCTCCACTGAAAACTTTGTGCGCTCCGAAACTCTTTCCTGCCTCTTTTATCTCGGCCACAATCTGACCGGAACGAGGTGCGGGTGGAAATTTAATGTTGAATACACTTGTGTCCTCGTCATCAATTTCGATTCGCTCAATCTTCTCCAACTGCTTGATGCGTGATTGGACTTGATTGGATTTGGTGGGTTTGTATCGGAAACGCTCGATGAACTCCTCGCTCTTCTCAATCATTCGTTTTTGATTGGCGAAAGCGGCCATCTGTTGCTCTCGTCTTTCAGCTCGCAGTTCTACAAAACGGCTGTAAGGAACTTTGTAATCATACAATTTGCCACACGACAATTCGATTGTTCGGTTTGTGACATTATCCAAAAAAGCACGGTCGTGCGAAATCAGCAATACCGAGCCCGAATACTCTTTAAGGTAGTTTTCGAGCCATTGAATACTCTCTATGTCGAGGTGGTTTGTCGGCTCGTCGAGCAGTAGGATAGAGGGGTGGCGCAAAAGCAACTTCGCCAACTCGATACGCATTCTCCAACCGCCACTGAATGCACTCGTGGGTTTACTGAACTCCTCGCGACGAAACCCCAAACCCAGCAGTGTTCTTTCGATGTCGGCATCACGACTTGCTCCGCCCAACAGATGATAGCGATCCGTTGCGTCATTCAGGCGATGAAGCATATTCTCGTAATCCTCGCTGTCGTAGTCGGTGCGAACGGCAAGCTGTTCGTTGATTTTGGCAATCTCGGCTTCGAGCGTTAATACTTCATCGAAGGCTTTGGCTGTTTCATCAACGAGCGAGGTGGTGTCCGTCACCCTCATCTGTTGTGGAAGGTAGCCGACAGTGCAATCCTCGAAGATTGTAACCTTACCTTCGGAGGCAGGTTGCTCTCCTGTGATTAGTTTTAGGATTGTGGTTTTGCCCGCACCATTCTTGCCGACAAGGCCGACGCGCTCTTTGGGGTTAATCAGAAACGAAACCCCGCTGAACAACTCAGTGCCGGAAAAACTGACGGTTACATTATCGAGAGAGACCATCTGCGACTCTATGCATTAAGGATTTTTACGATTTCGGCCTTGGGGTCGGGCGCACCGAATACGGCACTGCCGGCAACCAATGCGTCGCAACCTGCTTCGTACAACATACCTGCGTTTGCAGCCGAAACACCTCCGTCGATTTCGATGGTAACATTCAAACCACGCTCGTCAATTGCTTTGCGAAGGTATTTAACCTTATCGACACTATTGGGCATAAAACTTTGACCGCCAAATCCGGGCTCGACACTCATAACCAAAACCAAGTCTATTTTGTCGAGCAGCGAGTCGAGAACTTCGGGTTGTGTTGCAGGTTTAATTGAGATGCCTACTTTTGCTCCGCTTTTGCGAATAAGCTCGATTGTACCCTCGACATCTTGTGTTGCTTCGATGTGGAAGGTGACAAGGTCGGCACCCGCTTTGGCAAATCGCTCAACATACTTCTCGGGCTCGACAATCATCAAGTGAACATCGCAGAATTTGTCCGATGCCGCTTTGATGGCCTTCAATACGGGAAAACCGAATGAAATATTGGGCACGAATACGCCGTCCATAACGTCAATGTGAATCCATTGAGCTGCACTGCGGTCAATCATTTTGGTATCGTCTGCCAAGTGTCCGAAGTCGGCTGACAGCATCGAAGGGGCAAGAATTCTATCTCTCATAGTTGCGTGTACATTTAATAATAGGACAAAGATACTAATTTTTCCTCGAAAAGTTGTATCTTTGAGGTGTAAACCTAATGTTTTAGTGATATGAATGTGATTTATATATCGTCGATAGTCGTTTGTGTGGTGCTGATTGTGGCCGTATTGTTGATTTCGCGGAGCCGTCTGGCTGGTTTGAGGGCTATCAATGAGGCTTGCGAGGAGCGTGCCAAAGAGTTGGAAGAACAACTTAATACTTCCGCAGCCGAAGTTGCATCTTTGAGGGAACAAGCTGCATCGGCAAAGACCAAAGCGGAGCTGTTGGAAGGACAGTTGTGTGCCGAGCGTGAGGCTGCCGAGAAGAATCGTGAAGTGATGCGTGGCGAGTTCAAGTTGCTGGCTTCGGAGGTGTTGGCTGCCGAGAGCGAAAAGTTTAAGGCGACCAATAAGGAATCTTTGCAGATTCTTCTAAAACCGTTTGGCGATAATCTTCGTGATTTTAAGGAGCGTGTTGAGCGTATTCACGCAACAGAACTTACCCAGCAAGGTGCCATTCAGAATGAGCTCAAAAATCTGCAACTGCTCAATCAAAAGATTACATCTGAAACGGCAAATCTCACTCGTGCATTGAAGGGCGATTCGAAGTATCAGGGTGATTGGGGTGAGATGGTGTTGGAGACTATTCTCGAAAGTTTCAACTTCCAACGAGGCGTTCACTACTCAATTCAGGAGAATTTCAAAGATGAGGACGGACGTAATCTTCGTCCCGATGTCGTGATGAATCTTCCCGAGGGTAAGCAGATTATTATCGACTCAAAAGTGTCGCTTACGGCATTTATGAACTATATGGAGGCGGAAGATGACGAGGGTCGTCAATTGTGCCTTCGAGCGCATGTCGATTCCGTTCGTCGCCATGTTGAAGAGTTGAGTCGCAAGAATTATCAGGCGTTGGGTCTGATTAAGGAGCGCACCCCCGATTTCGTGTTGATGTTTATGCCCAATGAACCTGCATTTATGGCAGCATTGCAGAACGATGGTTCGTTGTGGGAGGAGGCGTATCGCAAGAATGTTATCATAGCCTCGCCAACCAACCTCTTTGCGCTGTTGAAGATTATTGATGACTTGTGGTATCGTGATTCGCAGTCACGCAATGCGTTGGAGATAGCCGAGCAGGGAACTAAATTGTATGAGAAGTTTGTGGGTTTTGTGTCTGATTTGGAGCAAGTGGGCGCGAGCCTTAATAAAGCAAATACGAGCTACGAGGAGGCCATGAAGAAACTGACAACGGGTCGAGGTAACCTTGTCGGCCATTGCGAAAAACTTAAAACTTTGGGTGTTAAGTCCAAAAAACAGTTATCTCAAACAACTCTTGATAGTAGCACTCTTATTGAGGAATAGAGTATAAAGCTTACAAACAAAAGAGGCTGTCCAATATCTGTTGGACAGCCTCTTCTGATTTGTGATAGGTGGTGTGCTATACCAAACCTTGCGACAACATTGCGCGAGCAACTTTGATAAAACCACCGATGTTTGCACCTTTAACATAGTTGATGTAACCATCAGGCTCGGTACCATACTCAACGCACATAGCGTGAATGTTGCTCATAATCTCGTGCAATTTTGCATCAACCTCTGCGGGCGACCATTTCAAACGCATCGAGTTTTGAGTCATCTCCAAGCCCGAGGTAGCAACGCCACCAGCGTTGGCAGCCTTACCGGGAGCGTAGAGGATACGAGCTTTTTGGAATACCTCGATAGCCTCGGGGGTCGAGGGCATATTTGCACCCTCGGTTACACACATACAGCCGTTTGCGATAAGTGTTTTGGCCTCCTCGCCATTCAACTCATTCTGGGTTGCGCAAGGCATTGCGATATCGCAGGGGATACTCCAAGGACGAGCGTCGGGGAAGTATTGTGCATTGGGATAACGATCAACGTACTCTTTGATACGACCACGAAGCACATTCTTCAAATCGTAGATGTACTCCCATTTCTCGGGTGTGATACCGTCGGGATCATAGATAAATCCGTTTGAATCCGACATTGTAACAACCTTTGCACCGAGTTCAGTAGCCTTTTTGACAGCGTATTGTGCTACGTTACCAGAACCCGAAACACACACCGTTTTACCCTCGAAACTGTCGCCTTTTGTTGCCAACATCGCTTGTGCGAAGTAGCAAGCGCCGTAACCGGTTGCTTCGGGACGCAGGGGCGAGCCTCCCCATTCGGGAGCCTTACCAGTCAATACACCGGTGAATTCGTCGCGAAGGCGTTTGTATTGGCCGAACATATAGCCAACCTCACGACCACCGACACCGATATCTCCCGCAGGAACGTCAGTATCTGCGCCAATATGTTTTTGAAGTTCAGTCATAAAGCTTTGGCAGAAGCGCATAACCTCCATGTCGGATTTGCCACGAGGCGAGAAATCCGAACCACCTTTACCACCACCCATAGGCAGAGTGGTAAGGCTGTTTTTGAAAACTTGCTCAAAAGCAAGGAACTTCAAGATGCTGAGGTTTACGCTCGAGTGGAAGCGAATACCGCCCTTGTAAGGACCGATTGCGCTGTTCATCTGTACGCGATAGCCTCGGTTAACTTGAACTTCGCCTTTATCATCGACCCAAGGTACGCGGAACATAATTACACGTTCGGGCTCTACGAGTCGCTCTAAAACTTTCATTTTCATCAGTTGGGGATTTTGCACGACGTAGGGAGCAATGCTCTCAACTACCTCTCTGACCGCTTGGTGAAACTCTTTTTCTCCTGGATTGTGAGCAATCACATCATTCATAAATTGCTCAACGAATTGTTTGGGGTCTTGCATATAGCTATCTAATTAGATTAAATTGACACCTCAAAGGTAATAAATATTTATGAGCCTTTGATAACTTTTTTAAAATTTTTTCAAAACTTTGTAACAAAATATATTCCAAAGCCGGTTTGGCGGGCAATGAAAAAGGGAACAAAAACATTTTGCTCCCTTTATTAACCCTTTTTTCGTGATGTCTATCTGTCGAAAATTACTCTTTCGCTACAAATGTCGGAGCATATCTCTTTGCCATTCCAGACCTGTCGGCCATTGACGTAAGTCGCTGCTATTCGATGCGAGAATGTTGTGCCTAAAATCGGGCTCCAACCGCATTTTGAATGTATATCCGAAGTGGCAATGGTGCGTTTGACGTCGGGCTCAATGATTACGATGTCGGCCTTGTAACCGCTTTTGAGGTATCCTCTGTGCGAAATGTTGTAGATGTCAGCTGGGGCATTGCACATCAAACGGACTGCCATCTCATACGACATCACTCCCATTTTGCACAATTCCAAAGCCGTCGATAATGAAAATTCAACCATCGGCATTCCAGAAGGGGCCTCCCAATACGGACGCTGTTTCTCGGTCAATGTGTGGGGCGCGTGGTCGGTGACAATGGAGTCTATTCTTCGTCCCAATGCAGCACGTAATGCATCTCTGTCGGCTCTGGTCTTGACCGCAGGATTGCACTTGATGAAGTTGCCCAAAGTGGCATAATCCTCGTCGCAGAACCAAAGGTGCGAAGCGGTGACTTCGGCGGTTATCTTCTTGTCGGGGGTGGGTTTATCCTCGAATAGCGTTAATTCTTGTGCGGTTGTGATGTGGGCGACATTCAGACGGCTGCCATACTTGTCTGCCAACTCGACAGCCAATGCCGACGAACTATAACAAGCCTCGGTATCGCGTACCTGTGGGTGAATTATAGCGGTAGCATCGGGATAGCGTTGTTTGAACTCGGCCATATTGGCTGCAACTCGTAGTTCGCTTTCGCAGTGCGACGAAATGATGACGGGCGACTCTGCAAAAACGGCCGACAATGTGTAGTTGTCATTGACAAGCATGCCTCCTGTCGAAGAGCCCATAAATAGTTTTACTCCGCATACGGTCTTGGGGTCAAGACGCTTGATGTCTTTAAGATTGTCGTTTGTTGCTCCCAAAAATATGGAGTAATTGACATAACTCTTTTGGGCTGCAATATCGGCTTTGCGTTCAACATCGTCCAATGTAACCGTTACGGGCTTGGTGTTGGGCATATCGAATACCGTTGTAACGCCACCGGCGACAGCGGCTATTGACTCCGAAGTCCAATCAGCTTTCTCGGTCAAACCCGGCTCTCGGAAGTGAACGTGGGTGTCAATGACTCCCGGCATAATGTACTTGCCTCGTGCATCGACAATCGTTCCGTCAAAATGGCTGTCATATCGACCTTTGGCAACCTCCGCAATTGTATCACCTTCGATGATAATATATCCTTCGAAGCGACCCTCTGTCGAGATGATTGTTCCGTTATTTATTAGTGTTCGTGCCATCTTTTTTGGGTTTTATGCAACGGAAACGCAATCCGAGTACGCCCCAGAATGCCTCTCCGAAAATTCCACTACTCATTTTCGATGTGCCTTTGGTACGATCGACAAAAACAATCGATACCTCGCTTATGTCGAATCCAAGTCGCCAAGCCGAGTATTTCATCTCGATTTGGAAACCGTATCCCTTCATCTTTACTTTGTCAAGGTCGAGGGCTTCGAGTACTGTACGCGAGTAGCATACAAATCCTGCCGTTGCATCGCGCACAGGCATACGGGTAACGGTGTGGACATATTTCGATGCAAAGTACGACATCAGCAGTCGTGACATCGGCCAATTAACAACATTGACACCAGAAACATAGCGCGAGCCAACAACCACATCGGCACCTTCAACGGCCCGTGCATACAATCTTATAAGGTCGTCGGGATTGTGCGAAAAGTCGCAATCCATCTCGAAAATATAGTCGTAATCACGCTCCAAAGCCCACTTGAAACCAGCAATGTAGGCGGTGCCAAGGCCGAGTTTACCACTGCGCTCAACGAGGTGTACTCGTTCGGGGTACTCTTGCTGCTTATTCTTGACAAGAAGAGCAGTGCCGTCAGGCGAACCGTCGTCAATGATAAGAACATCGAACGGCTCTTCGAGTGACATTACTTTGTCAATCATGGCCTCGATGTTTTCGCACTCGTTATATGTCGGGATTATTACAACTTTGTTCATTGCTATTTCGGTTTTTATCACCACAAAATTAACAAAATAGTCGAAGTATTCAAATTTCTGCAAAAAAGCGAGTAAATTTGTGCTCAAAAAATAAGCATAGCCTATGCCACGCACCGTAACACTTACTTTGTCGCCCAAGCAGGCGGCCGATGCAAAACTTTATACCACGCTTGCTGCACGACGATTGGGTATCAGCGATACGCAGATTGCGCTGATTCGCGTAACCAAACGCTCGATTGACGCTCGCAACAGGGCGGTCAAGGTGAATTTGTCGTTGGAGGTGTTTGTTGACGAAGAGCCTATGCCCGAAGCTCCGAATTTCGATTATCCCAATGTCGAGCATGCAACACCTGTAGCAATAATCGGCTCGGGCCCTGCGGGTTTGTTTGCTGCTTTGCGACTAATCGAGTTGGGCTTGCGACCTATTTTGTTTGAACGCGGTAAAGATGTTTCGACGCGTAAGACCGATATTGCTACCATAAATCGAGGTGGCGATGTAAATCCCGACTCCAATTACGCTTTTGGTGAGGGTGGTGCTGGTACTTATTCCGATGGTAAACTGTTTACTCGCTCCAAGAAACGCGGAGATTATAATAAAGCATTGCAGACATTGGTACATTTTGGAGCTTCTCCCGAAATCCTGTATGATGCTCACCCCCATATTGGTACCGACAAACTGCCGTATATTATAGCTGCTATTCGCAAACAGATTGTGGAGTGTGGTGGCGCGATTTATTTCGATAGTCGAGTGTCGGATATCATTATTCGCAATGGCCGTGCGTGTGGTGTGAGAGTAGGGGGTACCGACATTGAGGCGGCGGCTGTTGTAATTGCAACGGGCCACTCGGCGCGCGATATTTATCGTATGCTGCACGCCAAAGGGGTGTTGCTCGAACCGAAAGCATTTGCAATGGGAGTTCGTATCGAGCACCCGCAACAACTCATTGATTCCATTCAATACCATATGCCCGAACGTGGTGAATATCTGCCGGCAGCGGCATACTCGCTTGTTAATCAAGTGGGTGGGCGTGGTGTTTATTCATTTTGTATGTGCCCCGGAGGCTTTATAGTGCCTGCGATGACATCTGCCGAGGAGTCGGTTGTTAATGGTATGTCGCCTTCGCATCGAGGTTCGCCTTATGCCAACTCGGCAATCGTTACCGAGGTGCGTGTCGAGGATTATGCTCATCTGCAAGAGAAGTATGGCGTGCTGGCGGGCTTGGAGTTCCAAACACGCTTCGAGCATGCAGCCCGTCTTAATGGTGGTGATCGTCAAGTGGCTCCGGCTCAACGAGTGAGTGATTTTGTTGCTGGGCGTGCGAGTCGTTCGCTGCCACGTACATCATACATTCCGGGTATAACTTGTTCGCGTCTTGATGAGTGGATGCCCGAGTTTATATCATCATCTTTGCGTGGTGGAATTTCGGCATTTGGTCGTCGTATGCGTGGCTTTGTGACCTCTGATGCGGTTGTTATCGGTGTGGAATCTCGCACCTCGACACCTGTTCGTATTCCGCGAGATAAGGAGAGCCTTATGCACCCAACGGTCGATATGCTCTTTCCTGCGGGCGAGGGCGCAGGCTATGCGGGTGGAATTATCTCGGCGGCACTCGATGGCGAGCGCGTTGCCGAAGCCATAAAGCGACAAATCAAATAGAGAATAATCAAACATTTTCTGTGCGATTGGCAGGAAGGATGTGAAGCATCTCGCTCCGTCGATAAATGTGGTATATTGGGCGGCAACTTTCTGAATTTTGTCGAATGAATTGGTCGTTTTGTCGCCAAAAAGATGAATTTGCGAGTCTGAAACTTGTATTTTGCGCTATTGTCGGCCTTAAAGCTATGTTTTCCCGTTTTTTTGTACTAAATTTGTGCTGTTTTTGGAATTTACTAAATGCAATTTTGTAAAATGGAAATAAAGCACATTTTGGTTGTTGTGGCAACAATGCTTGCAGTTTCGGCTTCTGCGCAGAAAAAATCGGCAAAAAAGGAGTTAGACTACGAGCCACTTACTCGCGAGTTTTTGTATAGCGTTTCTCCCGAGAATCCCTATCGTCTGACAAATACGACAATCGTAACGCTCAGCAATAATCCCTCGACATTGCCCGACTTTGGTTCGAAACACATGTTTTTGTTCTATGTGGACCCCGAATCGTATATCAAAGAGAGCGCAAACCGCGACCTCGAAAAAGAGTTGAAAGCCGATGGCAAGTTGGGCTGGGAGGGTAAGACATATAGCCCCGAGATTCAGGGATATGCTGTGTTGAATCTTGCCGATACCAAAATCCCTTCGGGTCTTATTCGTAGTGTTGTTAAAATGGTGCTGGGTAAAGATGTGCCATCGCGCAACTTCGCTGATAATGACCATAGTCTTAAAAAGGCGTGGAGGTTGCCCGATGTAAATAATAAGTTCGTGTTGATGTTTATCACAAAGGAGGGCGATTTGGTGTTCTATCGCGAAAGCCCTATGACTGACGAGGAGAAGGAGTTGATGTATAATACAATTCAAATGTATCGTTAGACAATATCGAATATATGGTTTGGGGCTGCTTTTTTTTGAAAGCAGCCTCTACTTTTTGGAAAACTTTTTGTAATTTTGAAGAAACTGTATCTGCTATGCTAAAAAGAGTCTTTATAATATCAGCTGTTATTCTTATGTCTATATGTAATGTGGCGTTGGCGAAGCCTCGTGTCGGTGTTGTATTGAGCGGAGGCGGTGCACTTGGATATGCTCATATCGGTGCATTGCAAGCGTTGTACGAACAAGGTATTGAAGCCGATTGTGTGGCGGGGTCGAGTATGGGTGCTCTTGTCGGAGTGATGTATGCACAAGGTATTACGCCACAGGAGATTCACGATATCATTCTCAAAGAGAAGTATAATGACCGAAAACGAATACTGCACTTCTCGGGTAGAGTCAAGAAAAGCTTGGGATTTGCAACACACGCGAACGTGCGTAAAACATTGCAGCATTATGTGTCAGACTCGTTTGACTCGCTTCCCAAAAAGTTCTTTGCCTGTGTCGCAGATATTACAGATAGCGAGGAGAGGGTGGTAAGTTCGGGAGGACATCTCATTGACTATGTTTTGGCATCATCGTCAATCCCGGGAGTATTTGAGGCGATAGAGATAGACGGACACTTCTACGTTGATGGCGGAGTGCTGAATAACTTGCCGGCACGAGAAATACGTAAAGAGTGTGATGTGCTCATTGGTATTGATGTGCACCCCGATAAAAGTCACGAGCCTGTGATTGAAAACGTACTTGATGTGGCAATGGCGACGCTTCACGCCCTGATGCAAAATAACTCGACAGAAGGCCGTGAACTTTGTGATTATCTGGTTGAACCTCGTGCGAATGAGCAGTATAAAGCGTTTGACTTTGACAATTTCGAGGATATATATCGTATTGGCTACGAGGCGATGAAAGCATATTTGGCGGAACATCCAAAGTTGTTGGCATTGGGTAAGTAATAAATAAAGGGCGGAAATTTCCGCCCTTTATTGCTTCTTGTGGAGATGGAGGGAGTCGAACCCTCGTCCAAACAAGGAACCCAAATGCTTTCTACACGTTTATCCGTCACTTCATCCTCTTACTTGTGGCAGGCAGACGGCCGCCAACCATAAGTCGCAGTTTCTAAAATTTCGCCTACAAGTCGAAACGTCCTTGCAGACTATCTTCAAATGATTGATACCCCGTATGCTTTGGCTTTAAGAAGAGGAAAGCCTCGGCGGGATACTCGTCGCACAACCATCCTTGGGTCGCGCGATAAAGGTAATTATCTCGGATAATTACGCAGCGAGTGCATAGCTATTATTGCCAGTTAATTTTTGAGTGTTCACTTTAACGAGCACCTCCACACAACGCTCGACGTGCTTACAATCAGATTCTGCCTGCTGTCAAAACCGGTCATCCCCTGAATGTATTATTGACATTCAAAAAGCGCACCGCAAAACGAGTGCGCTCCATGAATGTTATCTTTGTATGGTCTATTTCAAAATAATAGTCGTTCCGTTCAAGCGGCTATCCTCGGCGGCGTAGCATACGCGATGGCTTTCGAGCGAATCGTGTATGTCGGTACGCATCTTGTGAGAATGGTCGCGCAAAGCCTTAACGAAATCAGCAACCAATTTCAAATCGGAGCCACCGTGGAAGGGTAGGTGAGCAACGTGACTGAAATCGTATGTATCGGTTGTGCGCTCGCGGAACTTGCGAACAACAAGGCGTTTCTCGTCGCCGGTAATTTCACCGTGAGTAAGATTTACTTGTGTGAAACGGCAGTCATTGAGAGTGAATGCGTTAATGGCGAACGAAACGGTTACCTCGTTCTCGGTTTCGAGGTTTACAACCTGATGGTCTGTTACGTTGTTATCGCAACTGAATACGCAACGGCCATAGGGACCTTGTGCCAACTCTTTATCCAAAACTTCGTCCAGTGTGGACTCTTCGGGAACGTCGAAGTTTGCAATCCAATCACGGCGAACTTTGTAGAGGTCAATAGCTGAATAGGGGCATTTGCTCTCGATGTTGTCGGGACAGTGGATACAACGGTCGGCAGCGCCTTTGGGTTTGTGCTCGGCCTTAAACCAGCGCAACGAACCGAAAGAGCTGACTTTCTTACATTTCGAGCCAGCCATCCACAACGCCAAATCAATATCATGGCTACACTTCGAAATCAACATCGGGTTTGTTCTCTCGGCGCGACTCCAACTGCCACGCACAAAGCCGTGTGTTACGCGGTCGAGATTGATGTCCGCAGTATGGTTAATCGAAATGACGGAGCCAAGCTCGCCTGAATCGATAATCTCTTTAATTTTGAGGAAGTAAGGGTGGAAACGCAAAACGTGACATACGCCTACCTTCAAATTTTTGGCACGAGCACCATTGGCAATGGCTTCGCATTGTTCGAGCGTTTGTGCGATGGGCTTTTCGAGCAGAATATTATATCCTTTGTCGATGGCCATCATGGCAGGCTCGAAGTGTTTGTCCTCGGGAGTACAAATCATAACTGCTTCGAGGTCAAGGTTGGCCTTGAAAAAGTCGTGATAATCGTGAAAACGATTCTCGCTCGGTATGTTAAACTTGTCGGAAAGTTGGTCGAGACGAATCTCAACAGGATCGACAATAGCAACGATGTTCAATTCGTCAGGGTGCATTACGGCGTACTCCAAGTACTTACGTGCTCGGTTGCCGGCACCTATGACCGCAATCTTGACAGGATCTATACCTGATTTGCTGAATGAAGTGTACATAGTACTATGTAGTTTACGAATAGTTGACCGCAAATTTAATAAAAATGACTGATAAAAAAATGAGAAACACGCTTTTTTTTGAAAAAAAACGAAATAATATAGGCGATTATTTTGCGAACCTCTTTCTTGTATTATTTGTGTAAGCCTTGCTTGTGTGAGTGGTTGAGTAGAATTTCGGGTCGAGCGGTTTGGACTATTGTAGTGTTCATCTTGATGGCGCTGACTTTTGTTTGTAAGGTTGTGGAGGTGCTTAAAAAAGTGCGGTTGTCTTGTGAAAGGTGTCGGTGGTGGGGTTGTGAAAACTTCGAATGTCGTGAGATTTTGCGCGTATTTGTGGCTGTAACAGATAGATAACTTGGGAATTTCTTCGTTATTGTCAAAAAAAATAAAATAAAAGGTCGAAAGAGTGCGTAATATCCATCTAAAATTGCTACATTTGCATTGATTAACTCTAAACTTTTATTAATACTATGAGCGACGCAATTAAACACGAATGCGGTATAGTTCAAATTAGGTTGCTTAAACCCTTGTCGTCCTATGCTTCGGACCACTATGGCCTGAATAAACTTTATCTGATGATGGAGAAACAACACAATCGAGGTCAAGAAGGTGCCGGAGTTGTTTGTGTAAAAGTGAAAGCCGATCCGGGCCGTGAATATATTGCCCGTGAACGAGCCCTTGGCAGTGGGGCTATCTCTGCTATTTTCGACGTTATACGCGAAAGTGAAACTAATCCTATGCGACCCTATATCGGGGAGCTCTATATGGGACACCTTCGATATGCGACAGGTAATCAACGAGGAATGGCGTATGTTCACCCATTTTTGCGTCGTAGTAACTGGCGTTGTCGTACGCTCTGTATTGCCGGAAACTTCGGATATACCAATGTTGATAATGTGTTTGAGGAGTTGGTGCAACAAGGTCAGCACCCTCGTAATAGCGCGGATTCGCACGTCCTGCTCGAACAGTTGGGCTATATGCTCGATCAACAATGCGAACAACTCTATAATAAATATTCGGCACAAGGCTACCGTAGTCACGAACTGAATGCCAAGGTTGAGAATGAAATCGATTTTGAGCCTATTCTTCGTGCCGCATCTTCGACTTGGGACGGTGGATATGTGATGACGGGCGTTACCGGTAGTGGTGATAGCTTTACAATGCGTGACCCATGGGGTATCCGCTCGGCTCATTACTATATGGATGAAAATGTAGTGGTGATTGCGAGTGAAAGAGCGGTAATTCAAACCGCAATGAATGTGCCCTATGAGTCGGTGCGCGAGTTGCAACCCGGTCAGGCGCTCTTTATTAAACAAAATGGCGAGGTGCAGTTGCGTCAAATTCAAGAGCCTATCAACCCTCGTCCTTGCTCGTTTGAGCGTATCTATTTCAGTCGAGGAAGTGATGCCGATATCTATCGTGAGCGTAAGCTGCTCGGAAAGTTGTTGGTTGATAAGATTCTCCAAGAGGTAGATTACGATATTGACCACACCGTATTCTCGTTTATCCCCAATACTGCCGAGGTGTCGTACTTTGGTATGTTGGAGGGCTTGGACGAGTATCTGAATGATATTAAATTGGCGAAGATTCTCGCTTTGAACGATAAAACCGATCAAGTGGCTATTCGCAATATTTTGGAGTCGAAAGTCCGCTCCGAGAAGATTGCTATCAAGGATATTAAACTTCGTACCTTTATTGCACAAGGCGGAACACGCGACGATATGGCTGCACACGTCTATGATGTGACCTATGGTTGTATTACTCCAAATGTGGATAATGTTGTGGTTATCGATGATAGTATTGTGCGTGGTACAACGCTTCGTCAAAGTATCCTCCAAATGATAGGTCGTCTTAAACCTTTGAAAATTGTTGTCGTTTCGTCGGCTCCGCAAGTGCGTTATCCTGATTATTATGGAATCGATATGTCGCGTATGGAGGAGTTTATCGCCTTCAACGCAGCTATCGAACTACTCCGAGAGTCGGGTCAGGCAGATTTGATTGACACCGTTTACAAAGAGTGTAAAGAGTCGCTTGTCAGTGGCGAATGTTACAAACAGAATTTCGTAAAGAAGATATATTCGCGTTTTAGCGATGACCAAATTACTCGTAAGATTGCAGCAATGGTAACGCCAGATGATATTGATTGCTCGGTAAGCATCGTATATCAATCGCTCGAAGGTTTGGCCGAAGCTTGTGCAGGCAATGATGGAGATTGGTACTTCTCGGGAGATTATCCCACACCGTGGGGCAATCGCCTTGTGAACGAAGCGTATATTAAATACTACGAGAAATTCGTGTTGGGTACAAAATAAATAACTAAATATATTCTGTGTATGAAAAGCAATTACAAACTCCCCAAAGAAGGCGGCCTGATACAAGGTGCCGAGCCTCGTGACATTGTATGTCGTTACGAAAAGGTTAATACTACGGCTTTGGCGACAGAGTCGGATGCCGCAGATTATGTTTCGGATAAAATTATCGAAGCAATAAATGCAAAAGAGGGTACATTTGTACTTGGTCTTACTACCGGCAAATCGCCTCTCGGCATTTATCGCCACCTCGTTGCTAAATACAACGCTGGTAAGGTTAGCTTTAAGAATGTAAAAGTGTTTGCTCTTGATGAGTTGTATCCTATCGCAGCATCGCACCCTCAAAGCCGAGCGTATATTCTGCGCGAGGAGTTGCTCGATAAGGTAGATATCGCCCCCGAGAATATTTATGTTCCTAATGGCAATGCTGCTATTGGCGATGTTCAAAAGGAGTGCGCAGCTTATGAGGCTAAAATCAAAGCGTGTGGAGGTATCGATCTGATGCTTCTCGGCACAGGTCCCCAAGGACAAATCGGTTTTAACCAAGTGGGCTCGTTTAGCAATACCAAAACTCGTATGGTAGTTCTGAATAATAGCTCGTTGGCTGTGATTTCGGACGGTTTCCGTAGCGATGAGGCTGTTCCTTCGAAAGCAATCACAATGGGTATCAGTACCATTATGGATTCGAAACAGATTATCCTTACCGCTTGGGGCGAGGAGAAATCGGCTGTTGTAAGCAGCTTGGTTGAGGGCGATGTTACCGTTGAGAGCCCTGTGACTTTCCTCCAAGAGCACGATAATATCGAGGTTGTTGTTGATGACACCGCTGCACAAGAACTTACTCGTGTTAAGACTCCTTGGTTGGTTGGTACTTGCGATTGGCAACCCAAATTTATCCGCAAAGCCGTTGTTTGGTTGTGCGGTAAGGTTAATAAACCTATCTTGAAACTTACTTATAAGGATTATATCGACAACTCGCTCGGTCAGTTGTTGGAGGCTGCCGGAGCCTATGATTCTATCAATATCAAAGTGTTCAACGACCTTCAACATACCATTACAGGCTGGCCCGGTGGTAAGCCCAATGCCGACGATTCGACTCGTCCCGAGAGAGCATTGCCTTTCCCCAAACGAGTTGTAGTATTCTCGCCTCACCCCGACGATGATGTAATCTCGATGGGTGGTACTTTGTGCCGTTTGGCAGAGCAAGGTCACGATGTGCACATCGCTTATGAGACTTCGGGTAACTTCGCAGTACACGATGACGTGGTAATGCAAATTTTGGATACCGCTCGTGAGTGTGGCTTGGAGAATAAATACGACGAGGTTAAAGAGATTATCAAAAATAAAAAGGCTGGTGAGCCCGATCCCAAAGCTTTGTTGTCGCTCAAAGGCGCTATCCGTCGTGGTGAGGCAAAAGCAGCAGTTGGTCACTTCGGCGTACCTATGAGCAATGCTCACTTCTTGAACTTGCCTTTCTACGAGACAGGTGGTTTGAAGAAGGGCGAGTTGAGCCAAGCCGATATTGATATTATCGTTGCGTTGTTGCAAGAGATTAAACCTCACCAAATCTATGCAGCAGGTGACTTGGCCGACCCGCACGGAACTCACCGCGTATGTATCGAGGCTGTTCTCGGTGCTATGGAGCAACTCAAAGACGAGGAGTGGGTTAAAGACTGCAACTTGTGGTTGTATCGTGGTGCTTGGCAAGAGTGGGAGCTCGATATGGTAGATATGGCAGTGCCCCTGAGTCCCGACGAGGTTATCAAAAAACGCCACGCTATCTATAAACACCTTTCGCAAAAGGATATCGTTCCTTTCCCCGGCGAAGATGCTCGTGAGTTCTGGCAACGTGCCGAGGAGCGTAACCAAAACACTGCTCGCATGTATGACCTTCTCGGTATGGCCGAATATCAGGCTATCGAGGTGTTCGTAAAACTGAACTTGTTCAAATAATATTATTATAGGTATGGCACAACGACTTATGTCGTTGTGCCGTACTGTTTGTATTGCTAAACTAATTTCTTCACTAATAAAAACTAAAACATTTATGAAAAAATTGATTCTGTTTGTTGCCGCTATGGTGAGTGCATTCTCGCTTTCGGCAGCACCCAAAACCAAGACTTACAAAGTAACATCGCCTGATGGCAAGATTGAAGTTGCCGTTTCGGTAGGAGAGAACATCACCTATACCGTATCGAACAAGGGCGAAGTTATGTTGGCTCCTTCGGCAATCTCGATGAATTTCGAGGACGGTACCGTATGGGGTAACGCTCCCAAATTGAAAGCCAAAGCCATTAAAAGCTGCAAACAAAACATCGCAGCTCCTACTTCGGCTCGTGCCAAAGAGTTGCAACTCAATTATAATGAGTTGGAGTTGGCTGGCTCGAAATATGGTGTAATGTTCCGCGTATTCGACAATGGTGTTGCTTATCGTTTCTACACCAATGACAAGAAGATGAACGGTATCGTTGTTGATGAGGTTGCAGAGTTCAACTTCGAGGGCGACCCCAAAGCATTCTTGCCTTATTCGGTAAGCGAGGGTAAACCTTTCGATACTTCGTGCGAGCCTCAATATACCGTTGTTGATAAGTTGAGCGACTTCAACCCCAAGAAGATGGCAATCATGCCTACTTTGGTTGATCTCGGTAGCAAAGGTAAAATGATTCTTATGCAGTCGGACGTTGAGAACTATGCAAATATGCAACTCGTGTACGATGCTGCGAAAAAAGGCCTTACCGGTAAACTTGCTCGTTATCCCAAAACTTTCACCAAATGTGGTGTTCGTTGCAAACAATATGTAAACGAGACAGAGACCTACGCAGCCAAAGTATCGGGTGCACGTACATTCCCCTGGCGTGTGATGGGTATCGCTAATGAGGATCGCGAACTGCCTATGAACAACTTGGTTTATATGCTTGCATCGCCCAACCGTATCGGTGATACTTCGTGGATTAAATATGGTAAATCGGCTTGGGATTGGTGGAATAACTGGAAAATCTCGGGTGTAGATTTCAAAGCAGGTATCAATACCGAGACTTACAAATACTACATCGACTTCGCAGCTAAATATGGTTTGGAGTACATTATTCTCGATGAGGGATGGACTCCTTCGGAGAATGGTAATATTCTTGTTTCGCGTCCCGAAATCGACCTCCCTGCTATCGTAAACTATGGTAAAGAGAAAGGCGTAGGCGTTATTATCTGGGTTGTAGGTAAAGTTATTGACAATCAACTCGAAGAGGCTTGCAAACTCCACTCGGAGATGGGCGTAGCTGGTTACAAAGTTGACTTTATCGACCGTAACGACCAAGAGGCTGTTCAAATGATTTATCGTATTGCCGAGGCTACTGCAAAATATAAACTCGTTGTTGATTTCCACGGTATCTATCAGCCCACAGGTTTGAGCCGTACTTATCCTAACGTTATCAACTACGAGGGTGTATTTGGTTTGGAGCAACTCAAATGGTCGAACCCCAATATGCCTTTGTACGATGTAACTATGCCGTTTATCCGTATGGTACCGGGTCCCGTAGATTACACACAAGGTGCTATGCGTAACTGTGCTCACGGTGTATTCCGCGAGATTTATAGCGCTCCTATGAGCCAAGGTACTCGTTCGCACCAAGTTGGTACTTACGTTGTATTCGACAGCCCGTTTGTAATGTTGTGCGACACCCCCAGCCACTATGAGTTGGAGCCAGGTTGCACCGAGTTCATTGCAAAGATGACTACCAATCCCGACGAGACCAAAGTTTTGGACGGTAAAGTAGGTGAGTATATTGTAACTGCACGCCGCGAGGGTGAGACTTGGACTGTTGGTGGTATCACTTCGTGGACAGCTCGCACCGTTAAAGTGGATATGTCGTTCCTCGGTGAGGGTACTTACAATGTTGAGATGATGATTGACGGTCCTAACGCAAACCGTGTAGGTGAGGACTATAAGATTGTTAAGAAACAAGTAACCGCAAAAGACACTATCGAGGTTTATATGGCTCGTGGTGGTGGCTTTGCTATGGTTATCACAAAGTAATCGTTCTTCTATGAAAAAGCTTTTGTTATCACTTGTCGTTCTATTGAGTGGCGTATCGGTTTGGGCATCGGTGCCCAGAGCCGAGTATCCTCGTCCTCAATTTGAGCGTGCCGAATGGATTAACCTCAATGGAGAGTGGCAATTCCAAATAGACTCGAAATTTGTAGGCAAGGAGAATAAATTATATGATACAGAGGCTAGTTTAAGCGACAAAATTATTGTGCCGTTCGCACCCGAAAGCAAACTTTCGGGTGTGGGCAACACAGACCATATGGACGCTGTTTGGTATAAACGCAGTGTTGATGTACCCGCAAGTTGGAAAGGCAAAAAGGTAATGCTTAACTTTGGTGCCGTTGATTTCCTTTGTGAGGTGTGGATTGATGGCGTTTATGCAGGTTCGCATGAGGGCGGTACATCGTCGTTCTCGATTGATGTAACTCCGTTTGTTGAGGCAGGTAAAACCGCGCAAATTACGGTTTATGCCGAAGATAAACTTTCGAATTGGAGCAAACAACCTTCGGGTAAACAGTGTTCTCGTGCCTCTTATGGCTGTTTCTACACTCGTACAACAGGTATCTGGCAAACAGTGTGGATGGAGGCAGTGGCAAAAAATGGTCTTCGTCGTGTTAAAATAACCCCTGATGTTGATAACTCGCAATTTGTTGTAGAGCCCGAGTATTATGGATTGGAGAGTGGCCAACGCTTTATTGTCGAGGTGTATGCCGGCAAGAAAAAGGTTGCAACAAAGAATATTGCGGCTGCGGCTTCATCGGTAGCAGTTTTCCCCATCAAGAAAGCAAAATTGTGGAGCCCCGAATCTCCCTTCCTCTATGATGTCGTATTTACTACGGTTGATGCCGAGGGAAATGTAATCGACAAGGTCAATTCTTATGCAGGTATGCGTAAGATTCACTGGGAGGGTAGTAAACTTTTCCTCAATAATGAGCCTTTCTTTATGCGTACCGTTCTCGACCAAGGTTTCTATCCCGATGGCGTTTGGACAGCACCCACAGATGCGGCTTTGAAAGCGGATATCGAGTTGAGTAAAGCGTGTGGCTTTAATGGTGCACGTCTGCACCAAAAGGTATTCGAGGAGCGTTTCCACTATTGGGCTGACGTTCTGGGCTATATCACTTTTGGTGAGGCCAGTGACTGGGGAAGCAACCGTATTGATCCGGTGGCTCAACGAATCTTGATGAAAGAGATGGCCGACAATATCAATCGTGACTATAATCACCCGTCGATTATCGGTTGGACTCCTATGAATGAGGCTTGGGGTCTTAATCCCAAAGAGGCTTTCTGGCGCTTCAATGACGAGGTTACAGCTATGGTTAATGCGATTGACCCAACCCGTCCTTGTAGCACTATCAGTGGTGGTTCAATCCACAGCGCAGACATCTGGACCGTACACACCTATGTTCAAGACCCGGCTCGTTTGAAAAAACAGTTGGAGTTTGAGAATGGCTATCCCAAATACCTCGGCCAAGCGGCATATAAGGAGGTTAAATATAGTGGCCAGCCTTATTTCGTAGATGAATTCGGTGGTATCAAATGGAACCCCTCGCAACAAAAGGATAATGTTGATACCGAGTCGTGGGGCTATGGTGCACCTCCTACATCGTTGGAGGAGTTCTATGCACGTCTTCGTGGACAAGTCGAGGCTATTGTATCGAATCCCAATATCTGTGGTTTCTGCTATACTCAGCTTACCGATGTCGAACAAGAACAAAACGGTATCTATTTCTATGACCGTTCTTTGAAATTCGACATGAAGATTATCAAAGAGATTTTCGAGATGCCTTGCACTTGGGAGAAAGAGGGTAAATAGACACAATCCCTCAAAATGAAAAGGGCTGTACAAAAGTACAGCCCTTTTTTGTTAAACCACTTTGGAACATACTCCCATATTGACATACCAAAGATAACCCTCTATCTCGGTATAGCCCATTCTTTGGAGTAACTCTGCGTAGCGGATAATCTGATTGCGATGGCTGCCGGTTTGCTTGCGACCGAACTTGTAATCAACCACAACGGCACGACTACCGCTTATCATAACCCTATCAGGGCGACGAGTGAGCTTGTCCTCTTCGTTATCCGTCTTCTCAATTTCGCTGATAGGAAGAATAATGTCATTCTCGGTATATATCTGCTCCCATTTGTCGGAGAACCATTCGGCAATCGTAGCATTTTCAAAGGCTTTTTCGATAGCCTCTGTGAGTTGTCCAGACTCGGTATCTGAAATAATTGATTGTGCGGAAAGTTGCTTAATCGCCGTTGTTATATCCTGTTTGGTATGAGCCGTTTGGAATGCTCGGTGCATCATTATACCCATATCGCGTGGCGAAAGCGTGATGTCGTTGTCCTCGGTATAGCGCTCGGACGGGGTGCGTAATCGCATTTTGGAAGCGATAGGTGAAGTGGGGTAGAATGTAAAGTCAATGGTTGCTTGACGTTCATCGTCTTTGTGTACAGCCTCGCTTACCTCTCCATAACTAACCAATAGCGGGTTCTCGGTGCAATTGTAAACGACCTCCTGTTTTTGAACCAGCTCCTCGCTTAAACCAATAACGGCTTCGGTGACAATCTTACCAATGCCTCGTGGTTTTGCGGGTACCATAATGTGTAATTCACTCTCGGCACGAGTTACCGCAACATAGAATATATTGAGCGCATCAATGGCTTGCAGTACAACTTCGTTGTAGTAGTTGTATGCAAACTCCGTATCGGCAGAGGACTGCGAAAGAGATACGGGAAAGGCGCAACCATCTCCGACAACCTCGCTTTGCAACCACATGGTGTCGCCGGCCTCGCTATATTTCCAATCGGTATAAGGTATAATTACCGCCTTATATTCGAGTCCTTTCGATTTGTGAATCGTAATGATTGTAATGGCCGAAGTACCGCCAGGCATAACGAGCGACTCGGCACAACCAGTCTCCTCCCAATGTCGCAGGAAGAGAGGAATGTCGGCGATTGTGTTGCCTGCAAACGATAATATTTGTTGGTGTAGAGCCTGCGTGTAAGCCAAAGCATCGGTGTGTTCTTCCAACTTAAAACGCATAATAATACTCTCGAAAGCTTGTTCTGGTGACTTTGCAGCCAGCGATTGCAGAAACTCGATGTCTGTAACGTCGAGCGTCTGATTATATTTGCGACCGAGATAGTTGTTGAATAACGCAGCGGATATTGTGTCATCTGTAGCTTGCGATAGTTTCAAACAAGCAATTATGAATTGTACGGTCGAAGAGGAGTCCAAACGCAATGCCTCACCCGTTACGATGTCGAAACAGAATCGAGGGTCGTCATTTTGGCGCTTGTATTCGAGTAGCATATTGGCAACCTTGTATCCATCGTTATTGGAACGTACCAATATGGCTATCTCCTCTGGGCGAAAACCTCGCAGTTGTAGCTCTTTGATAGTATCAATAATTGGTGGCTCCTCGCCCTCGTTGTTGTTGAAAGAACGGAGCGTAGCATAACCACAATACTCCTCCTTGTTAGGCGTTTGGCGGTAGTCTATATAAGCATCTCCAATCATAGTGCATAGCTCGGCTCGTTGTTCGGCGGAAATATTTCCGGCCTCGGCCGCTTTCGTGATGGTAGCGTTGATGTGTGCCTGCATATTGTCCACCACACTCTTGATGAGTGCGTTATTGAACTCGATAATATTTCGGCAACTGCGGTAGTTGCGCTTCAAGGGCTCTGTCTTGACGCTGTTGGGCGAAATCTTCGAAAAATAATCTTTTACCTCGTTTGCTAATATGCGCCAATCGCCACCTCGCCAACGATATATAGACTGTTTAACGTCACCTACCAACATAACGGGCTCGCCCTCTTGCGAGGAGATAGATTCGGCAATCAAAGGCTTAAAATTGTTCCACTGCGAGTGTGAGGTGTCCTGAAACTCGTCAATCATATAGTGGTTGAACCAACAACCTACCTTCTCGTAGATGAACGGAGCGTCGGAGTCGCGTGTAAGGTCAGCAATCAATCGCGATGTTTTGGAGATGGGCAGTATGTTTTTTTCTCGGCATAAATCGTCCAAACTATTGCGTAAATCTGCCAGCAGAATGAACTCATCGAATCGTTTGAGAATAATACTCAAAGTCGTAGAGATGCGCAATCCCTCTTTTATAGCTTGTAGCCTGGGATTGACCTCGGAGTATAGGGCGACGACATCATTACGTCGTTGCGAAGTTTTGTTTGGCCAACTCTCGGGATTGTCAATAGCCGACAGTACGGTTTTGGTCATAGCCGGAAGAGCACCTGTGCACGAGGCCCATTTGGATAAGTGAGCCACAAAACTACGTGAGCGACCGGCGAAATCTTCGGTAGTAAGGCCTGCGTTGGCGATGATATTTAGGGCAGAGGAGGCAGCCTCGGTGATTGCAGAACGCACCTCTTTGCTGCGTTTGCGAAGTTTGTTGCCAAGTTCGGAGAGCATTTCGGTGTCGGTAAATACCTCCGCCTCATAGTAGGCGTCGTTGAATAACTGTTTACCCAATCGTGCAATATCTCCGCGCAAATCCCAACTACGACTATCCTCAATACGTCCCTCAACAAACTCGTCAACGGTGTGCTCCAAACGAGAATGGTCGGCAATGCCCTCGATAAGGTTGTCGGTAGCGGTTGATAGCAAATCGTCGGTTTTAAGTTCGAGTGTATAGTTCAATTCGACACCCAATTCGCGCATAAAGGAGCGCACTACACGTTGGAAAAAACGGTCGATAGTCATTACCGCAAAGTTGCTGTAATCGTGCAATATCGAACTGCGAACAATTAACGCACGTTGCTGAATCTTGTCGGCTAAATCGGGTAGTTCCTGGACTAAATCGTTGTAAAAATCGCTTTTGACGCCACGCGCCAACTTGTCTATCTCTTTGAGAATACGTCGTTTCATCTCGTCGGTAGCCTTGTTGGTAAAGGTTACAGCCAATATGTGACGATAATCTTCGGGATTTTGGATAGTGGTTGATACGTAGCGATAGGCAAGGCGATAAGTCTTACCGGAGCCTGCCGAAGCGCTGAATATTTTGATTTGTCCCATACCTCAAAGGTATAAAAAAAGGAGGAAAAACCGAGCGCGTTTGAAAAAAAATCCGTAACTTGCACACTATATTCTAAATATTATTTGATATGAAACGTCTGCTATTTGTTCTTTCTGCATTGCTGTTGCCTGTCACTATATTTGCACAATCGGATTCGCTTGTTGTCGCAAAGAGTACTCCGCTCGAAATTGACAATATGAAGGGCTTTCACTCTATTCGTGTGTTTGGCAATTTGAGCGTGGCAATATCCGAAACCGATGAAGACCCCTCGATGAGTGTCGATATGAAAGAGAACGAGCCTCGTAGATTTGATTGGAGCATACGTGATAGCGTGCTGACAATCTCGTTTAGTGCAAACTCCAAAGGCAATGCTATACAGGTGGATTTGAGAAGCAATACTCCGATTCGCAAACTGAAAGTGAAACGTGCCGATGTTCAGCTGTGTGATATTTCGACCGATAGGTTGATGGATGTCACTTTGAGTGAGGGTGCTCGTCTGTCGGGAGAGTTGCGCTGCTTGGATTTGAATATTGCACTTTCGGGGCGCTCTGTTGGTACCCTTGCAGGTCGAGCAAAATATCAAACTATCGAGGTCGGTCGTCGATGCGCTCTTAATGCCGCAGACCTTGAAGGTTGTAGCGCCGAGCTGAAAGCGGGTAGCTCGTCGGAGGTCTATGTGTGTGCAACCGAACGATTTGTCGGCGATATTAAAGGCCGTACATCGGTATTCTATAACGGCAATCCTACGATTATTCGTACAAGCAAAGGCGCATTATCGACCATTAACTCTATCGGCGCGCGATGAAGGACTCTTTTTTGAGTAATGTTGCGCGTGACCTATGGGAGCGCTATGGAGCTAACGTAGGCTCTGTGACGATGATTTTTCCGAGTCGTCGTGCGGGCTTTTTCTTTCGTGAAGCTCTGTCGGAGATTGCCGACACTCCACTTTGGAGCCCGCAAGCCACGTCGGTTGATTGCATAGCCGAGCAGCTAAGTGGCTTGGTTGCTGGTGACCGTATCCGTATGGTGGCCGAGTTGTACAAAATCTACTCGAAATATCATTGTGGCCAGGATGGGGAGCCATTCGAGGATATTGATAGTTTCTATTTTTGGGGCGAGGCTCTGATTGCCGATTTCGATATGGTTGATAAGTATATGGTCGATGCCGATATGCTCTATTGCAACCTTGCCGATTTGCACGACTTGGATAGCTTCCACAATTTGGAGCCCGAACAGATACGACTGATTGAAAATTTCTGGAAAAATATTGATAAGGATATAGATACATATATCCACAAGAAGAAGTTTACGGACGTATGGCGTACGCTTGCTCCGATTTATCATCAATTCCGTGCCCGTCTCGAAGAGTTGGGTATAGGCTATAACGGAATGATTTATCGTAAGGCAGCCGAGAAGATAAAGGAGGGTAGCGTGCCACAGCTCAAAGCGACAAATATTGCCGTTGTGGGTTTGAATGCGCTTTGCGAGGCCGAAAAACGTATCTTTAAGTATCTCCAAAATAACTATACTGTCGATTTCTATTGGGATTACGACAAGTATTATTTGGATAATGAGCATAACGAAGCGGGCGTTTTTATGCGGGAAAATTTGCAGAATTTCCCGATGCGTGCTTCGTTCAATACCGATATGTTGAGCGCGTCAAAGAGTATCAAAGTTGTCTCGGCACCGTCGGACGTCGCCCAATGTAAATATGTGGGGCAGCGACTTGCGTCTTTGGGCGTTGTGGATAAGCAGACGGCAATTATTCTCACTGACGAGAGCTTGCTTACCCCCACACTTTACTCATTGCCGAATAGTGTCCAAGATGTGAATGTGACGATGGGATATCCGATTCGTTACGATATTGCCTATTCGTTCTGTGAACGACTCATCGAGTTGCAACGCCGAAAACGCACGGGAAAGAGCTGTGTGACGTTCTACCATAGCGATGTTACGGGGTTGCTGTCGCATGCCTATATTGCTGAACACCCCGCCTCTCGCGAACTCATAAAGACTATAACGGATTGCCGAATGATATATGTCCCGCAGGAGTTGTTCGAGGGTCGCCCGTTGCTCGAAAATATCTTTGCACCACATAGCGGAGGACGAGAAATCGCTTGCTATATAAAGGAAATTTTGGGGGCTGTGATGCACGCATTTGAGGGAGATATTGTGCGCAACGAGATTTTTGCGATAGTTGTCGAGCAGATAGATAAACTCCTCAATTCGGTTGAAACATGCGGAATCGGTCTCGAAGAGAAAACTTATATAACACTACTTCGTAAGCTGTTGCAATCGACCACAATACCTTTCGAGGGAGAGCCTTTGGTGGGCTTGCAGATTATGGGCTTTTTGGAGAGCCGTGCGCTTGATTTTCGCAATATTATCATTCTGTCGATGAGCGACGACCACTGCCCGGGTAATCGCAATTCGTCCGTTTCGTATATCCCGTATAACCTCCGAAAGGCGTATGGCATACCTACCAACGAGGAGCAAGAGGCGATGTATGCATACTATTTCTATCGTATGTTGCAACGTGCCGAGAATATTGAGTTGGTCTATTGCTCGCGTGCCGATGAGAAGAATACGGGCGAACAAAGTCGCTATATAAGCCAACTGATATATGAGAGCGACCATAAGATTGAACGCGAGGATATTCGTCTGAATGTGACCTCCGAGGAGCAACGCACCATCACGGTCGAGAAGAGTGGCGAGGTTAAACAAAAGCTGTATCAATGGTTGGATAATCCTGCAACGAGATTGTCACACTCGCGCTTCTTTAAGTTTATCGAGTGCCCGTTGAAGTTCTATTTCGGTTCGATAGCAAACCTACAACCACTTGACGAGATGACCGAGGAGGTGGATAGTTCGATTTTCGGTAATATTCTGCACTACTCGATGCACGATTTGTATGAGGAGTTGATAGGCGTTCATAATCCCGGTCCGCAGATTAAGGCGATGATAAACTCTCAAAACTTGCGTGATGTGGTTACGAAGGCGGTTAATAAAGCCTATATGCGACGTGAGAATAGCCTCGACACTGATGATTGGGGAGGTACACTGCGTATGATTCGTAACGTGGTGCTGCGCTATATCAATACCAATATCCTGCCGTTTGATGCCGCCAAAGAGGGATATACGATTCTGAAACTCGAAGACCCCAATTCGGCGTCGTTTGAGGTCGAGGTTGATGGCTCGAAACATAGCGTGCAGTTTTATGGCGAGGTCGATCGTATTGACCGCTTGGACGACGGAACAATCGAGGTTATAGACTACAAAACGGGCCGACCCAAAGGTGGCGATAAGAATGTCAATGAGCAGATTAGCAGTATTGATGCGCTGTTTAATGGAACGGGCGATGAGGTTATATCGGCTGTGCTGCAAACGTTGTTGTACTCCGAGATTTTGTCGCGCGAACATTCCGAGTGTAACATTCGCCCGACATTGTACTATGTCCGCAAGATGCGTAAGGACTATACGCCTCTGATTATGGATAAAGAGCGTGGCGCACCTATAACCTCTTATGCGGATTATGCCGATGAGTTTCGCGAGCAATTTGGCGGTGCCCTTGCGCGCTTGTTCGACACCTCGCAACCTTTTACGCAAACCACCAACGAGAAGGCGTGCACCTATTGTGACTTCAAAACGCTTTGCGGTAAACAAAAATAAAAGAGAACTATTTGCCTGCTTTTGTGTGATATAGTTGACAGCTGGCGATAGGTTTTGTATATAAAATATTCGGGCGTATGCTGTGAGTGCATACGCCCGAAACTTTACTTGATATAAAACCACTTAAATTGTGAACAACTCGCGGTATTTGGGCAGTGTCCACAAGCGGTCATCGACAATCATTTCGAGGTGGTCGATATGATAGCGGATTTGCGAAATGTAGGGTTTAACAACATTCTCGTAGCCGATAGCGCGCTCGATGACGTCCTCCACTGTGTTCCATTTGCGTCGGGCGTCAAGCATCTCGGCACTCAACTCGCGGATAGCCTTGACATGCTCCGAAATCTTGCGAATGGTGGTAATCTCGGCAGAAGCCATCTCTTTGTACTCGTCGCCAAACAGATTTTTAAGTCCCTCGACATTGCGAATCAATACATTCTGGTAGTTGATGGCGGTAGGGATAATATGGTTGGCAGCCAAGTCGCCCAACACGCGCGATTCGATTTGAATCTTTTTGAGCAGGGTCTCGTTTTTGATTTCGTAGCGGGCTTCCAACTCGGAACGATTCATAACGCCATACTGCTCGAATAGCGCGATATTTTCGGGTGCGATATATTCGCGGATAGCCGAAGCGACGGTTTCGATACCTCGCAGGCCGCGACGTTTGGCCTCGTTGTGCCACTCTTCGCTATAACCATTGCCCTCGAAACGCACTTTCTTGGAGTCGATAATGAACTTGCGAATGGTTTGCAGGATAGCCTCGTCTTTCTTGACACCCTTATTAACCAACGCTTCAACCTCATTTTTGAATACCGTAAGTTCGTGAGCAACCGCAGTGTTCAACACAATCAAAGGCATAGCGCAGTTGGCCGAAGAGCCTGTCGCACGCAACTCAAAACGGTTACCCGTAAAGGCAAACGGAGAGGTACGGTTGCGGTCGGTATTGTCGAGCATAATTTCGGGAATACGACCGATGTCGAGTTTGATACCCGTTTTCTCGTCGGGCGTAAGAGCCTTTTCCGATATGCGTTGTTCGATTTGTTGCAGAATGTCGTCCAAATATGCTCCCGTAAATACCGACAACACGGCGGGGGGTGCCTCGTGGCCACCCAAACGATGAGAGTTGCCCTCGGTTGCTACCGACGCCATAATCATAGTGCCGTAATCGCAAGCCGCTTTTAGTGTCGCAACGAAGAATGCCAAGAATTGAGTGTTGCTCTTCGGGGTGCGACCCGGAGCCAGCAGGTTGTGACCGTCGATAGTAGCCAACGACCAGTTGCAGTGCTTGCCCGAACCATTGACACCTTCGTAGGGCTTCTCGTGGAAGAGGACTTGCAAGTGGTGCTTGTTGGCAACTTTACGCATTATGGTCATCAACAATGTATTGTGATCGACGGCAATATTGGCCTCTTCGAACATCGGAGCGCACTCGTATTGGTTGGGTGCTACTTCGTTGTGACGGGTTTTGACGGGGATACCCAAACGGAAGCAACGATACTCCAACTCCTTCATAAAGTTCATTACGCGCTCGGGAATATCGCCCCAATAGTGGTCGTCAAGTTGTTGGTCTTTCGAGGCAGAGTGGCCCATCAGTGTACGACCCGTGAGTTCGAGGTCGGGGCGGGCACGATACATACCTTCATCAACCAGAAAATACTCTTGCTCCCAGCCAAGCGTAGGAACAACCTTTGTTGCAGCGTCTTTGTCGAAGAGTTGGCAAACGGCAACCGCAGCCTTATCAATAGCGGCAATAGAGCGCAATAGGGGTGTCTTGTAGTCAAGAGCCTCGCCAGTGTATGCAATGAAGATACTCGGAATACAGAGAGTGTCATCTATAATAAAGGTAGGCGACGAGGGGTCCCATGCGCTATAACCGCGAGCCTCAAATGTGTTTCGCAGACCGCCATTCGGAAAACTCGATGCATCGGGCTCCTGTTGAACAAGTACGGCACCACTGAACTTTTCGAGTGCGCGTGTCTCGCCCCATACGGGCTCGGCAAAGGTGTCGTGCTTCTCGGCAGTCGATTCGTTGAGGGGTTGGAACCAGTGGGTGTAGTGTGTTACACCTCGCTCCATAGCCCAGCGTTTCATACCATTAGCGACTTGGTCAGCAACTTTGCGCTCGATGCGTCGGCCTTCGGTAATTGCGCTAACGACACTCTCGTAGGCGTCGCTCGATACATAGTCACGCATCTTGTCAATGCTGAAAACGTCGATGCCAAAATAGTCCGAGACTTTACTTTCGGGAAGAGCCACATTTACGGGCTCGTGATGCAACATCTTTTCGATGGCTTTGAAACGAAGTAATTCCATATTTGGGTTAAAATGTGATTTTTTTCTTTCGCAAAACTACATTTTTCGCCCGAAACCTCCAAATTTTCGGGGTGTTATTCTGTAAAATGCGTGAAATTTTGGGAAGTACCCTCGAAAAATGGGGGTGTTAGTCGAAAGATTGCATTCCTGATTGGGCGATTCGCATTATGCGTTGATACTCCACCGGAGATAATTCCATAAAGAAGTAGTGAATAGGATCAACGCGCAGACCGTTGTACTTGATTTCGTAGTGGAGGTGAGGTGCGAGCGACAAACCAGAGTTGCCGGTTAGGGCGATGATGTCGCCACGACGCACTTTGTTTCCACGACGCACGGTTACTTTGCGCAGGTGCGAATAAGTTGTTTCGTATCCGCCTTCGTGTTCCAATACAAGTGTCAAACCGGAGCCCGTATTGCGTGTGGTAATCTTCTTGACAACGCCATCTGCCGTAGCAAAAACGCGAGTACCTTCGGGAACGGTATAATCAACGCCCTTGTGGGGTGTGAGAGTACGATAAAATGGGTGTATTCGCAAACCAAAAGACGATGTGAGCAGTGTCAAATCGGTGTTGATGATAGGCTGGATTGCGGGGATATTGCGTACCGCATCTTTGTTGTTGTCGATTTTGGAACGCAGGGTGTTGTATGAGTAGTTGAGGTACGAGATGTCGTACTCGATATTTTGCATTTTGTCGTAGAACTCTCGGGATAGTTCGCGATTGGTTTTCGACATAAGTTTCTCGCGAGATTGCCACGATGCCACACCATCAACCTCTTTCAAGTCGTAGGGGTCGGCCTCAAATAGTACTCTCGATACATTGCGGTCACGCTCGGCAACATTATCAAGAACGGCAACCAACGAGTCGTATCGCTCCGAAAGAATACGATATTGCTCCTCCAATAATGCCGTAGACTGCTTCATTTGACGTTCGACGGGGGTGTCGAACAACCACGAGAACAAGATGTAATTGCCTACGATGATACCCAACAAAATTACACCACGAATAATCCAACCGAACGATTGGCTTCGAGTGCTGTTGTTTCGCTTTGTGTTTTTGTTGTTTGTCATCGTTAGTTATCGTTTGTACCGTGTTCTGTCTCGAATGTTGTGGTGTTGGCAGACTCCACAATGCGCTCAAAGTCCTCACTATTCATGTCGCGTCGGAAGTAGTTGAGGGGATTTACGGGCGAGCCCATATAGAGTACCTCGTAGTGAAGGTGCGGGCCTGTTGAGCCTCCCGTATTACCTACGGTTCCGATGATTTCGCCGCGTTTAACATTTTGTCCTTCGGTGACGCTCACTGTATTGAGGTGAGCATATTTGGTTTTGTATCCGAAGCCGTGGTCGATGATGATATGCTTTCCGTAGCCACGACGGCCGGTGCCTCGCGCATTTACAAAACTCACTACACCATCGCCCGAAGAGTAAACCAAAGTGCCTCGGTCGCTTCCCAAGTCAATTCCTTTGTGGAAAATATAGCGATGATAAATCGGGTGGTTACGCCAGCCGAATGCGCCGATGTGCCCTCCGTGCAGAGCCTTTTGGTTGATGGGCATAATAGCGGGAATGGCAGTAGCCATCTTCTCCTTGTCTTTGGATAGTGATTGCAGCTCGTCAAGCGAACGACTTTGCAGATAAATTCGTCGTGTTACGGCGTCCAAATCGTGCCAAGTTGCCGATATTAGTTTTGAGTAGGTGTCGCCGTCCAAGAATGCGTATTTGGAGTGGGGGTAGGGGGTGTATATACCCTCAATGGCAAGCGTGTCCACGCCAAATAGCGGGCGATATACCATATTGTCACGATGTTTAATCTCGTCGAGCGTTGCCGACATATCGGTAATCTTGCTGCGCAAAATACGATACTTTACCAAAAGCTCCTGATTTGCTCGCTCGATACGGAACATCTTGGGTGTATAGAAGAACATCGAAAACAGAATATTGCAGCCGGCGACAAGCACAAATCCAACTAGTAAAGTGCGACAAACACGCCATAGACGAAGCCCAAATGACGACGCCTCACTGCGTGTAAGTCCCAAAACTTTCCAAAAACTGCGCTCTTTTTGTGTCACGTGCTAAAAAATTGCTCTTCTGAACTGCAAATTTAGAGTAAAATATGTAACTTTGCAAGTCCGTTAATTTGCGGATAAAACGCTTGAATGTAAATAAATATTATTATACAATGGATTCTAACCAAATCAGAAAGACATTTTTGGAGTTTTTCCGCTCCAAACAACACCAAATCGTACCGTCGGCTCCGATGGTAGTTAAAGGCGACCCGACCTTGATGTTTACCAATGCGGGAATGAACCAATTTAAGGATATTTTCCTTGGCAACGCTCCTGTTCAAAGCCCCCGTGTGGCAGATACTCAAAAGTGTTTGCGTGTATCGGGTAAGCACAACGACTTGGAGGAGGTAGGACACGATACCTATCACCACACCATGTTCGAGATGCTCGGTAACTGGTCGTTTGGCGACTACTTCAAAAAAGAGGCTATTTCGTGGGCGTGGGAACTTTTGACAGAGGTTTATAAGTTGCCCAAAGAGCGTATTTATGCAACCATTTTCGAGGGTAGTGCCGAGGACGGTGTCGAGCGTGATGATGAGGCATACAATATGTGGCTTCAATATCTGCCCGCCGACCATATTATCGACGGTAACAAACACGACAACTTCTGGGAGATGGGCGAGACCGGTCCTTGTGGCCCTTGTAGCGAGATTCACTTCGACTTGCGTAGCGACGAGGAGCGTGCAGCTCTCGATGGTCGTGAACTTGTAAATGCAGGTCACCATCTCGTAATCGAGATTTGGAACCTTGTGTTTATGCAGTTCAACCGTAAGGCAAACGGCTCACTCGAACCGCTGCCTGCAAAACACGTTGATACAGGTATGGGCTTTGAGCGTTTGTGTATGGTGCTTCAAGGCAAGCAAAGTAACTACGATACTGATGTTTTCCAACCGACGATTAAACGCATCTCGCAAATGTCGGGTAAGGAGTATGGCGTTGATGCCAAAGCCGATGTTGCTATGCGTGTAATTGCCGACCACCTTCGCGCCATTGCATTCTCGATTGCCGACGGACAGTTGCCCAGCAATATCAAAGCGGGTTATGTGATTCGTCGTATCTTGCGTCGTGCAGTCCGTTATGGCTATACTTATCTTGGTTTTAATGAGCCGTTCATCTGCCGCTTGGTTGATGGCTTGGCAGAGCAAATGGGCGAGCAATTCCCCGAATTGGTGGCGCAAAAAGAGCTCGTAACCAAAGTTATTGCCGAGGAGGAGAGCTCGTTCTTGCGTACTTTGGCAACGGGTATCAACCTGCTGGATAATGTAATAAAGAAGACAAAAAGCGAGGGTAAAACTACCATCAGTGGTAAAGATGCATTCGTTTTGTATGATACTTACGGTTTCCCGATCGACCTTACCGAACTTATCACCACCGAACAGGGTATCGGTGTTGATCTTGAAGAGTTTGGCAAAGAGTTGGAGGCACAAAAGGCTCGCTCGCGCAATGCTGCCGCCATTGATGCCGAGGATTGGGTTGAGTTGATTCCTATCAAAGAGAGTGTCTTTACTGGATATGATACTTTGGTAGATGATGTTCGTATTGCTCGTTATCGTCGTGTGACAAGCAAGGGTAAGACTACTTATCAAATTGTATTGGATCACACTCCGTTCTATGGTAACTCGGGAGGTCAGATTGGCGATACCGGTTATCTCGAAAATGCTAATGAGCGCATCGAGATTATCAGCACCGAGAAGGAGAATGGTCAAATCATTCTGATTGCGGCTTCGTTGCCCGAGAATGTTGAGGCTGAGTTCCATGCGGTTGTTGATGCAGAGCGTCGCCAATCGTCGGCAAACAACCATACAGCAACCCACTTGCTTGACCAAGCATTGCGTAAGGTGCTCGGTACTCATGTTGAGCAAAAAGGTTCGTTGGTAACGCCAGAATATTTGCGTTTTGACTTCTCGCATTTCCAAAAGGTTACTCCCGAGGAGCTTCGTGAGGTAGAGCGTACTGTAAATGGCTATATTCGCGCTAACTATCCGTTGGAGGAGAATCGTGCTTGTACAATCGAGGAGGCGCAAGCCGCAGGTGCTATTATGCTGTTTGGCGAGAAGTATGGCAGCGTAGTGCGTATGGTTAAGTTTGGTAGCTCGGTTGAGCTGTGTGGTGGTACTCACACTTCGGCTACGGGTAATATCGGTTTCTTTAAGATTATCTCGGAGAGTGCTATCTCGGCTGGTGTAAGACGTATCGAGGCTGTGACAGGCGTTAAGGCTGAAAATGCACTTTATGCTGTTGAGGATACTGTGCGCGAGATGCAACAACGCATTGGCAACCCCAACCTTGTTCAGGCTATCGGTAAACTTATCGAGCAAAATACTTCTCTGGCGGCTCAAATTGAGGCTATGCGTAAGGAACAGATTGACTCGATGGCAAAACGCATTGCCGAGAATGTTGCAGACTATGATTGTGACGGAGTTATTACCATTGCCAAGAAAATGGATATGCCCGCTGATTATATCAAAGATTTGGCCTTCAATTTGAAGAGTCGTATTCCCAATCTTGTGTTTGTTGCAGGAACCGAGGTGGGTGGCAAGCCTTCGTTGTCGATTATGTTGGGCGACGAGATTGTTGCTCGTGGTTTGAATGCAGGTGAGGTTGTTCGTACAGCTGCCAAAGAGATTCAGGGTGGCGGTGGCGGACAAGCCTTCTTTGCAACTGCCGGTGGTAAAAATGCAGCCGGTCTTGAAAGCGCGATTGCCAAAGCGGTCGAGATTATTAACGAAAAGTTGAAATAGAACATTAAAACAGATAACTATGCAAAAAGTATTATTGATGATTTTGGACGGTTGGGGCGATGGCAACAAAACCAAAGGTGATGTCATCTATACCGTTCATCCCGAGTATATCTACTCGTTGCGCGAGAAATACCCCACAGCAAACTTGCTGACTGATGGCGAGAATGTGGGACTTCCCGAGGGTCAGATGGGTAACTCGGAGGTAGGTCACTTGAATATTGGTGCCGGCCGTATCGTTTATCAAGACTTGGTGAAAATCAATCGTGCTTGCCGCGACAACTCGATTATGCAAAATCCCGAGGTGAAAGCTGCATTTGAGTACGCAAAGGCAAATGGCAAGAATGTACACTTTATGGGTCTGGTTTCGGACGGTGGTGTGCACTCTTCGATTGATCACCTTTATAAACTGCTCGACATTGCCAAAGAGTATGGTATCGAGAATACCTTTGTGCACTGCTTTATGGACGGTCGTGATACAGACCCCAAGAGTGGTAAAGGTTTTATTGAGTCGTTGGAGGCTCATATGGCAAAAAGCACAGGTAAGATTGCATCTATCATTGGCCGTTACTATGCAATGGACCGTGATAAACGTTGGGAGCGTGTTAAAATCGCTTATGACCAACTTATCGATGGCGTAGGTAAACACTCGACCGATATGGTTGCTGCTATGCAGGAGTCGTATGATGAGGGTGTTACCGATGAGTTCGTTAATCCTATTGTAGCGGTTGAGAATGGACAACCTATCGGCACTATAAAAGAGGGCGATATGGTTATCTTCTTCAACTACCGTAACGACCGCGCCAAAGAGATTACCCAAGTGCTTACCCAAGAGGATATGCCTGCCGAGGGTATGCACACACTGCCGTTGTATTACTGCTGTATGACTCCCTATGATGCGAACTTCAAGGGGTTGCATATTTTGTTCGACAAAGAGAATGTGCAAAATACTATCGGAGAGTATGTTTCGGCAAGTGGTTTGAAACAACTCCGTATTGCCGAAACCGAGAAATATGCTCACGTAACCTTCTTCTTGAATGGTGGTCGTGAGGCAATGTTCGAGGGCGAGGATCGTATCTTGGTGCCTTCGCCCAAGGTTGCAACCTATGACCTCAAACCCGAGATGAGCGCATACGAGGTTAAAGATAAACTCGTTGAGGCTCTCGATACTCAAAAGTATGACTTTATTGCGCTGAACTTTGCAAATGGCGATATGGTTGGTCATACCGGCGTTTATGAGGCCATTGTTAAGGCTGTTACCGCTGTGAATGAGTGCGTTGAGGCTGTTGTTGAGACTGCTAAAAAGAATGGTTACGAGGTAATCATCATTGCAGACCACGGTAACGCCGATAATGCAATCAATGCAGATGGCTCGCCCAATACTGCTCACTCGCTCAATCCTGTGCCTATTATTGTGGTTTCGGACCGCGTTAAGAGTGTCGAAAATGGAGTTTTGGCAGATGTTGCTCCCACTGTTCTCAAACTTATGGGATTGGAGCAACCCGCCGAGATGACAGGTCACGCTCTTGTTGAGATGAAGTAATTTTGTCAGACATACCAAAAGAATAAAGTCCGCTACGGCGGACTTTATTTATTATATATATAATTAAGGTGCGCTACTCGTAAGGAGTGCGCACCTTATTCTTAAATGGAGATTGGACTACAAAAGACCCAACTCTTTTTTGATGTTCTCAATCTTGGCATCGAGTTGTGCCTCTACCTCGTGGAAGTGGTCGGGGCAGCAAAGCGGTGCTTTAACACCAAAGTAGAACTTGATTTTGGGCTCGGTACCCGAAGGACGCACCGAAACCTTTGTTCCCTCCTCGGTGAAGAATTGGAGTACATTCGAACGGTCTTGAACGATGGGGGAGGTCTTGCCAGTGCGCAGGTCGGTTTGCTCCAACGATTGGAAATCGTTGATAAGCACTACGGGGCTGCCCAAAATGCTCTTGGGAGGATTGGCGCGATATTCGGTCATCATACGGGCAATCTCCTCTTGTCCCTCTTTGCCTTTACGAACAACATTGACAAGTCCCTCTTTGTAGAAACCGAACTTAACATACATCTCTTTGAGCCACGAGTAGAGTGATAAACCTTTGCTCTTTGCCCAAGCAGCAGCCTCGGCAGCCAAAGAACAAGCACTGATACCATCTTTGTCACGAACAAAGTCGCCTGCAAGGAAACCGAAGCTCTCCTCGCCGCCACCGATGTATTGCTCTACGCCCTCTTTTTCGCGGATAATCTTGGCGATATATTTGAAGCCAGTGAGGCAATCATAGCATTTAACGCCATAACTTGCAGCAACAGCAGGAATCATCTCCGAGGTAACGATAGTCTTAACGACAAACTCTTTGCCGGTCAATTTACCTTTTTCGGCCCAGCCTGTAAGCATATAGCTTGTAAGCAAAGCGCAGGTTTGGTTGCCATTGAGCAGTACAAGTTCGCCCTTCTCGTCACGGACTGCGATAGCGATACGGTCTGCATCGGGGTCGGTTGCCAAAACCAACTCGGCACCATTTTGACGAGCCAAGTCCAAAGCCATCTTCATTGCCGAAGGCTCCTCGGGGTTGGGCGACATTACGGTCGGGAAGTTGCCATCAACCACCGCTTGCTCGGCAACAACCGAAACATTGGTAAAGCCGTAGCGTTTCAAGCTCTCGGGAACAAGGCGTACACCTGCACCGTGCAGAGGTGTGTAAACGATACCCATATCGTTACATTTCTCGACAGCGTCGGGGGCAATCGATAAAGATTTTACCTTATTTAAATATATCTCGTCGAAATCTTGACCCAACATGATGATATTCTCGGCACCCGAACCGGTCTTAACTTGCGAGTTAGAGGTAATCTTGCCAACCTCGCGAATGATGTTGGCATCGTGAGGTGCTGTAACCTGACTACCGTCGCTCCAATAGGCTTTGTAACCATTGTACTCTTTGGGGTTGTGCGAAGCAGTAACCATAACTCCACTGTGGCAACCGAGTTCGCGAATTGCAAAACTCAACTCGGGGGTGGGGCGGAGGTCATCGAACAGATATACTTTGAAGCCGTTTGAAGCAAATATGTCGGCAACGTGTGCTGCAAACTTTTTGCTGTTGTTGCGGCAGTCATACGAGATAGCAACTTTGATTTGCTCGCCCGGGAAGGCCTCAATAAGGTAGTTGGCTAAACCTTGTGTTGCAGAACCTACTGTGTAGATATTCATACGGTTAGAGCCGGCGCCCATAATACCACGAAGGCCACCTGTGCCAAATTCGAGGTCTTTATAAAAACTCTCGACCAGCTCTTTGGGGTCGTTTTCGAGCATTTGGCGTACTTGCTCTTTGGTCTCTTGGTCGTAATCTCCGTCTAACCATTGTTGTGCTTTGGCTCTTACGGCAGCATCCAAATTGTTTTCCATATTGTATAAGTTTTATTTATAATGAATACTCTTATTTAGCGAAAAATTCTATATGCAAAGTTAACATTTTTTTTCTAAAAACTTATTATCAGCACTTTAAATAAACACTATTTTTTTGTGATGCTTTTCTTATAGCAAAAGGTTTTAATTAAACAACAATATTGGCTGTTTTTTTTTAACATTTTTTGCCGCAACTTTGCTCCACGAAAAGAAAAATACCCAATAACCGAAACTTTTAATGCTGAACAATCAGACGACATATAGTGAAACGTGGCAAAGTTGCTTGACCAAAATCAAGGAGCAAACCTCTGAGGCTGAATTTGTTAAGTGGTTTCAGCCTATTGAGCCTTTGGATTTTGACGGCACTACACTTCGTCTGCGAGTTCCCAACGAAAGTTACGTCTATCAAATTGAGAAGAACTATATTCCGTTCCTCAAACCTGTAATCCAACAGCTCTTTGGCAATAAGACCAAGGTGCGCTATGCTTTCCCCAAAAAGGAGCAGGCTCCGATTATGCATGAGGAGAGCGATATAACCACTATTACCAAGTTTGCAGAACAAACCAATACTGCAAATATAGTAAATCCTTTGGCAATTCCGGGTATAAAACGAATTCCGATTGATCCGCAACTTAATCCTAACTACACAATCAACTCGTTTGTGGAGGGTCCTTGCAACCGTTTGGTGCGCTCGTCGGGTTTGGCTGCGGCTATCAATCCCGGTAAGACTCCGTTTAACCCATTGTATATTTATGGTGCCTCGGGACTTGGTAAAACTCACTTGGCGCAGGCTCTTGGACTCGAAGTTAAGCAACGTTTCCCGCATCTGCAAGTGCTGTATGTGTCGATGAACAAATTTCAGGCCCAATATACGCGTGCAGTGCTGAATAAAGAGGTGAATGACTTTATTCACTTCTACCAGATGATAGATGTCCTGATTGTAGATGATATTCAGGAGTTGTCGGGTAAACCTTCGACACAAAATGCGTTCTTCAACATATTCAATCACCTTCAACTTGCCAACAAGCAGTTGATTATGACCTCGGATAAACCGCCCGTAGAGTTGAAAGATATTGAGGAGCGATTGCTTACCCGTTTCAAATGGGGCCTCTCGGGAGAGCTTGGAGTGCCCGATTTCGAGACCAAAGTGAAGATTATCCATCAGAAAATCGAGAAGATGGGTATTCAAATTCCCGAAGATGTGATTGTATTCTTGGCCGAGAATATTACGGCTAATGTACGAGAGATTGAGGGCGCTTTGGCATCGTTGGTGGCGAATGCACAGTTCCTTGGTAAAAAGATTACACCCGCTTTGGCGAAGGAGATTTTGAAGGTGTATGTGCAATTCACTCAAAAGGAGATAACCATCGATCACATCAAAGAGGTTGTGTGTGAGAGTTGCGGTATCTCGACCGAAGATTTTGAATCGACTCGCCGTACCCGTAAGATTGCACTTGCTCGTCAAATAGCAATGTATTTGAGTAAAAAGCATACCAAGGCTCCGCTTACAACCATTGGAACTGCTATCGGTGGTAAGAATCACGCAACGGTGCTTCACTCTTGTAAGCAGATTTCAAACCTGCTCGATACCGACAAGGTATTCCGAATGCAGATGGAGGATATAGAACGTAAGGTTTTAGCTTAAAACTCTACGAAAATCAGAATAAACGAGGGCACACGCTTTGATGTGTCCTCGTTTTGTCGTTAAATAACTCGTCGAATGGTAAAAAAATGACCGAAGACGATGTTTTTTCGAGGCAAAATTTGTATCTTTACAAACCTTTATTCTGATTTGAAACTATGGTAACACTTAAATCCGGTGATGTAGCCCCGAAGTTTGAGGCTCCGGACCAAAATGGTAATATCGTATCGCTTGATGCGCTGAAAGGTCAGCGCCTGGTATTGTATTTCTATCCGAAGGATAACACCTCGGGCTGTACGCTCGAAGCACAAAGCTTGCGTGATGGTCGTCAGGCTTTGGCTCAAATGGGATTGAAGATTATTGGCGTAAGTCCCGATTCGGTGAAATCGCACAACGGATTTGATTGTAAGCACTCTTTGGGATTTACTTTATTGAGCGATAGTGACCACGCCGTTGCCGAGGCTTACGGAGTGTGGGCCGAGAAGAAGATGTATGGCCGTACCTATATGGGCATACTGCGTACAACTTTTATTATTGACGCCGAGGGTGTGATAGAGCAGGTTATAACCAAAGTGGATACCAAAAACCATTGGCAACAGATTGCCGATTTGCTAACCGAAAAATAGAACAACAAAAAATAGATTTATGGCACAAGTTAATCCAGACAAACTGAAAGTATTAAGCGCAGTGATGGACAAAATCGAAAAAGATTTCGGTAAAGGCTCCATTATGCGAATGAATAGCGACTCGATTGAGGACGTCGCAGTTATCCCCTCGGGCTCAATCACTTTGGATATGGCACTCGGTGTGGGTGGCTATCCCAAAGGTCGTATTATCGAGATTTATGGTCCGGAGTCGAGTGGTAAAACAACACTCGCAATTCACGCTATCGCTGAGGCTCAAAAAGCGGGCGGTATCGCTGCATTTATCGATGCCGAGCACGCATTCGATAGTTTCTATGCACAAAAGTTGGGCGTAGATATCGACAATTTGTTGGTGTCGCAACCCGATAATGGTGAGCAGGCGTTGGAAATCGCCGATAGCCTTATCCGTTCGAGTGCAATCGATATTATCGTAATTGACTCGGTTGCGGCTCTTACACCCAAAGCCGAGATTGAGGGTGATATGGGTGAGTCGAAGATGGGTTTGCAAGCGCGTCTGATGTCGCAGGCGTTGCGTAAACTGACAGCAAGCATTTCGAAAACCAAAACCGTCTGCATCTTTATCAACCAATTGCGTGATAAAATCGGTATTATCTATGGTAACCCCGAGACAACAACAGGTGGTAACGCTTTGAAGTTCTATTCAAGCGTGCGTATCGATATTCGTAAGGCATCGAGCATTAAAGATGGCGATGAACAACTTGGCTCGCGCGTTAAAGTGAAGGTTGTGAAGAATAAAGTTGCGCCTCCTTTCCGTCGTGCCGAGTTTGATATTATGTTTGGCGAGGGTATCTCGAAGATTGGCGAGATTCTCGACTTGGGTGTCGATATGGGCGTTATCAAGAAGAGTGGCTCGTGGTTCTCGTATGGCGACCGCAAGTTGGCACAAGGTCGTGATGCTGTCAAAGACCTTCTGACCAAAGATGCAGAACTCTGCGCCGAGATTGAAGAGAAGGTGCGAGTTGCAATGAAAGAGGCGAAAAATAAAGAATAAACACACAGTTTGAGTAATGGCTGCAATGGGATATAGCGCCGAAGACGAACTCATGATTACCCGAGAGTTCGAAGAGTTATTGGCGCGATGTAAAAGAATCTGCAAGCGAGAGGGCGATGAGGAACTGATTACCCGAGCATTCGAGCTGGCAAAATTGGCACACAAGGGCGTGAAAAGACGCTCGGGTGAGCCCTATATTATGCACCCATTGGCCGTTGCCCGCATCTGTGTTGATGAGATTGGTTTGGGCGTAAAGTCGGTTGTTGCATCGCTTCTGCACGATGTGGTCGAAGATACCGACTATACGCTTACCGATATCTCGACAATGTTCTCGCCCAAAATCGCATCGATGGTCGATGGTTTGACCAAGATTTCGAGCGCGACAAGTGCTGAAACTTCCGAGCAGATTGAGAGTTTCCGTAAGGTGTTGCTTACTCTGCTTGATGATGTTCGCGTGATATTGATTAAGATTGCAGACCGTCTGCACAATATGCGAACATTGTCGTCGATGCCACCCGAGAAACGAATTCGCATATCGAGCGAAACATTGTATCTGTTTGCTCCGTTGGCTTATCGATTGGGCCTGTACCTTGTTAAAACCGAGTTGGAGGATTTGAGTTTCAGGTATATGCACCCCGACCAATATGCCGAAATCGAGAGCAAGATTGCAACAACAAGTGGCCAACGAAAAGAGTTTATCGACCGTTTCAATGCGCCTATTATCGAGAAGTTGCGTGCCGTTGGTATTGACTTCGAGATTTCGGGTCGTGTGAAAAGTACATATTCGATATGGAATAAGATGCGTCAGAAACAAATCCCGTTTGAGGAGGTTTATGATGTATTTGCTGTTCGTATCGTGTTCCGCCCGACACCGATTGTCCCCGAAAAGACGCAATGTTGGCATATCTATGAGCTTGTAACCGACATATACGCCAGCAATCCCGACCGTTTGCGCGATTGGATTAACAATCCCAAAACCAATGGTTACGAGGCTTTGCATACAACCGTGATGGTGCCTGCCGAGGAAGGTGAGGGTACTTGGGTAGAGGTGCAAATCCGCTCGGAGCGTATGAATGATATTGCCGAACACGGACTTGCATCGCATTGGAAACATAAATACACCCCCGAAAGTGTGGCCGTCTCGTCGTCGGATATCAACTTCGATGTGTGGCTCAAAAATATACGTGAGGCGTTGAGTAGTCCGACGGATAATGCTGTGGACTTTTTGGATAACTTCCAACGTTCGCTATATACATCCGAGATAGTAGTATTTACTCCGAAAGGTGAGATTCGCAAACTGCCCACAGGCTCTACGGTGTTGGATTTTGCCTATGATATTCACTCCAAGGTGGGCGCAAAGGCTATTGGTGCGAAGGTAAATCATACGATGGCTTCGATTTATGACGAATTGCATAATGGCGACCAAGTAGATGTGCTTACATCGGACGGCGTAAATCCGACCAAAGAGTGGCTCGATCATGTGATTACGGCCAAAGCCAAGCAGTCGATTAAAAACTTTATCAAACGATACCGCCAAAATAATATTGAGCGAGGTATGACGCTGTTTGAAACGCGAATGAACGAATTGGGTATCAAGCCAAGTGCGCGCGTTTTTCGAAAGATTTTGCCCGCTTATGGTAGCCGTAATAAGGATGAGTTTTATAGCAAATTGGGCGCAGACCTGATTTCGCTGGATAATATTCAGGAGATTCTGCGTCAAAACTCCGCCAAGAAACTATTGAAATTCTGGACCTTCTTTGTTAAAGGTAAAGATGACGAAGAGGAGCAAGATTTGCCATTCGATGATTTTAATGCCAAAGAGGGCGCAGATGATTCCAAGTCGCAATTCGATATTGCAGAGTGCTGTACGCCTATCCCTGGTGATACGGTGACAGGTTACAAGGACCCCGAAACAGGACGCATTATCGTTCACAAAACGAATTGCCCGGAACTTACCAAACTTGCAGCACAACATGGCAAAAACCTTGTCGGAAACATACATTGGTCGAGTTATAAAGAGATGTCCTATTTGAGTATAATCGAGTTGCAGGGCATCGATAGAATCGGTATGCTGCTTGATTTGTCGCAAGTTATCACAGGACAGCTCAATATCAATATCCGTGAGTTGAAGATGCAGAGTCACGACGGTATCTTTGAGGGTTATATCAGCCTATATGTAACCTGCGTCGAGGACTTGAACAATGTGATGGAGAAGATTAAGCAGATAAAAGGCATAGAACGTGTAACTCGTCGCGAAAACGAAACCACCGAGAATAATGGATAACATCATTACCATACTTATTATCGTTGTTTTTATTGTCGTCGTGCGACGTCGCGCCCGAAAAGATAAGGAGGCGCATGCCAAACGTATGCGTAAAATGGCGGCTGAACGCGATGCCGCAGAACGAATAAAGGCTGGGCAAGAGGCGGTGGAAGAGATGATTGCTCGAGTAGAACAAACAAAGCCGCAGATACAACCAATAAAACGAGTTTATAAACCGGTTCAAAAAACGAAAAAAACGACCACCGTTCACAATAAGTTACAAAAAATTCAAAATATAGCACCTCCGCCAAAGCAGACAACTACTCCTCCAATGACGGAGCCCAAGTCGTTTGACTTTGACATCGAGAGGGCCGTTATTGAGTCGGAACTGCTAAAACCTAAATACGAGGAGTATTAGTGTGTGCAAAAAACACTAAACTGAAATTATTAACATTTCGAAATATGGCTTCTATTTTCACAAGAATCATTAACGGAGAGATTCCGTGTTACAAAATTGCCGAGGACGACAACTACTTTGCATTCCTCGATATTAACCCATTGGCAAAGGGACATACGCTTGTTGTGCCCAAAATTGAAGAGGATTATATCTTTGATTTGAGTGATGAAACGCTTGCCGGAATGATGGTTTTTGCCAAGAAAGTGGCAGCACGAATCAAAGAGGTTACTGCGTGCAAAAGGGTAGCAGTAGTAGTATTGGGTATGGAAGTTCCTCACGCTCACATACACCTTATCCCGATGAACTCCGAGGCTGATGTTGACTTCAAAAAGGCTAAACTTGAATTGACCAAAGAGGAGTTTTTGGAGATAACTTCACGATTGCAAATTGTAGAGTAGGGTAGTCAAGCGGCCTTGCTAAATCATTGATTAGTAGAGGGGTGTGTCATTTAGACACACCCCTTTTAACATAATTTATAATCTCTTGGCAGAATATCCATCTTTTTACGTATGAAATCTCGATTACAACTGTAAAATAAGCTGTAATTTACAAATGTAATGTAGGTTTCTGTGAAGGTGTTACAGGTTGCCCCGCCTGTGCATTACAAATGTAAATAAAGTATTGGACAAAACTTACTTGTACATTACAACCGTATTTACCCAGACACAAACCCTCATTCCCCGCTTTTGCCGAAGTTCAGTTAATTGATATTTGGACTCCGCACCTTTGTAAATCAGTTAGTTATGTTTTTTATATAAGTTTAACTTTAAGTAAATGGTGGTTGTGTTGGTGTCTTAGGGTTGTTTGTGAGTTTGTTGTTTGGTTTTGTTTAGTAAATTGGTGTTTATTAGTTGTTTGCGGTGTTTATATGAATTATATTATAGGTTTGGTGTGTATGGGCGTTGGTTGTGCGTGTCGGGCTGTTACAGATGTAATGATTGCGAAATGTAAACTTTTGTCGATTTTTAGCCATCAATTTTGATTTACAAAAATAAAGTATTACATTTGTGAAAAATGGGACTATATTATGAAAGAGAGGTTGCGTAGATTTATGAGCGCCGAGGCTATAAACTCGACACAATTAGCAAATGAGCTCGAAATACAGTCGTCCGGAATATCACATATATTGAGCGGACGAAATAAACCGAGTTATGATTTTGTCACAAAATTGCTGAATAAATTTCCTAACCTAAATCCTGATTGGCTTCTTTTGGGAAAAGGTCCTATGCATCGTGATGAGATTCGTCGAAAGGTTGAAGTGGCTTCTTCGCTGCAAGAGACGCCGTCAGTTTCCTCCCCTATCGGACAGGAAGAGCAGCCTAATCTTTTTGACGCTCCTAAATCTGTTCCTGTTTTGGAGAGTGTGGCAAGCTCGGTAACTGAAACTGCCGTTGTGGAAAAAATGAACATTATTGGCGGCCGTAATATCGAGCGTATCGTATTTTTCTTTGCTGACGGCTCGTTTGAGGAGTACCGACCAAAATAAATAAAGGCTGCATCGTTGTTATCTCCTCTCGTACGCTCTGTATGTTGCTTACGCAACACTATAAAGTTATAAAGTTTTTTGCAAAAGACAATACTTTTGGGAAGGGCTTGTGATATAGTGCAAAAAAAGATGACCCGTCTTGCTTCTGGTGCAAGACGGGTCCGTCCTCTGTGTTGCGTGAATAGTTCTATTCTGCTACATATTCGTAGCCGGCCTCCTCGATGGCCTTGATGATTTCGGCAGGCTCGGCACTACCTGTGACATAGGCCTTTCCCTCGGCCAATTCGATACGGACACTTTCGACTCCATTGATTGCGCCAAGTGCTTTTTGTACATTCCCAGCACAATGGTTGCACATCATACCTTTAATTTTATAAGCTTTTTCCATACTCTCTGTTTTTGGTTGTTCGATATGTTTTTTGCGCAGAACAAATGCGGTTATCAACATCAGACAAAACACAATGCTTGATGCGACCTTCCACCACGGCATTGCTTCGTGGGCGTGACAACCGAGGTGTAGTCCTTGGGTTACAGTAAACCACTCCGACGGTAACAAATAGTCTATTACAAGTCCGAAGGAGATGGCTCCGAGGATTATTGACAACAAATATACTGCAAGGGTGCGTTTACCCAATACTTTGTTGATTACCATCATTGCAGCCATATTTGTTGCAGGGCCCGCCATAAGCAAGACCAATGCTGCACCCGGGGATAGACCTTTGAGCATCAATGCAGCGGCAATAGGCACCGAACCTGTGGCGCAGAGGTACATAGGTGCTGCTATTGCCAATACCAACAACATATTGAGCAATGGGTATTCGTTCAGAGATGTGAGAAAGCCATCGGGTATCAATACCGTAATTGCGCCGGCTATAAGCAGTCCGATAACTAACCATTTGCCGATATTCTGAATCATATCGACGAAGCCATACCGCAGAGCCTCGATGCAACGGCCAAGAAAACCATTTGACATCGTAGCTGATGTGTGACTATTTGCAGGGTTTGTATTCTCCTTGTCGTTGTCAAACGCTATTGTTAGGCCACCTCCCACAAGTGCTGTAATGAAGGCTGCTATGGGACGAAGTAGTGCGAAAGGAGTACCAAGTAGTGAGGCTGTGGCTACAATCGAATCAACACCTGTTTGTGGTGTTGCAATCAGAAAAGATACGGTTGCGGCCTTTGATGCTCCTTCGCGTCGCATCGACATCGCTGTCGGGATAACTCCACATGAGCATAGAGGCAATGGTACCCCAAACAGAGCTGCCAATGTAACCGAGCGCATATTTTGTCCTGCGAGGTAGCGGTGATAAACCTGTTGTGGAATAAATGCGTGTAAAATGCCGGCAATTAGAAAGCCCAAGAGCAGATATGGCGACATCTCGCAGACGATATTCCACAAAGCCAATATGAACTCCATCATAGAATTACAAAATAAAGTACTGCAAAGTTAATCCAACTATGAACGATTGCAGGAACCATAAAATTATGCACCATGCATCGTATGCCGCCCAAAATCGCATTGCTTATAGTGCCATAGAGAAGTAGTGTCAAAATTATATTCATTGGATCAACCAACTCGCTTCCGCAGGATAGCAGGAACTGATATATGCCGTAGGTGTATAGTGTTTGGCATACAGTCGCCACAGCAAGGTGAATCAGCCACGTTCTCCACTTGTAGTGGAATACTTTTTTAACCTTGTGCCACATTGTACCTCGGTATAGGACTCCCTCGTAAAGAGGTTGTATCAGAGTCAGTAGTAGTGTGATGGCAACCATTGCAACATCAGGTTTGTGGTAGTGCCACATAACACCGATGGCAGTCACCAATAACGCAAAGGCTATAATCAGCAATATTACAAAGCGTGTTGGGAGCATATATGTTTTTGCCTTTGCAATGCGCAGTCCTGCAAATACACATATAGCGGTCAATGTCATTGCGCCAAGATTGGCGATGGCAACCCATTTAGGAGATGGAATATTAGGGTTGAGTAAGGCTATGCCAATAGCGGTCAGTATAATAAGCAGTGTCTGAAATAGAATGCCGATGGCAAAGCATTGCGGAATCGTGTTTTGTTTGGTAAGTTTCATTGTGTTGGGCAATTATTTTAAGTTGTCAGCCACAATCTCTGCTAAATCGAGCACCGCAAGTCGGCTACCTCGTTTGACGGCTTTTTTACACAATGGACAAGCCGTAACAATAGAATCCGCTCCCGTTGCCTCCAATGTCTGACCCAGAGATGTCGCTATTTTAAGTTGTTTTTCGTCGTTAATCGCAGTATTGGCAATGCTACTACCGCAACACAAGGCTTGTTGGCGTGTTTCGGTGGGTTCGAGCAGAACTCCAATACTTTCGATAATGCGTCGAGGCTCGTCGTATATACCGCAACCACGTCCCAATTCACAGGGGTCATGATAGGTGTATTTACCGCTATTTTGCGCGACCTTCAATCGTCCGTTTTGTATCAGTCTGTCGATATACTCCGAATGGTGTAGTATTTCGATTCCGGGAAGATTATAATCCTCCTTGAAGACCTTTAAGCAGATGGGACACGAGGTTACCAATGTTGTAATTTGGTGCTTGGTAAACAGCTCGGTATTGTGTTTAACCATCTCTTGTGCGGCGTCCACCTCTCCTGTGAGTTTTATCGGGCGACCACAACAAACACCTCCATTTTTATCGGCCCACCATACCTCTTCGTTGGCGGCTTTGAATATGCGCTCCATCGCATTCATAATGCGAGGAGATAGCAGTGTCATACAACCGGCAAAATAACCCACACGTCCGCTTCCGGTCGATGTATCAACTCCTTGCAGATAGTTGTAACGGCGGAAAGATGGTGAGTTATGCAGCGTATAACGCGAGTTTTGACGCAACTGCAATATGTCCACACCCACAGGGCAGCGCTCGGCACAACGACCACACATAAGGCAGTTGTCGGCAACCTCGGCTGTCAGCATATTGTAGCGTCTGTCGCGAAGATAATAAACTGCTTGGACATTATCAATACCTGCGTCGCGTTGTAATTGACATGGGTCTATGCAAATTCCGCATCGAGAGCATGCTTCAATCTGAAAATGGTCAAATGATTTCGGTTGTACATCGCTCTTAATTCCATACTTACGCAAAAAAATAAGTGGAACTTCGGTAAAAATATGCATGTAGCGAGAAAACGGCATAGCACAGAAAAAAACACCCAAGGCCAATGCATAAATAAACCAAGATACACTCTCTAAATGCCAAATAGCCTCAAAAGAGAGCGTTTTGTCAATAAACTCGCCCAATGAACCTGTCAGAAATCCTCCATTGTGCCAAATTGCACTTGTTGTACTTTCGGCTATAAGTCGCAACGGGAAGATAAACCACAATGCCGATAATGCAACGCGGTCGCCCCAAACGTGTCGAGTTGTTCGGCGCATGCCCATCATTCGGGAGTACAAGCGTTTAAGCCAGGCCAATGCTACGCCCGACAGCACAAATAGCAATAGCGCATCCATAATGTTTGTGAATACGCTTTGCCACAATGCGCTATGCTCCAACTCGCGAGAGTAGAACTTGAAAAAGACGTGACCCCGTAATGGTATGGGTGTCCAGCCCATATAGGCGACAGTTTCGATAAAACCGACAACAATCAATAAAAACCAGCCAAAAGCCAAGCTCATGTGCATATATCCTAATATGGGATTTGTGCGGAATATGCGTCGGTGTAGGAGTGATTCCGAAATGGCTTCGCACACAGCGCGCCAACTTTTACTCGAAAAGAGATTTTTGCGAATCAGCCTTTTGTCGCTCTTCGGGAGACGATAAATCCAACGCACATACTTGTAAGCGAGTACTGCGAACATCACAATACAACCTATGGTAAAAGGTATGGCGAAGGGGTTTGTATGTAAGTCGAAATGCATATTAGTAATCTCCCAATTTCTTTTTGATAGTCAGAACTACGCCGCGAGTATTGATGCCGCGCGGACACACCAATCGGCATTTGCCACACAACATACATTTGCTCATCTCGGAATAAGCCTCTTTGTACTCACCACGTCTTACCAATGTGTGTACCTTGCGGAAATTGAACGATGTGAGGTTACCTGCTGTGCAAGTTGCAGTACAACTTCCGCAAGCAATGCAGGCTTGTAAATCGGGCAGGCTGTTGAATATGTCGTGTGCCGTATCCAGATTATTTCGGTCCATATTTACGGCGCGAGCCACGTTGACTCCAAATCCAAAGTCTATCATAAGCGTCCAAGATATTGTGCCACGCGCATTGCAGCAGCATTAGCTTCGTTCAGTGATTCTCCGATTGTCTTGGGTGCAGTTACTGTTCCTGCGTAGAATATGTTTGGTGCATCGGAGCATACGTTACCTGCGAACATATTCTTCGGTTTGAGGAACATGCTATCACTTTGTGTTATGCCTGCGCATCGTGTCCAGCACTTGTTGCTTTGGCCTGCGGTCATTCCGATAAGCAGTACCAACAAATCAACCGTCATTTTCAACGGGCGACCAATCAGTGTGTCTTCGGCTTTAATCTGCACCTTCCCGTTCAGAACAGGAGCTGCTTCCGAAATTCGACCACGTATGAATTGTATGCCGTGTTCTTGTTGTGCCGAGCGATACATCTCTTCATATCCGGCACCGAACATACGGATATCCATATAGAAGTTATAAATCTCGCTTTTGGGAAACCAACGACGCATTTCGATAGCCTGTTTAACGCCCGTAACGCAACATACCTTTGAGCAGTGGCGTTGTTGTACCTTCTCGTCACGCGAGCCTACACAGTGCAAAAAAGCGATGCGATGAGGTTGTGTCCCGTCGGCCAAAGCTACCTTGCCATTGTTCATCATTCGCTCCAAATCGGCCGAGGTAATGACATTGTCATATATGCCATATCCATACTCCTCTTTGAGTGTTGCATCAAATAGGTCGAAGCCCGAGCAGATAACCGTTGCCGCACTCTCGATGCGACCTTGTGATGTTTGTACACCGTCGCTATCGATGCTGGTAACCTCGGTCGAGAGCATAACTTCGATACCCAACGCCTTAACTCTCTCTAATAAGGGTGTGAGTACCTGCTCGGCAGGAGTCATCGTTGGAAATAGTTTGTGCCACCCACATAGTTTACCTCCGAGGTGGTCATTCTTTTCGATAATAATAGGCGTTAAGCCTAACTCTTTCAAAGCGATGGCCGTCTGTATGCCGGCAACACCGCCTCCTATAACAGTTACTTTCATCGTTTGATTCTGTAATATTTCTCGGCGGGAGAACTGTTTACAATGGCTGATTTGGGAGCTCCGATAAACTTGCCTTTCTTGCCCAAATATTTGCTCGATGGCTCATAATCAACGCCCATCTTGTCTAATAAAGGCTCTACATCGACTTGATGCATTTGCATACCCAACTCCCAAGGGTCATAACCCAAAACCAGGCCCGCCATCTCCTCGTACGACAATACGGGTATTCCTCGGTTGTCTTGTCCATAGGTTGAGCCCTCCATTTCGGCAAGTGTGTATTGCCACTTGTCGAGGAACATTGTACAGCCGGGACAGTTGCAGACAATGAAATCGGGCTTATATGGAGCCATACTCTCAAATTTCTTGCGGGAGTTGGCTACCGAGTATCCACGATTGGCTTGTACCAAATAGTTGCGGAAGCCAAAACCACAGCAGTGACGACGCTCGGGGTAATCGACAACCTCGCCACCCCATGACTCAATCATACCAGCCAATACATAGGGGAATTCCGAGCCACCGACGCCCTTACTTGGGAAAATTTTGGCATAGTGACAGCCGATATGTTCCACAACGCGCAGCGGCTCTCCCGTCATGGCATTGACCAATTTGAGCTTGGCTTTCTCGGCAATCTGCTCCCGATTATGAAATATCACGTCCGAGGTGTGTGCCACATTTTTGGGTATCTCGAAGGTGCGTCCCGTAGCCTCATAAAGTGATTTGCGAGTCTGTTCAAGCGTTTCGGGAAACTCTTTCCAAGTCTCCAAAATCTCGGTGTATATTCCAAATGAGGTGATGCACGACGAGGTCAGATTCTCGTAGCCGGCCTCGGTCATCAGCGCAAATTGGCGAGCAACCACCGTCATAATGGTTTCGAGTGGCACAATGTCGGAGTGGTAGCCGATACCTGTACACGATGTATGGCGTGCATCCTCGAACACATCTTTGCCCAAATCATTACGCATGATATTCAGGAAAGCCTGCTCGCTTCCGGGAAAGAAATTTTGACGAATACAACTACGGGCATAGAAGTAGTGGTCATCCGCTATCTCCTTCTGAAATTCGTTCCAAGAGTATCTTTTTGACATAGTGATTGCTGAATTAGTGGTTGTTGGAATTGTAGCGGTAAACCTCCATGAAGTACTCGTCGTCGGCGTCATCAAAGCCCATCTCGCGAGCTTTACGACGAGAGTGCTCCTCGATAGTGTTATACATATCCATACCGCCTGTGACCTCGAATATGCGACGGATTTCGCCGAGCGTTTCGGGGTCAATCTCTCGAACAGGGCCTGCTCCTTCGGTTCCGTAATTGGGCGTAAAACGACCGAATATGTCGACGTCGTTGTCGTATATCCATTGCCATACGGGGCCTTGCTCGGGGTGTAGTTGGGGGTTTATCAGTTTGGGACTGATACAATATCCTTTGTCGAGAATATGTTGGCCTATGGTGCGTTTGATGGCCAACTGCTGACGTCCTTTCTCCGATTCTACAAAGAAACCGAGGCGTTGCGAGAGTGTGCGTAGTGCCTGAATTACATAGCCGGGAGTGTTGCCACGCGGACATCTTGGTCGGCATGACATACATTCGCCGCAATACCAAATAGTGTTGCTTTTGAGCAGCGCCTCGATTGCTTCGTCATCTCGGGATTGGACTGTAACTATGATTTGGCGAGGGTCGTAGTTGTAGAACTCGGCTGCGGGACACACTCCCGTACAAATGCCGCAGTTCATACACGCCTTCAACCCTTCGCGAAGTCGAACGTCTTGTGCTAAAATATCGTAATATTTCCCCATCTTTCTCTATAAATATAAGCCCTAATAGGCATTTTACTTTGCAAAGATAGGGCTTTTCGTATTCTGAGCGAGGTGGTTATATACTTAATTATTATAGGTATAAATACCTAAAAAGCCTCCCGTCGGGGAGGCTTTTAGGTTGATATGATGTTGCTATTACATTCTTTCGGGAACCGAAATGCCCAACAAATTCATGCCGCGCGAAACGATTTTTGCAACTTGCTCAACGAGTTGCAGACGGAAGTTGCGAACAGCCTCGTTCTCCTCGCGCAAAATAGAATGGTCATGATAGTAACTATTGAAACTTTTACATAGCTCATAAACATAAGCACCGATAATTGAAGGCGCAAAGTTTTGGGCTGCCGACAATACTACTGCGGGGTATTCGGTCAGGGTCTTAATCAACTCAACCTCCTCTGCCAACAATTCTATTTCGCTCTTTGCCGAGTAGTCGATGCCGGCCTCGGCTGCTTTACGCAAAACAGATTTGATACGGGCGTGAGTGTATTGAATGAAGGGGCCTGTGTTTCCATTGAAATCGATAGACTCTTTGGGGTCGAAAAGCATCGTTTTGCGAGGATCAACTTTGAGGATAAAGTATTTGAGAGCACCTAAACCAATCATTGCGGTAATCTTGTTTTGTTCCTCAATATCAAGGCCATCGAGTTTACCGAGCTCTGCCGACATTTCTCGTGCAGTACCAATCATTTCGGCTACCAAATCGTCGGCATCGACAACAGTGCCTTCGCGTGATTTCATCTTACCTTCTGGAAGCTCAACCATACCATACGAAAGGTGGTAGATGTTGTCGCTCCAATCGTATCCGAGTTTTTTCAACACAAGTTTCAACACCTCGAAGTGATAGTTTTGCTCGTTGCCGACAACATAAATCATCTCGTCGAGTTTGTTGTCCTCCCAGCGACGGAAAGCGGTACCCAAATCTTGTGTCATATAGACCGAGGTGCCATCTCCGCGCAACAAGAGTTTTTGGTCAAGGCCGTCGGCAGTGAGGTCAATCCATACCGAATTATCCTCTTTGCGGAAGAATACGCCTTTTGCCAAGCCCTCATCAACTATACTTTTACCCAAAAGGTAGGTTTGCGACTCGTAATATACCTTATCGAAATCGACGCCCAAAGCTTTGTAGGTAACATCGAAGCCTTCGTAAACCCAGCCATTCATCTTCTCCCACAGAGCGATGGTTTCGGGGTCTTTGGCCTCCCATTTACGCAACATCTCTTGTGCACCCTTCATAATAGGAGCCTGTTTCTTGGCGTCGTCCTCGCTAACACCCTCGGCCATCAACTCTTTGATTTGTGCTTTGTAGTGCTTGTCGAACTCAACATAGTATTTACCAACCAAGTGGTCACCTTTCATACCACTTGTTTCGGGTGTTTCGCCTTCGCCATATTGCAACCAAGCAATCATGCTCTTGCAGATGTGAATACCTCGGTCGTTCACAAGGTTCACTTTGATTACGTTGTGACCGGCCTCTTTGAGGATTTGCGACACCGAATAGCCGAGTAGGTTATTACGAATATGTCCCAAGTGGAGGGGTTTATTGGTGTTGGGCGATGAATACTCAATCATCACGGTTTTGCCGGTCGATGCTGCTTTGCCAAACTCCTCGGTCGAGCGAATCTCCTCAAACTGCTCTGCCCAGAAAGAGGCGTTAAGCTCGATATTAAGAAAACCTTTGATTACATTGTAACCTGCAACCAATGGGCAATCAGCTTTAATCTGTTCGCCAATCTCGACGGCAGTAGCCTCGGGAGCCTTGCGGCTGGTTTTCAGCAAAGGAAATACTACAAGAGTGTAGTCGCCCGAAAACTCTTTGCGTGTTTTTTGAATTTGTACAAGAGCAGGAGCTACCTCGCCATAGAGTTTTGTGATAGCGTCAGATGCGGCTTGTTGAATGATTTTTTCGATATTCATTGCTGGTATATTTTATTTTCTACTTTTATTCTCAATCGACAAAGGTACGAATTTTTCGTAAGATATTAACAATCCAACTCTCATAATTCGCAAATTACTGCCAAAACGTATTTTTTTAGCAAAGGAGATTATGGCAACTTACGGACTTTTCCGTATATTTGCCCAAATAATTCACACAAGCGTATGAAGATTGCCGATTTGGATTTGGGCTCGCAGCCTCTGTTTCTTGCTCCCATGGAGGACGTCACCGACCCGTCGTTCCGACATATGTGCAAGGAGTTTGGCGCCGATATGGTATATACCGAGTTCATTTCGAGCGACGGACTGATTCGTGATGCCGCCAAATCGTTGGCAAAACTCAATATTGATGATGCCGAGCGACCCGTAGGTATTCAGATTTATGGCCACCTTATCGAGCCAATGGTCGAGGCTGCCATACGAGCCGAAGCCGCAAATCCCGAGGTTATCGACATCAATTTTGGCTGCCCTGTCAAGAAAATAGCATCGCGTGGAGCGGGTAGCGGAATGATGCGTGATGTGCCTTTGATGGTCGAGATGACGCGACGTATTGTAGAGGCCGTGAAGTTGCCCGTAACGGTTAAGACCCGTCTGGGTTGGGACGATGAACATAAGAATATTGAAGATATTGCGCTGCGCCTTCAAGATGTTGGTATTAAAGCACTAACGATTCATGGACGCACTCGTGCACAAATGTATAAAGGTGAGGCTGATTGGACTCTCATCGGTAAAATCAAGAACGATCCGCGTATTACAATCCCGATTATTGGTAATGGTGATATAGACTCTGCCCAGAAGGCTAAGGAGGCTTTTGACCGTTATGGTGTCGATGGCGTGATGATTGGTCGTGCAACTTATGGTCGCCCTTGGATTTTCCGCGAGGTGCGTCACTATTTGCAGACAGGTGAGATATTGCCCCAGCCAACGGTTTTGGAGCGGGTCGAGATAGCCAAAAAACACCTCTTGAAATCGGTGGAAATCAAGGGCGAAAAGGTTGGCGTTTTTGAGATGCGTCGTCACTTGACCAACTATTTCAAAGGTTTGCCCGATTTCAAACCTTATCGTATGCGACTTGTAACCGAAACCGATATTCCGACAATACTCGAAACACTGGATCAAGTGGGCGAGGTTTTTGGCGCGTTTGATAGTTCGGAGTGTGTGCCCGCATCGCTCTCTCACGAGATTTAATTAGAAACGAAATAAAATAAACAGACAATGAAAGTAGTAGCAATCAACGGAAGTCCCCGCAAGGACGGCAATACAGCATTGGCTTTGGCTGCAATCGCCGATGAACTTGCACAATTCGATATCGAGATGGAGATTATACAGATAGGTCATAAGGCTATTCACGGCTGTATGTCTTGCGGCATTTGTGCCAAGCGTCGTGATTTGACCTGTGGTGTTGATGACTGCGTCAATGAGGTGCTGCCCAAGATGGCCGAGGCCGATGCGATTATCCTCGGCTCGCCTGTCTATTATGCAGGTATCGCAGGAACAATGAAGTGTTTCCTTGACCGAGCGTTTTATACCGCTTCGATGACCGGTAATGCCTTTAAGAATAAAGTTGGTGCCGTGGTGGTTGCTGCTCGTCGTGGAGGTGCAAGTTCGACCTTTGCCGGCTTGAACTATTATCTGCAAATCTCGCAAATGATGGTGGCGGGTTCGAGTTATTGGAACTCTGTGCACGGTCGCGCGGTTGGCGATGCAATTTGTGATGCCGAAGGCTTGCAAACAATGCGCCACCTTGCTCGTAACATCGCTTGGATGTTGCGCCTAAAAGAGGCAGGCAAGGATATCCCTATGCCCGAGTACGAGAAAACAGTCCGTACACAAATATCGGACTTGTTGAAAAAGTAAGGTGTTGCAACTTCTGACAAAAATGGCGTGTCCTCATGCGGGGCACGCCATTTTTTAATGTGTATGATTGTGATGTTCGAGCACCGTATGCGGTATGTTGCCGTGTGATATGATTTGGATAGGGCAGTTGTAATTGGCAAGTTGTTCGGGGGTTATAATGTTCGAGTCGTGGCGATGTACGGTGCGATTGACACACACAATGCTGCGAACTTTCGATGTAATGGTGCCAATGTCGTGCGACACAACAACAATAGCCATACGCTCGCTCAATTTATCCAGCAATTCATATAATTCGCCCTCGAAACGATTATCAACATAGGTTGTCGGCTCATCAAGTATCAGCACTTTGGGCTCCGAGATAATGGCTCGACATAGCAACGCTCGCTGCATTTGTCCTCCCGATATTTCGCCAATAGCTTTGTCGGCAAGTGGGAGTATTCCCATAAGTTCGAGCGTTTGCTCTACGCGAGCCTTGTCCTCTTTGGTATAACCAATGCCCCAGCGTTTTTGGGACTGCAAACCCGACAATACAACCTCGCGCATTGATATAGGAAAGCTGCGGTCAAACAGGTTTTGCTGCGGAAGATATCCGATAGCCAAACCGCTTGTGGTCTTTATTGTGTCGGCATAAGTGATTGTGCCGCTGTAATTTACTTGTCCAAGCATCGACTTGACAAGGGTTGTCTTGCCACCACCGTTTGGCCCGATGATACCGATAAAATCGCCTTCGTTCACGCTTAAATTTACGTGTTCGAGGACGGTAGTGGTGTCATAGGCCACCGAAACATTATTTAACTCTATAAGTTTCATTTTATTCGGCAAGTTTATCGATAAATTCGAGAATCATACGGGGCACATCTGCTTCGAGAATATCAACCTCGATGGGTTGGCTGTTTAGTTCTGTTGCAATAGTCTGAACTACGCTTTGCGGAAACTCCTTTTGGTAAAATACCTTTGTTGCGTTCTCGGTGCGAGCCTTGTCGATGACCTCGCGAATATGTTTGGCAGAAGGCTCTTTGCCGTCGTGCTCAATGGCAATCTCATTTAGGTTATAATGCTCGGCAAGGTAGTGAAAAGTCGAGTGGTATATCACAAAACTACGAGAGGGGAGAGCCTCGCAACGTACAGCAACCTCGCGCTCCAACGAGTCCAATCGGGCGCATAACATTTCGTATGAATGCGCGTACTTTGTCGAGTCGGGATATGCCGCAGCAATAGCGCGATAGGCGTTATCGCTCATCAATTTCAACTCTTGGGGCGATGTCCACAAGTGAGGATTTGCGCCTTCGAGACAACCGTGATGTGCGTGCTCGCCGTGCAACTCGATGCCGTCGGATAGCGCAATATAACGATTGCGGGCACTTTGTGTCATTCGCTCAATGGTAGCCTGCTCAAAGCCCATCAAACCAACTGCAAAAATCATATCGGCATTCTCGATGCGCTCCATTTGGGCGGGCGTGGGCTCATAGGTTTCGGGACTTGCTCCTGCGGGAACAACGACATCTATGTTGAAATCATCGCCAACAATGTTTTCAACAATGTATTTTAGTGGCATTATGCTGACAACCATAGTGTTAGTGGCTGTTTTCTGCGGTTGTGAACAACCAACCAACAAGGCCGTCAGACATAATATATATAGGTGTTTTCTCATAGTTAAAAGTAAATTGGAGCAACAAAGATACCCAAAAACCACGAAAAACATCTTATTCTCTCTTTTTTTCATATATTTGTTATATGAAACAACAACCGTCACGCATATTGCGAGAGTATATTGAGAGCACTATTCTGCCTCAATATGACAATTTTGACGCAGCCCATCGGCGCGACCATGTAGAGTGGGTTATTAACGAGGCTTTGCGACTTGCAGCGTATTACGATGTGAGTGTTGATATGTTGTATGCGGCTGCGGCTTTTCACGATACGGGACTTGCCTTTGGGCGCGAGGAACATCACATACATTCGGCACGCATAATTCGCGCAGACGAGTTTATTAACACCTATTTTACACCCGCACAGATTGATATTATTGCCGACGCTGCCGAGGACCATCGTGCGTCAAACAAACACGAGCCACGCACCATTTATGGACGTTTGGTTGCCGAAGCCGACCGACAAATATTCCCGGAGGTATGTATGCGTCGTACAGTGCAATACGGGCTGAAACACTATCCCGAGATGTCGCGCGAGGAGCACTACGAGCGATTTCGCCAACACCTTGTTGAAAAGTATGGTAGGGGAGGGTATTTGCGTTGTTGGATACCCCAATCCGATAATGCCGAGCGGTTGGAACAACTGCGCGGCGTTATTGACAACGAAACTCTCTTGCGTGAGCATTTCAACACACTTTTTGACAACTTGAACAACTGTTAATAAATGCAAAACCTCGGCCCAAGGACCGAGGTTTTTATTTCTAAGGGTGTTAATTTATCACTCTTTGGGTTTCTTGTAGTTGAACATCTTTTCAACATCGCGGCGACCGCGCTCGTCCAATCGGACTTGCAGTTTTACGCCCATCTTTTTGTACTCGATGTCCATAATATCCCATTCGCCTTCGCGATGCGAAACCAAAGTCGCACCTCCGTAGTTGATGTTGTTCTCGGTCTTCCAGTCGCTCCAAATAATTTGGAACGCGCGATTGCCTTTCTCAATCATAAAATCGGGGAACATATTGTAAAGACGCTTGATTGTAGATAGCGAGTGTGTCGAGTTCAGGAACGGATATTGGTCGCTAATGATGCGAACGCTCGATTTGGTTGTTTGCGCCGAGGCAACAAGTCCCGACATCACAAACATAATGGCAATAAGTAGTTTTTTCATAAGTGTAATTCTTTTCCACAAATATATTCCAAAATGTTGAAAACTCCAAATCAATAAAAAGGGAGCTAAAATTATGATATTTGAAAAATAATCACGAATTTTGTAGATGTATTGCGGAATACGCAATATGTTTGATGGCATTTAGGCTATTGCTTACCTTGTAAAACGACCAAATTATTACACACAAGCAATAGGCACGCTAAATGCTCACGCTCTATGGCGTGAGTTGTGCTTATGTGTGTATGGGTACTTGGTCGTCCCTTCAAGGTATAAGCGTGACCCACGCTTTCTCTTTTTTGAGTTAAACGGTTGCCATCTACGGCTTGACACTTATTGTTTAACTTAAAATTCAAAGTATTATGAGCGGAAAATTATGCAAGAAATGTGGTTGCGTTTTATCTGACCAAAATAGCGACTATTGCTGCGATTCGTGCAAATCGAACGAATTTGCTGACAATCACCAATGGGTAGAGTCTGCGATAAATGTATTGTCATATTTAATACTCATAGCAGGAGGAATTTGTACAATCCTATTTTCAATTCGCAATTGTGATAGACCATATTTAGGCTTCGACTGGGATTATTTTGACATTTGGGGATTCATAGTTGCGTTAATCTGTACTATTGTTTCTTTCGTTTCTTGGAAAGTATTGGCAATTATAGTTAGATGTTGTCTTAAATATTTACATTCTTAAATCATATAGTGTATGTTATTTAGTATTCTATGTTTCTTTGCTTTTCTTACAGAAATTCTCGGAGGAAAACACGGTAGATAGTAACGATTCGGGAGCAATTTCGGTTGCTCCCTTTGATAACAAAATTTTTAAGTGTAAATTTGTATATAAATACCTCTAACAAAATAGATATGGATAGGGAGCAATTCCGCTTGCGCCCTATTTTTTTATCAACATGCCATTTAACATAATATAAATATTATTCATATACTTGTTGATGCTGTTTGTTGGTCTGTAAAAAATAAGAGCCCACCAAAAAATGGCGGGCTCTTGCATTACAAAGTAATTCGAGGTTTAGAAGATGAAACGGCTCGAAATCTCTTTATAGTTATACACGCGTTCCATAACATCGGCAAAGATGTCGGCAACACTCAATACGGTAAATTTGTGAGTGTCGGCTGTTGTGCTCAAAGGAATTGTATCGGTTACGATAACCTCCTCCAATTTGCTGGCGTTAATACGGTCGTATGCAGGACCCGACAACAATGCGTGAGTTGCAACGGCACGAACACTTGCAGCACCTTTATCCATCAACATATCGGCAGCCATAGTGATTGTACCAGCTGTATCAATCATATCGTCAATAATGATAACATTACGGCCCTCGACATCGCCAATAGCGGTCATTTTACCAACGACATTGGCTTTCTCGCGTTGTTTGTGGCTGATAATCATTGGAGCACACAAATATTTCGAGTATGCGCTGGCGCGTTTAGCACCACCCATATCAGGCGAAGCAACCGACAAGTTCTCGATTTTCAGCGAGTTAATATAAGGAACGAAGATTCCGCTTGCGTACAGATGATCAACGGGAATATCGAAGAAACCTTGAATTTGGTCGGCGTGCAAGTCCATCGTCATAATGCGGTCAGCACCGGCAGCAACCAACATATTGGCAACCAATTTGGCTCCAATCGACACACGAGGACGGTCTTTGCGGTCTTGACGAGCCCAGCCAAAATAAGGCAATACGGCGATGACGCGGTGAGCCGATGCGCGATGAGCTGCATCAATCATCAACAACAACTCCATAAGGTTGTCGGTTGGCGGGAACGTTGATTGAACGATAAATACGGTGCAACCGCGAATACTCTCGGTAAATGCAGGTTGAAACTCGCCGTCGCTAAAATGAAGCATATCGGAGCTTCCAAGCTCAATACCATAACTTTTGGCAATCTTCTCGGCCAAAGGTTTTGAACCGGTACAAGCAAAAATTTTCAATTTGTGGGTTCCCATATTCAAGAGGTTTTTTAGTTGTATGTTTTTTAGTTTGTTTGATTTTGACATTGTTCTATGAAGTCGAGCACGGTGTCGCACCCTACCCCACTCTCCGAAGAGGTTGTAAACATAGGAGGTAACTCTTCCCAATTCTCCAACAGACGACGCTTGTAAGCTGCAATGTTCGATGCTAACTTATTGACTCCCATCTTGTCGGCCTTTGTAAATATAATGCCGAAAGGTATGCCTTCGACCCCCAACATCTCCATAAACTCCAAGTCGATGCGTTGCGGTTCAAGGCGAGAATCAACCAATACGAACAAAAAATACATCTTCTCGCAACCTTTGACATAATCGACAATGATTTGCGAAAACTGCTCTTTGAGGCTCTTCGAAGTTCGGGCATAACCATATCCCGGAAGATCGACCAAGTACCACGATTTGTTAATCAAAAAGTGGTTAATCAAACGAGTCTTACCCGGAGTACCCGAAACTTTGGCGAGTTTGCGTCCCGTCAGTCTATTGATAAGTGATGATTTACCGACATTGCTTCGGCCTATGAAGGCATAGTCACGCAGTCCGTCATTGGGGACTTGTGACACTTTCTGGCTACTGCAACGAAACTCTGCCGAGGTAATAATCATCGGTTTGACCTTTTTTGTTATTGCAAAGATAAAAAAACATACGCAGGACACAATACCTGCGTATGCTTTTTATTAAAGATTTTTGATACCTGTGTAACTTTTGGGTGACAATGCTCGCAATTCTGCCTTCACATTCTCGTTCACATCGAGGGTCTCGATAAACTCTTTGATGGTCTGTTCTGTGATGTGCGAGTTAGTGCGAGTCAATGCTTTAAGTGCCTCATACGGCGAGGGATAGCACTCGCGGCGAAGGATTGTTTGAATACCCTCGGCAACCACAGCCCAGTTGTTCTCCAAGTCACGATCAACGGCTTCGACATTGAGCAACAATTTGCCCAAGCCTTTTTTAATCGAGCGGATTGCGATGGCGGTGTGAGCAAAGGGAACACCCACATTACGCAAAACGGTTGAGTCGGTAAGGTCGCGTTGCAGGCGCGAAACGGGGAGCTTTGCAGCCAAGTGCTCGAAAATGGCATTAGCGATACCCAAGTTACCCTCGGCATTCTCGAAGTCAATAGGATTTACCTTGTGAGGCATAGCCGATGAGCCAACCTCTCCCGCTTTGATGCGTTGTTTGAAGTACTCCATCGACACATAGGTCCAAATGTCGCGACAAAGGTCGATGAGGATAGTGTTTACGCGTTTTGCCGCATCAAAAATCGCTGCAAGTCCGTCATAATGCTCAATTTGAGTGGTATATTGCGAGCGTTTCAGTCCAAGAGTCTCGCCTACGAATTTGTTAGCAAATGCAACCCAATCAATTTCGGGATAAGCAACACTATGGGCGTTGAAGTTACCTGTTGCGCCACCGAATTTGGCGGGTACGGCAACTGCGCGAAGCGATGCAAGTTGAGTTTCAAGACGCTCAACAAAGACCATAATCTCCTTGCCCAAACGGGTTGGCGATGCGGGTTGGCCGTGTGTGCGTGCCAACATCGAAATATCGCTCCACTCCTCTGCCAAACCACGCAGGGTCGAAACCAACTCTTCCATCGAGGGGTAGTAAACCTCGTCCAAAGCCAAACGGATGGAGTAAGGAATGGCAGTGTTGTTGATGTCTTGTGATGTGAGGCCGAAGTGTACGAACTCTTTGACATCTTGCAGACCAAGTGTGTCGAGTTTTTCTTTAATAAGGTATTCGACAGCCTTCACATCGTGATTGGTGACACTTTCAATCTGCTTAACGCGTAAGGCGTCCTCTACGGTAAAATTACGATACAGTCCACGCAGTGCCTCGTAGTTTTTCTCGTCGGCAGCCGATACCAATTGTGGTAAAGGTAATTTGCACAAAGCGATGAAATATTCTACCTCTACAAAAATGCGGAAACGAATAAGAGCGAACTCCGAATAGTAGTTATCCAAAGGTTCCGATGCGCCACGATAGCGTCCATCTACGGGCGAAATAGCTGTAATTTGTGAAATTTCCATAGAAAAAAGCGTTAATGCACGCAAAAGTACTAAAAACAATTTGGTTCTGCAATCTCTCGGATAATCTTTAAGCAATATTTTGACAAGTTTCCCATTTTTTCCTTAAATTTGTGCCTTCAAAAACAGTTATCATATAAAATTTACATACATAAAATGTTTTTACCTATTGTCTTGTGTGTTGCCGGTCTTGCGCTTATTTTGCTTGGTGCTAACTATCTGACCGATGGTGCTGTGGCTATTGCAAAAAAACTTAATGTTTCGGAAATGGTAATCGGACTGACGATTGTTGCTATCGGAACTTCGATGCCCGAATTTGTTGTCAGCGTTATCTCGGCAGCGAGTGGTCAATATGATATTTCGGTTGGAAATGTCGTTGGCTCCAATATTTTTAATGTGTTTGTAATCCTCGGTGTTGTGGCGTTGATTCGTCCTGTACCTTTGACTCCAAATAATATTAAACGTGATTTGCCGTTGTGTTTACTATCTTCGATTGTGTTGTGGGCGGCTTGTTCGACCAACTTGTTAGATGGTACAACGGTTAATACCGTAAGTCGTTCCAATGGTGTCATTATGCTGTGCTTGTTTGTTGCATTTATGTATATTATGCTTCGTTCGAGCCGTAGTGATATTGGTAGTGAGGAGGAAACGACAGATAAAAAGCCTACTCCAATTTGGCTGGCATTGATTATGCTAATTGGTGGTTTTGCAGGTTTGATTTATGGTGGCGAGATTTTTATTAACAATATTGTAGTGATAGCCCAAAAAATGAATATCAGCGAGAGGGTTATCTCGATTACCATTGTTGCTGCCGGCACCTCTCTGCCGGAGTTGGCAACCTCGGTTGTAGCTATGCTTAAAGGTCGTAATAGCATTGCGCTTGGTAATGTTGTGGGTAGTAATATCTCCAATATTTTCCTTGTGATAGGAGCAAGTGCAACCATCCATCCTCTCACATTGAGCGGTATTGGACAACTTGATTTGATGATGGTACTTTTGGCTCCTATTGCTCTTTTCGTTGCAGCGTGGACCTTGGGCCGTAATCATATCAACCGCGTGGAGGGTGCTCTATTTTTGGCCTGCTATATTGGATATATGGTATGGCTATTGATGAAATAAGAGCCGAGGACGAGGGTGCGTATGCACCGATAACTAAACCGATAAAGCAAACAGAAAATATAACAAAGAATAATATGTCCGAAACATATCAAAGATAAATTTTAGTTATCTTGACTCGCCCTCGGGATTGCGAAAAGGACAAATATCGCGCCAAGGCGGGACGATTTAGGACATAAAACAGATTTAATAGACAACGAAATTTATGGCTCGAATTAAATGTATAGGTATTCTCACTTCGGGTGGAGATGCACCGGCAATGAATGCGGCTATCCGTGCCGTTACCCGTACTGCTATTTATAGCGGATTTACGGTTAAGGGTATTATGCGTGGTTATCGTGGACTTATCACGGGCGAGATTATCGATATGAAAACTCAAACCGTCAGCAATATTATTCAGCAAGGCGGAACAATTCTCAAAACAGCTCGTTCGACAGAGTTCAAAACTCCCGAAGGTCGCGCGGTAGCCTATGAGAATATGAAAAAAGCGGGAATTGATGCGCTTGTTGTGATTGGTGGTGATGGCTCACTATCGGGAGCTCGTATTTTTGCCGAAGAGTATGATATCCCAATTGTTGGCTTGCCCGGAACGATTGATAACGACCTATATGGCACAGATACTACAATCGGCTATGATACAGCACTTAATACCATTATGGAGTGTGTTGATAAATTGCGTGATACGGCCTCTTCGCACGAGCGACTGTTTTTTGTCGAGGTTATGGGTCGTAACGCAGGCTTCCTTGCTTTGAATGGAGCTATTGCAACAGGTTCGGAGGCGGCGATTATCCCCGAGATAGCAACCGAGGTCGACCAGCTGGGCGAACTTATCGCAAATGGTTTCCGTAAGAGCAAGAATAGTAGTATCGTGCTTGTTGCAGAGAGTCCTTTGACGGGAGGCGCAATGGCTATGGCCGAGCGTGTTAAAAAGGAGTTCCCGCAGTTTGATTCGCGTGTGACAATCCTTGGACATATCCAACGCGGCGGCTCCCCTACTGCCAATGACCGTATCCTTGCAAGCCGTATGGGTGAGGCTGCCGTATATGCACTTATGGAGGGACAACGCAATGTGATGGTCGGTATCGAAAACGATGTTATCAAACTTGTTCCGCTTATTCAGGCCATACGCAAAAATAAAACTGTTGATCGCTCACTTCTTAATACCATTAAAATACTCTCTATCTAATGGATATAGCACAAACAAAACGAAAGGAGAATATTGCCGAGTATATCCTCTATCTGTGGCAGATTGAGGATTTGTTGCGTGCTTTGCGCTTTGATGAGGCTTCGATTGATGCAGCACTTGTTGCTCCTCGTGGCTTTTCGGAGTCCAAAAGTATGCTTTTCCGCAGTTGGTATGTCGAGATGGGTAATCTGCTTCGCCGTGAGGGTAAGACCGAGAAAGGACACTTGGAGCATACTCTTCATTTGATTGCGGATATGCAGGATTTGGCAAATCGTATCAGTAAACTTGCGGTTGGCGCAGACTATCGTCGAGAGTATGAAAAAATTGCTCCTCTGCTTCCCGAATTGCGTCAAAAGATGGAGGGACAAGAGGTTGGCGATATTGAGCTCTGTTTCCGTGCTTTGTATGCGTCGATGTTGTACCGTATGAAAGGCGAACACAGCGAGTTAAGTGATGAAATTGTCAAAACTATCTCGCCCGTCATTGCTGAACTTGCCCGTGTTTATCGTGGCGTCGAAGAGGGTACGATTGAACTCAAAGACGAGTAAAAAGGGCAGACAGACTTATCCAATCCCGATAATAACAAAAGAGTGTGGCTAATTTTAGTCACACTCTTTTGTTGAAATTGTGTCGGGGTACCGGGATTCGAACCCGGGACTTCCAACTCCCGAAGCTGGCGCGCTAACCGGGCTGCGCTACACCCCGCAGTCGCTTGATAACTCAAACGAGCGCACAAAAGTAAAACTTTATTTTGGCTATTCCAAACCTTTTGTTGTTTTTTTCGAAAGACGGGAACGCTACGAAACCCCGTTTTGTAAAATAAATTTGGTGTTTTAGCCGAAAGGGTTTGTTGTTTGCTCTAAAAGTTTATAACTTTGTTGAGAATATACATATAAGTAACCTTTTTGTAGGTATGAAGATTATTATCGCAGGCGCAGGTGAAGTTGGTAGTCACTTGGCCAAGATGTTGAGCGGTGGTTTGCACGACATTACCGTTATTGACAGCGACATAAAACTTTTGGATAATATTACAGGCATTGCCGATGTAATCGCTATTGAGGGCGATAGTACTGCAATTGCGGTACTTAAAAAAGCCGTTGTGCGTAAAGCAGACCTCTTTTTGGCTGTAAGTCAAGTGGAGAATCAAAATATCATATCGGCTATGCTGGCCAAACAGTTGGGCGCAAAAAAGGTTATTGCCCGTATTGACAATAATGAGTATTTGGAGCCCAATAATAAGGAGATGTTTATCAATCTTGGTATTGATTACCTTTTCTATCCCGAGCGAGTTGCAGCACGTGAGGTTATTACGCTGCTTGGACACACCTCTTCGACCGAATTTGTTGATTTCTCGGGCGGAAAACTATCGCTTGCGGTCATTAAATTGGAACCTACCTCTCCTATTGTGGGTATGTCCTTGTCGGATTTCAAACCCGGCAGCGATGGTATATTTACATTCCGTACTATTGCTATTTCGCGTGATGGCGAAACCATAATCCCGCACGGTAATGACCGTTTCCAAGTTGGCGATACTATTTATGTGATTACTACCCAAGGTGCTACCGACGAAGTTTTGCGTTTCTCGGGTAAAGCCGATGTCGAGATTAACAATATGATGATTCTGGGTGGTAGTCGTATCGGAGTGCGTATTGCAACCGAGTTGCAGAACGAGATAAACATTAAACTCGTTGATTATAATCCCGAGAAGGCCTACCATTTGGCAGAGATTTTGGATAAAACCCTCATTATAAACGAGGATGGACGAAATACCGAGGCTATGCTCGAAGAGGGACTTAACAATATGGATGCATTTGTGGCGGTTACGGGTCGTGCTGAGACAAATATCCTGACGGCAATGTTGGCCAAACGTTTGGGCGTGAAGAAGGTCATTGCCGAGGTTGAGAACCTTAACTACATAACATTGGCAGAGAGTATCGGAGTTGATACGGTTGTGAACAAGAAGTTGATTACGGCAAGTAATATCTTCCGATTTACAATGAATACCGATGTGCAGGCGATTAAGTGTCTGACGGGTAGTAATGCCGAGGTGTTGGAGTTTATCGTCAAGCCCAATTCGGCTGCGACAAAGTGCCCACTGAGCGAATTGGGATTTCCTGTGGACGCCACTATCGGTGGTATTGTGAGAGGCGACAATGTTATGATAGCTGTCGGTTCAACACAAATTCAGGCATACGACCGAGTTGTGGTCTTTGCCAAGCCGAATGTGGTCTCGCAGGTGGGTAAATACTTTAACTAACGAGGTGTTATGTAGTTGATAATGCGACGTGCACCTGATAAAACAATGATGTAATGCTGGTGCAAAAAATAGTTCGCATATTGACTCGACATAGACTTGACCTTATACAACGCTATCAGGCTAATCCCCGAGCGGTACAACAAGAACAACTTGCGTTCTTGGTTGCCAAGGGCCGACATACCCGATTTGGTCGGGAACGGAGTTTCGGTTTGGTGAACAATTACGATGAGTTTCGCAAGCGCGTTGATTTGGGCGACTATAAGACGCACCGATACTATATAGAACATTCGCTTCGTGGAGCGGAGAGCGTTTTGTGGCCGGGGCGAGTAAAGTGGTTCGCAAAGTCATCGGGAACAACAGATGTGCGTAGCAAATATATACCCGTAACGATTGATGGTTTGCACTATAATCATATGCGGGGAATGAAAGATGTAGCGGCAATGGCCTCGCGACTATTTCCGCAGTCGCAGATTTTTGGTGGACACACATTGACGTTGGGTGGGTCGTTTGCGTTGGAGAGGGAGAACCTTTGCATCGGAGATTTGAGTGCTATACTAATCTCTCAAACGCCACGAGTAGCGTCGGTTTTTAGGCGACCTTCGCGTAGAGTGGCTCTGATGTCGAACTTTGAAGGCAAAATGGAGGCTCTGTGCAGAGAGTGCGCGACGTTGAATATAACGTCGATTGCAGGAGTGCCTTCGTGGGTTTTGGTGATGTTGCGACGACTGTTGGAGTATAGTGGCAAGAGCAATATATCCGAGATGTGGCCCAATTTGGAACTATTTGTTCACGGAGGGGTTAATTTTACACCATATCGCAAGGCGTTTGAGAGATTGATACCCTCGCCACGAATGAGATATATGGAGACCTATAACGCCTCCGAAGGTTTCTTTGCGATGGCGGATAGATGCGACGCCGACGATATGTTGCTGATGTTGGATTATGGAGCTTTTTATGAGTTCCTGCCAATGTCGAAGATTGACTCGCCGGAGAGTGTAATTCCTCTTTCGGAAGTTAAATGTGGAGTTAATTATGCCATAGTTGTAAGTAATTGTAACGGACTGTGGCGATATATGATAGGCGACACGGTGGAGTTTACCTCGATTGCTCCATACAGAGTGCGTATAACGGGACGAGTTCGTAGTTATATTAACGCATTTGGTGAGGAGTTGATGGTTGATGATGCCGATAGCGCAATTGATTATGCTTGTCGTGTGACGGGTGCCGAGGTTGAGGAATATACCGCCGCCCCACTCTATATGAGTGCCGATAACGCACAAGGCGCTCATCAATGGCTCATAGAGTTTCGTCAAGAGCCGTTGAGCATGGAGCGATTTGTTGAGGCCTTGGACGAGCAGTTGCGTAGATGTAACTCGGATTATGATGCAAAACGAGAGGGAAATGTTACATTGAAACGTCCTATTGTTGTTGCGGTGCCGAAGGGCGGTTTTGCAGCTTGGTTGGCCTCGGCGGGAAAGTTGGGAGGACAACATAAGGTGCCACGATTAAAAAACGACCGAATGGTGGTCGATGCAATTTTGAAAATGATAGAAACAAATAAATATAACCAACACACAACCCACTAACTATGTATATAGCTATTGCAGGAAACATCGGTAGCGGTAAAACATCGCTGACCGAGATTTTGGCTAAACGCTTTGGCGCAACAGCCCACTTTGAGAATGTCGAAAACCCCTACATCAGCGATTTCTATGAGGATATGAATCGCTGGTCGTTCCATCTTCAAATTTGCTTTCTTGGCAATCGCATTGAACAATCTATCAAAGCGTTGCAGGAGGGAGATAAACTGATTCAAGATAGAACGATTTACGAGGACGCATATATCTTTGCCAAAAACCTTTATGAAATGGGATTGATGAATACCCGCGATTTCGAAACTTATATGAAGGTATTTGGATTATCGACGGGCTTGATTCAAAAACCCGATTTGTTGATATATCTCAAAGCGAGTGTGCCTACATTGAAAAACCAAATCCGTCGTCGCGGACGCTCTTATGAGATGTCTATTGATGAGGACTACTTGGCTCGTTTGAACGAGAAATATAATGATTGGATTGAGAATATCTACGATGGTAAAGTGTTGGTTCTCGATATTGATAACTGTGATTTTGTCAATAATCCCGATGATGCCAATCGTATCTTTGCGCAAATAGAGCAGAAACTTGCCGAGTAAGATGTTTCCGCAAGAGTTTGTGAATAGTATGGAGCAGACCCTCGGAGCAGAGGAGTGTGCCCGATTATTGGCGGCTTTGAATGAGCCGGCTACGACTTCTATTCGTTTCAATCCGTTCAAAGTAGCGCAAAGACCCGAAGGAGATTCGGTGCCCTGGAATAGATATGGTTTTTATCTGAATGAGCGACCTGTGTTTACCCTCGACCCGCTGATGCATGGTGGTATGTACTATGTGCAGGAGGCAAGCTCGATGTTTGTCGAGGAGTTGTATCGTCAGGCGTTTGGAGATAGAGAGGACGTGCGTGTGTTGGATTTGTGCGCGGCCCCCGGAGGTAAAACCACACTCTACTCTACCCTTGTCGGTGTTGGCGGTATGGTGCTGGCGAATGAGCCTATCCGTAATCGTGCAATGGTGCTCGCGGATAATGTGAAACGTTGGGGTCTCGGTAATGTAGCCGTGACTTGTAATGATCCAAGTCAAATAGGCGCTTATGAACATATGTTTGACCTATTGGCGATTGATGCACCTTGTTCGGGTGAAGGTATGTTTCGTAAAAATGCGGATTCTCGCAAGGAGTGGAGTGCGTCGAATGTAGAGATGTGCGCTGCTCGTCAAAAGAGAATAATTGCCGATGCTTGGTCAGCGTTGAAGCCCGGTGGCGTACTTATCTATTCAACGTGTACCTTTAATCAGACCGAAGATGAAGGCGTGGTTGAGTGGATTACGCAGAATTTTGATTGTGAGCCAATTGGTGTAGAATTACCAGATGATTGGGGAATTGTTCGTACTACGGCAGGCGGCGTGGAGTGCTTCCATTTCTATCCCCATTTGGCCAAAGGCGAGGGCTTCTTTGCTGCTATATTGCGAAAGGGCGATGGTCGAATTAAAACGAAGAGTCCGAAGGCTCGTAAAACGCCTTTTGCAGAGCTTGGTAAACGCGAGATACTATTGTTGCAAGAGTGGGTGCAACAACCCGAATATGTGCGCTTTATGCAGGTTGGTGAGGATTCGATGTATGGTTATTATCGAAGCCAATATCCTGTGATTAAGTCGTTGGCAGAGGGCTTGAATATGATATATTCGGGTGTTTGTATGGGTCAGATTTTTGGCAAAACATTGCGTCCGGACCATGCCCTTGCGTTGTATCACGAGCTGAATCGCGATAAATGTTCGATAGCTGAATTGGCTAAAGAACAGGTGTTGAATTATTTGCGTCGTCAAGAACACGATTTGTCACCACTTTCCGAAGGCCTTAATTTGATATGTTATGAGGGTGCACCTGTGGGTTGGAGTAAACGTATAGGTAATCGAGCAAACACGCTGCTCCCCAGCGCTTTTCGCATCGTTAATCTTTGATATTTGAGATAAGTTTGTTATCTTGCGAAACAAAAATATCGATAAAAAGATGAAATCTGCTGACAATCAATCAGAAAAGCTATATTATACCATGGGCGAAGTGTCGGAAATGCTCGACGTTTCGCAATCGCTTTTGCGTTTTTGGGAAAAAGAGTTTGACGAAATACGCCCCCGTCGTAACAAAAAAGGCAATCGTCTTTTTACGGCGCAAGATGTCAAAACTCTGAAAAAGATCTACCATTTGGTAAAAGAGAAAGGACTCAAAATCGCAGCCGCCAAAAGACAACTCAAATTGGGTGACACCTACGAATTGTCGCGTGAGGCGCTGATTGTCGAGAAGTTACAAGCCATACGTGCCATCTTGATTGAAGTTAAACAATCGCTTGATGCTGAATCGGAGATTGAGGTAGATGTTGAGTCTGCCGTAGGCGAGTTGGAGGAGATACTGCCCGTGGTTCAAGCAATTAAAGAGGATATTCAACCTCAATCAATGGTTGAAGTCGAACAGCACGAAACCGCAAGCAACGAAGAGGTTGAAACAGTCGCCGAATCGGAAGACAACGCCAAAGAGGATAATGAGGATAAGAAAGCAGAAAAGCCCAAAACCCCTCGTAAGCCTCGTGCAAAACGTCCTAAATTTGCCTTTAAGGAGGTTGAGTTGTTCTCGCTTGACGAGCTTGATGCAATGCAGCCCAAGCCAGGTGAAAGACGTGGTAATGATGAAGTTCAACAAACACTTTTTTAGCGCTGATGAAAATCAAAGATGTGGTTGCTCCGTTGGAGGAGTTTGCCCCCCTATCCTATCAAGATAGTTACGATAACTCGGGATTGATTGTCGGTCGTTATGATGACGATGTCGATATGGCGTTGGTGTGTGTTGATGCAACCGAGGCGGTTATTGATGAGGCTGTGCGTGTGGGCGCTGGGGTTGTGATTTCGCATCACCCCATTATTTTTGGTGGTATCAAACGTTTGAATTCTCGTAGCTATGTGGAGCGAGTTGTCGAGAAAGCTATTCGTGCAGGCGTGGCTCTCTATGCTTGTCATACCAATCTCGATAGCACTACAAACGGAATGAGTTATCGTGTGGCCGATAAGATTGGCTTGCTGAATGTGCAAGTGCTGGACTCTTTATCGGCAGAACACGGCTACGGCGTTGTTGGTGATTTGCCTATGGCAGAGGGTACGGTGGAGTGTATTGGTAGAATTAAAGAGTTGTTTGGTGTCGGAGCGGTAAAATATAGCGAACCGATGTCGAAAGAGGTGCATCGAGTGGCGGTTTGCACAGGCTCGGGTGGCTCATTGCTGCAAGCGGCTATCGAGTCTGGGGCCGAACTGTATGTGTCGGCAGATTTCAAATATAACCACTTTTTGGATGCCACAAAACTTATCACAATCGCAGATATTGGCCATTTCGAGAGCGAATATTGTGCAATTGAACTTATTTGTGAGGTAATTTCAAAAAAAATACCTACTTTTGCAGTTCGTAAAAGTAAGGAGTCGCAAAATCCGATAAATTATTTAGCATAACGATATATGTCAACACAAAAGAAAACAGTTGAGAATGAGTTCTCGATGGAGGAGAAAATCGAGTCTCTGTATCGCCTTCAACAAATCGATAGCAAAATCGACGAGATTGAGAAGATTAAGGGAGAACTTCCTCTCGAAGTTCAAGACCTCGAAGATGAGGTTGCTGGATTGCAAACCCGTATCGACAACATTAATGCCGATGTAGAGGAGCTTTCGGCACTTACCCGTCAACGTCGTCGCGAGACCGATGAGTCGAAGATGTTGATCGAGAAATACGAGGCACAACAACAAAATGTGCGTAACAACCGCGAGTTCGAGGCAATCAACAAAGAGATTGAGTACCAAAAACTCAATATCGAACTCTATGCCAAGAAACTCAAAGAGTACGCAGCCGAGTTGAAGGTTAAGAAAAGAGTGCTCGAAGAGGCAGAAGCAATGTTTGCCGAGCGTAATATTGACCTTGAAAGTAAACGTAACGAGTTGAACAGCATTGAGGCAGAGACCGCCGAGGAGATGGCTGCTTTGCGTGCCGAGGTTGCCGAGGCGCAATCGAAGATTGACGAGCGTTTGTTGAATGCATACCAACGTATCCGCAAGAATATGCGTAATGGTTTGGCAGTTGTTACCGTTAAACGTGATGCATGTGGTGGTTGCTTCAATCGTATCCCGCCCCAACGCCAAGTCGATATCCGTCAAAACAAGAAGATTATCATCTGCGAGTATTGCGGTCGTATCCTTGTCAATGAGCCTTCGGTTGAGTAATCCCGAATAGACTTATATATTAAGAGAGCCGAATTCCAATGGAGTTCGGCTCTTGTTTTTTTTTGGGGCGGGGATTATCGCAGTTTATTGCGATTGAAGTGTGGCGCGGCACTGCTTACAAACCACACAAAAGCAATTAGAGCCAATGCAATGTCTATTTTATAAACCGTAGCCAAGCCCCAATTCTCAGCAACACGACCTCCAAACCACATACCCAAGCCGATACCAACATCCCATCCTGTAAGGTAGGTGGCGCTTGCTGTTGCTCGGCGGCTGTTGGGAGCAAGGTTTATAAAGAGAGTGTTGTATGCAGGGAACATAGTTCCGTAGCCGAAGCCAATCAAAAAAGCAGATAAGAAGTAGATTACATATCCCAAACGTATATCTACACCTGCGGCAAAGCCCAACATTGCCTCGGCAATAATTCCGAGTGTGGCAATGATAATACCTTGTGTGATAACCTTTGTTACAAGTCCCCTATCCACACGGCGACCACTGCCGATACGCGATACAATCAGACCTACTGCCATAACCGTAAAGAACAGGCCCGTATTGGCGGTAATGCCCAACTCTTTGGCATACATCGCAATAAATGATGTGGTCATACCATAAGGTATGGCAAGCAGTAATAGAGTAAAGCAGGCTCTGAGGCCTTTGACCAAAAAGAAACGGTCAATCGACAGCACATTGTTGGCTGTGTTTGGTATTTTGCGAGGTACTTTGGCCAGTGTTGCAAAGACCATTCCCACAACACCCATAGCCAAACTGCAACCGAATATCATATCGAAGTTGCCCGTGTCGGCGATGAAAAGGCCAATCATCGGGCCTATGCTCATCGCAAGGTTATTCACAACGCCATAATATCCCAAACCCTCACCACGACGACTCGACGGCAGGACATCGACAACAAGTGTATTACCCGTTGTGGTAATCATTCCGAATGCCAAGCCGTGGGCGATGCGGATAATCATAAGCATTGTAAGTGTACCCGCAAGCAGATAACCACAGAATATCGATACAAACAGAAAATATGCTATCAGATATACGGGTTTGCGTTGAAATGTGTCGGCGATGTATCCCGAGAATGGACGCACGGCCAAGACTGCAATCGTATAGCACGACAGCACCATACCTATTATAGATTTGGACGCATCGAACTCGGCCTCCAAATAGAAAGGTAAGGTGGGTACCAACAGATAGAATGCAAAGCACATCATAAAGTTGGCTAAGCATAGAAATATGTAGTCACGCGTCCATAGGCGGTCGGCTACCGATTTTTTTGGTTCTTGTGACATGGTTCTATTATTGATTAAGGTATGCATTTATCTCCTCGACGCAATCGGCTAACTCGGGTATGCGGACGACCTCGATGCCGGCCGAACGCAACATGCTCTCGCCAACGCATCGTACAAAATTCAACGGCTCGGCAAGTGCAAAGACCACTCGTGCGAAGCCTCGTTCGATAATCAACTCCGAGCACGAACGGGCTTTGGAACTCCGTTTGGAACAGGGCTCCATCGAACTATATATGGTTGCTCCTTGTAGGTCGGCACCCGCAGCGTCAGCCTTTTTTATAGCGGCCTCTTCGGCGTGATCGTGGTCGTCGGTTTCGCCCGTATAGCCAGTGAAAATCTGTCCGTTGCGAGTTTCGATAACCGCTCCCACGCAATAGTGTGTTGGGTCTTGTTTGCATAGACGGCTTTGTTCAATGGCCTGCGACATCAGCGAGTAATCTTTGCGACCATCAGAGCCGGTGCGCTTGTACCATCTCACTTCCATATCGTCAAGGTGATAACATTTGTTCAGTTCGGTTGCGTACATAGTCCATGGCTCAACGAGTTTCGGGGCAGACTCCTCTCCTACCACAATAGGCGATTGTGCTACGCGCAACTCGTCGAACACTCCCTCCGAGAGAAACATACGCAGAATTTGTGCGCCACCCTCGACCATTAACTTTTCGCAACCCATCTGCTCCAATTCTGCCGCAACGCTACGGGCGGTAAGGCATTTGCGACAAATAACGCGTGTTGATTGCTCGATATTAGCAGGACTTTCGGTAAAAACAATAGCGTCGCCGTCGGGCGAAAAGAATTTTAAATTAGGGTCAAGTTTTCCTGTACGAGTCATGGTTATTCGTTGCAGGTTGGGCGATTTGCCACGAGCCATGCGCTCGGAGCGTATCAACTCCGATTTGATTCGTAAACTCGGATTATCACGACGCAGAGTCTCGGCACCAACCAGAATGGCATCACACTCTCCTCGGAGAGCGTAAACCTCGTCCCAATCTTTGGCGTTAGATATTACAAGTCGTTGTTCCGAGCAATCGTCAAGACACCAGTCTGACGAGAGCGCTACCGATAAAACTATATACATTTTCTGAGCGTAATAATTGCAATTTGAGGAGGAGTTCCCAAGCGTACAGGTATTCCTGCAAACCCTACACCTTCACTTACATAAAGTATCTTGTCGTTGGCTTTGTATGTGCCACTCCACCAATCATAAAGTAAAGCAGCAGGCGACCAGCCAAGTATTTTGAACTGCATCGCGTGAGTATGTCCAGCAAGCGTTAAATCCCCTCCGGATGTTGCCGCAATTTGTTTCCAATATTGAGGAATATGACTTACGGCAATGTGGAATGTTTCGGGCGGTACGCCACTCAACAACGAATCTATATTGATGCCACCCACATCGCGTTTGTGGCGATTGTCTGCTATTGTTCGATTGAACTCCACACCCGTAATCATAATACTATCGCCTTCATGGTGTATCCATTGTGAGTCATTGTCAAGGCGTATCCAACCAAGTGCGTCTATTGCCTTTTTGAAATCGGCCGTTGATTGTGCTACGGTGTATTCAAGAGTGTCCTTGCGATAGTAGCCGAGGTCGTGATTGCCAACAACGGAATATACGGGCATATCAATTGCGCCGAGCAATTCTGTGTACTTGGGGGTAAGTTCCGAGTTGCGAATGTTTATAAGGTCGCCACCATTAATCGCAAACAGACATTCGGCAGCATTAAGCGAATCTGCCATTTGTTGCAAAATTCGCTCGGCGGCGGTCAAACTACCGAGATGAATATCCGTGAAGAAACCTATTTTGATACCATCGAAGGCCTCGGGCAGATTTCGATATTGGAACTCCAAATGTTGAACACGGATGCTGCGTATTGGATAGATAGCGCCGACAACCATTATCATAATGTATGTGAGTCCGACACAAATAGCTCCTGTGAGCCAATATCGACAAGCGGTTTTGCGACGATAGTCAATGAACCAACCAACGGCCAGCATTATCTTACAGGGAGCGGTCAGAAGTAAAATGTAGGTGCAGAAAACGGGTATTAACGGCTGCCGCTCGCCTATGATTGTAATGTAGGGAATGACTCGTACGACGATGTCTGTGAGTAGAGCAAACAGAGTGTAGCACCACATGCCGATATGTGCCCGCCTCCTGTGTAGCGCGTAGATTACTCCAATGTCTATAATGGTCGCGAGTATTGTGAGTGTCCAAAACAGAATAGTCATAGTGAACTGTTTTCGTCGTGCAAATATACAAAAAAAAGTGGCACATATCTTGCCGAAAGTGCATTGTCGCTCTCTTTGGTGGCGATAATTTAATCAGAACCTAAAAACAAAGCTTATGAAAAGAGTTTTACTACTGTTAGTTATGGCTGTTTCTGCTTTGGCAATCCCCAAAGCACAAGCGCAAGACTCCGGCTCGTACACTCCGCACGTGGTGGTGCTGGGGCTTTACAAACACCATCCATCATGCCGAGATACGGTGGAGCGTCAGGCAAGTCAAATGGCGGCTATAATCTTTGACCGCAACCACATTGAAGGCATAAAGCAGATTGGACGACCCAATTTGATTTTCACTTCGCACAACAACAAAATCTCGTTGGCTGTGGGTGGCTCGGTTACTTTGCGCGCGGGTTATGATTTCGAGGGTATATCCAACAATACCGATTTCATTCCGGCCGATATCTCAACCACGATGACTTATGCCAATCGTCAAAAGTTGTTTATGAGTGCATCGACCTCGACACTGCACCTCAAAGCCATTGCGCATACACGCTTATTGGGCGATGTTGTAGCCTTTATCGAAACGGATTTTCGAGGCTATCGCAATGATATGGCGATGCGTCAAGCCTACATCTCGTTCAAGGGCTTTTTGTTTGGTCGCACCTATTCGACTTTCTGCGATTTGAGTGCAGGCCCCAATACTATTGATTTTCAGGGTCCCAATGCCTACAATAGCAACTACAACGAGGTAATTCGTTATACCCACAAATTCAATCGCCATTGGAGCATTGCAGCGGCGGCAGAAACACCCGGTGTGGTTGCTACCTATGCTACGGATAACAATGCGGCGCAAACCCAGCGCATTCCCGACTTTGTCGCCTATGTACAGTATGGTTGGGGTCGCTATCAGAAGAGCCACTTGCGAGTGTCTGGTGTGGTGCGCACTATGTACTATCGTGATTTGATTAAAGATGACAATCAGAAGCAAGTCGGATATGGTGTGCAGTTGAGTGGTAATATTGCATTTGCTCGCCATTTTAATATCTGTATGAATGGCGTGTATGGCAAGGGCATTACTCCCTATTTGCAAGACCTTACGGGTTCGGGACTCGACCTTGTGCCTAATCCCAAAACCGAGGGCGAGATGCAGATGCCGACAATGTGGGGCTGGTTTGCGTCGTTGCAGTACAATATCACACCGCGTATCTTTGTGTCGGGTGGTTACTCCGAGGTTAATGTGGATCACAGCAACGGATACTCGGTCGGAGGCGAATACAAGAAAGGCCAATACATCTTTGCCAACATTTTCTATAACCTTGCGCCTAATTGCCGCATAGCATTGGAGTACCTCTACGGCACTCGCAAGAATCAAGATGGTGCAAAAGGTCACGCCAATCGCATACAGACTATGATTCAATATAAATTTTAGGAGTAGGGCAAAAAATGATGCGAATGTTTGGCAAATTCAAAAAAGATGTTTAAGTTTGCATTTGCAAGAGAGAAATTATGAGCATCAATATCAACATAGCACGTCGTTGGTGGTGGCTCCCGTTGGCAAAGTAAACAATGGTAGTGACCGAGCGTGTGTATGTTTGACAAGATATAAAAGAGGCCCCCGTTGTTTACTTGACGACGGGGGTCTTAAATATGATAAATAGTGGGGAGCCCACTAATGAACAAAAGCGATAAACCAAACAAAAATAAATAACACACTATTAACTTATGGTAACCAAGAAAATATTGCTACCTGAGAGCGAAAACCCAAAGCAATGGTACAATATCGTGGCCGATATGCCCAACAAGCCACTTCCGCCACTTGACCCAAAGACACGCAAACCGATGTCGGTTGATGACCTGTCTGTTATCTTTGCTCGTGAGCTTGCCGAGCAAGAGTTGAGCACCGAGCGTTATATCGACATTCCCGAAGAGGTACAAGATATTTTCCGTATCTGGCGTAACACACCGTTGGTGCGCGCGCACGGATTGGAGAGAATGTTGCAAACCCCTGCCAAGATTTATTTCAAGAATGAGAGTGTTTCGCCTTCGGGCTCACACAAGACCAACTCGGCCGTTCCGCAAGCCTATTACAACAAGATGCAAGGTATTAAACGCCTTACAACAGAAACGGGCGCAGGACAATGGGGCTCGGCTATCTCGATGGCCGGAAAACACTTTGGCATCGATGTCGATGTCTATATGGTGAAGGTTAGTTGCGAGCAGAAGCCCTATCGTCGTATGATGATGAAGACTTGGGGTGCAAATGTCTATCCCTCTCCTACCAATATGACTGATGCAGGCCGTGCCATACTTGCCAAAGATCCCGATTGTACAGGCTCGCTTGGTATTGCGATTTCGGAGGCTGTCGAAATGGCTCTCAAAAACCAACACGACACCCGCTACTGCTTGGGTAGTTCTTTGAACCATGTATTGTTGCACCAAACCATTATTGGCGAGGAGTGCTTGAAACAGTTGGAGATGACGGGCGACTATCCCGATGTAGTTATTGGTTGCTTCGGCGGTGGTAGTAACTTTGCGGGTATCACCTTCCCGTTCTTGCGCGAGAACTTCACCAAGGGCCGTAAAACCCGTTTTGTTGCGGTTGAGCCGGAGAGCTGCCCGAAACTAACACGCGGAGAGTTCCAATACGACTATGCCGATACCATCGGTTTGACACCGCTGCTGCCTATGTACACACTTGGTCATAACTTCCACCCTGCAAGTATCCACGCAGGAGGTTTGCGCTACCACGGCGCAGGCTCGATTGTCAGCCAACTACTGAAAGATGGCTATATCGAGGCCGCAGATATGCCGCAAGTAGAGTGTATCAAATCGGGTATCCTCTTCTCGCAAGCCGAGGGTATTATTCCCGCACCCGAATCGACCCACGCTATTGCCTACGCTATTCGTGAGGCGTTGAAATGTAAGGAGGAGGGCACATCCAAAACCATTCTGTTTAACCTTTCGGGTCACGGTATGGTCGATATGTTTGCCTATGAGCAATACTTTGCTGGTAATTTGAGAAACTACGAGGTTTCGGACGAGGAAATCGCCAAGAATATAGCCGAGCTCGACAAACTTTTGTAGTATTTTACCAATCAATAAAATAGGCTGTCAAACTAACGCGTTTGACAGCCTATTTTGTTGTACATAAATCTTGCGCCTTCGATAATCGGAGTAACACTCTCACTAACCAAACCTTGTGTATCGGGTGTTTTCGGTTTTGTGGCATAAGTTTTGCAAGGATTTGGGCGATTCGGGGTCGAAAATGGCCGTTTGAGCGGAATTTTGTGGCAAAAATTTGAACTCTCAAAACATTTTCGTATCTTGCAATCGAAAATAAAACCAAAGTATAACCTTAAATTCTAATTGCCTATTGCCAATTTTACTCTTAATTAACTTATTATAAGGAGGAAAGAGTATGAATGTAAGACCATTAAGCGACAGCGCGTTGCTTAACGAGTATCTTTCAGGCAATAAGGATGCTATCTCACAACTTATCGAATTGCATCGCAAGAAGGTGTTTGACTATGTTATGATGATGGTCAAAGACGGCGATATTGCTGATGACATTGTCCAAGAGACTTTTATCAAGGTTGTACGATTCATCGATGAAAGACGATATACCGACAACGGAAGATTTCTTTCGTGGGTAATGCGTATCGCACACAATCAGGTGATTGATTATTTCCGTCAAAATAAGCACGAGAACAAGATTACCGAATCTGACGCCGGATTCGATTTGTTGGGAACTGTCAAATTTTCGAGCAAGACTGTCGAAGATGACATCGTGGCAGACCAAATCAAAGATGATGTACGACGACTGATTGAACACCTGCCTGACGAGCAGAAAGAGGTGATCAAAATGCGCTACTACGAGGATTTGAGCTTCAAGGAGATTGCCGAACAAACCGGTGTAAGTATCAATACTGCGCTTGGCCGTATGCGCTATGCTTTGATTAACTTGCGCAAGATGATAAAAGAAAATCAACTTGTTTTGTGTTAGGTGTGCAATAATTCCTCAGGGCTTTCCGTTTAATATGCAAACAGAAAAACCGAAGGCCTATGACAGATATTGACATCAACACGCAAAGAGCAAATGAGGACGAAGAACAATATTGGAAAGAGGTAATTCAAGACGATTGGGAATTGTGTTATCTGTCGGTTTGTTTGGCCGAGATGTTCTATCCTCACAAAGCTTAAAAATGAAAAAAGGAGTTGCAATCGCAACTCCTTTTTTCATTCCCCCTACTCTATATACAAGACTAAACCTTTCAGATACTCGCTCTCGGGGTGATAGATGTTGATTGCGTGATCCTCGGGTTGTGTCAGTTGGTGCAAAATCCGAACACGGCGTCCTGCAATAGCCGCAGCCGAGAATACAGCCATTCGGAATTGTTCCTTATTGACAGCCTGCGAACAACTGAATGTGAAGAGAATACCACCCGATTTAATCTTTTGCATCGCTTTGGCGTTCAGTCGTTTGTATGCTTTAAGTGCCTCGTGAACAACCTTGTGGTGTTTGGCAAATGCGGGAGGGTCAAGGATAACCAAATCGAATGAATCGTCCATCTCTTTCAGAAAATCGAAGGTGTCCATTGCGATTGCCTTGTGCGGAATTTGTTCGCCAAAGTTGAGCTTCATATTGCGAGAAGCCAACTCAACGGCGCGTTCCGAACTATCAACCGAAACCACCTCGGTAGCACCTCCATCGGCAGCATATACCGAGAAACCGCCTGTATAGCAGAATGTATTGAGTACGCGACGACCTTTGGAGTAACGGCGCACCAACTCACGATTGACGCGCTGGTCAATAAAGAAGCCGGTCTTTTGTCCTTCCTCCCAATTAACCTCGAATTTAAGTCCGTTTTCCAATACATATCCAACATGGTTGTGTTGCGCGGTAAGATAGCCATCACAAGTGTCTATTCCCGCTTTGAACGGTAGTGTACGACTACTCTTATCGTAAACCGACTCAATCTTTGAACCATATACCTTGGAAATAGCCGTTGCAATCTGTTTGCGCGAGTGATACATACCGACGCTATGGCATTGCACAACGGCGGTAGTGCCGTAAATATCGACAACAAGGCCCGAAAGCATATCTCCCTCGCCGTGTACCAAACGATAACAAGTTGTGATTTTGCTATCGACAAGGCCTTGTGCCTGACGCACTTGGTATGCTTGGCGGATTCGCAGTGTCCACCAATCTTGGTTAATCTCTTCTTGTTGGAATGTCAAAATTCGTACGGTGATGGAGCCGATTTGATAGTGACCGCGAGCGATAAACTGTTTGTCGTTGGTATAGACATCGACGATATCGCCTTCGAGTAGGTTTTCGTCATTCTCGATGCGGGCTATTGCGCCCGAAAAAATCCATAGGTGGCGACGGAGTAGTGACTCCTCTTTGCCGCGTTTCAGATATACTTTGGCTATCATTGTTCAGAAGTGAGTTTGTCGTAGATGCAGCTGCAAATCCAAGCGTCAGTCGCAGCGTAAAGTTGTTGAGCCTCGGTGAGTTGCAGAGCTTCCCAATTGCTTAATCGTTGCGCTTTGGCAACGCGCTTACCAAGCACAATGGCCGAGATTTTTGTCAAACCGAGCTCTTGTATTCCGTAATCGCCAACAATGGTTTGTAGGTCGATAAAGTTGCGCGCACGGAATTTTCGCAATGTGTGCAACTCCTTCAAATCGCCATTTGTTGCAAGGCCAATTTTGCGGATATTGGGGTTTTCGAGAATCTTCAATATCGCTTTATCCAACCTTATTCGGCACAAGCGGAATAGGTAGCATCTCTCGGGTGTCGAGAGTTGTAGTAGCGATATTTTATTAACTACACCTTTCTGGAATACGGCACGAGATTCGGTATCGAAACCAATCTGTTCGAATTGCGATAGGTATTGGCACGCCTCGGCAATCTGCTCCGAAGAATCAACCACAACGATTTGGCCCGGGAAAGCCGCTTTTGGCAGATTTTCCAGTTCCTCTTTCGATATGGTTGCGATGTAGTTGCTCATACGGAGTGCAAAGTTACTTATTTATTCGGAGTTGTCCCATCTCTCCGACCGAAATTTTGCCTTCGTCCTGCAATTTGTCGATGGTACGGGCAATCACATCGGGGTCATATTCGAGTTGCTCCACCGCTTGCCGTATAGTACCCTCATCGGTGGCAAGACGTAATATTTGCTCTTCGAGCTCGGGTTTGTTGCGCTCTCGTTTCTTGCGGGCAAGACAGATATCGCAAACACCACAATCTTCGGCATCGGTTTCGCCAAAATAGTTTTGTATCATACGACTACGACAGACCTCGGTATTGTCGGCGTATTCAAACATTCGACGATAACGCTCGGCAGCCATCTCTTTGCGAAGAGTGTAACTTTCGGGGCTTATGTATAGATTTTCTTGCGGAAGTCTGCCACAATCGGCATAAATCATTAGTGGCGTACATCGGCTTGGAATATAGCGTATTACGCGGAGTTGCCATAGCGTACGGAAAAGGTTGCGCACCTTGTCTATGGTGTATCCGCTTGCAGTGGCTATGGCAGATTCGCTGACGGCTCGGAACTCGGTGAAAACGCCATCATACATTCTCAAAATCGTGCGAATGAAGTGGTCCAAATCGGTGCGCTCGACGCGAAGTTTGTACAACTCGTCACGACTGATAGTAAACATAATGCGTGATGGGTGCTCCGATTCGTCAGTAAGTGTCAGATAGTTGTTCATTCGCAAAATGTCGATAGCATTGAGTACCGTACCGACAAACATCTTATTCTTTTTACAGAATTCATAGACATTGAAGTCGTATGATATTCCTGCGCCATCGCCAATTGCTACTTGCAGATAGTTGGCAATGGCCTCATAAACCTTTTTGATGATTTCGAGCGATGGAAACTCAAACGAGAACATTCTTTTGGCTTTGGCGTGATCGTCGGGACCTACCAACAGCACGGCATAGGCCTTTTTCTCGTCTCGTCCTGCACGTCCAGCCTCTTGGTAGTAATGTTCAAGCGAATCGCAAATCGAGTAGTGAATCACAAAGCGGACATCGGCTTTGTCGATACCCATACCAAATGCATTTGTAGCGACCATAATTCTACATTTACCACTCACCCATTCGTCTTGTCGTATGGCTCTTTCAGTAGGTTCCAATCCTCCGTGATAGTATGATGCCGAAATGCCGTGTTCGCGTAGCAATTCTGCAAGTTGTTGGGTCGCTTCGCGAGTGCGGGCATAGACGATACCGGAGCCTTGAACATTCTGTATTACGCGTAGCATTTGGGCGTTTTTGTTCTCAACTTTGCGCACCGAGAATGATATATTTGGTCGCGAAAAACTCGAACGAATGATATGCCCTTTGCGAAATTCGAGTTTCTGCATAATGTCGTCGGCTACTGCATCTGTTGCCGAAGCCGTTAATGCAAGTATTGGAATATTGGGGCATTGCTTGCGTAACTCGGCAATACGTAGATACGAAGGTCTGAAATCGTAGCCCCATTGCGAGATACAGTGTGCTTCATCAACAGCAATCAACGTTGGACGCATACGCTCGAAACGAGCACGAAATACCTCGGTGGCAATGCGTTCGGGCGAAACGTATAAGAAACGGGTGTCGCCATACACGCAGTTGTCGAGGGCGATGTCGATTTGTCGAGGGGTCATGCCGGAGTGAATTGCTACTGCCGAGATACCTTTGCGACGCAGTTTATCGACTTGGTCTTTCATCAGCGAGATGAGAGGAGTAATGACCAAACAAAAACCCTTGTCCGTTGCAAGTGTAGGCACTTGATAGATTAGCGATTTTCCGGCACCTGTCGGCATGAGGGCCAGAGTGTCGTTACCCTCGCATATAGATACGATGGTTTCGAGCTGCGTGCGTCGAAATGAGGTGTAGCCCCATACACGCAACAGAACTTCGTATAGTTCTCGTTCGCTAATCTTATTCATAACCCCAAAAGTAACCATTATAGGGCGGAATTGCAAATAAAAGAGGGTGTCTTGCAAAAAAAAAACTCTTGGATTAACCCAAGAGTTTTTGGAGGTCATCGGCCAACTTTCGACCTACGGTCTTAATCGAGAACTGCTGAATGACGTCGTTGCGCTCCGAAAAATCGGGATTTGAATCGGCCATATTCATAGCTTTAATCAATCCTTCGTATAGGCTATCGGCGTTGTGGTTGCACTGAATAATGGTTTCAAGACCACGAAACATATCGCGCGAAGGAGAGTGTGTGCCTGTTTCGGAGAGTATTACGCGGTTTACTTTGAGATATGACACAATTTTGCTCGACAAGAATGGGTCCGTGTCAAGGTCCGCGTCAATATCAATAAGTACTTTGGCTCGTGCAAACAGTGGCGCAAGATTATTTGTAGGTTTCAGGATTTGAATATGCTCTCGCTCGCTTGCGCTTAAATGCTTTTCGGCTTTGCGTAACTTGATTTTTAGACCAATCATGATGAATTGCGCATCGGGGTATGTGGCAAGTAATCGTTTGAATGCCTTGAAAATGTGATTCGGATTGCGTTTGCCGTAAAGACTACCCGTGTATAGCAATATATTCTCGGTTGATGGCGGTGCAACAAACTCCTCGTCAGGTGATGGCGTGAGTAATACACCCGTTTGCAATCCTGGCTTATGAGAGAACGTTGTTAGTTGAAAATCAAGCATGTGCGGATTCGACGAGGCTACATAATCGGCATACTGATAGTAGTTGCGAATGGCTTTTAATTTGCTGCGGTATTCGTGAGGTTTGGTCCAACCACCAGGCCCCGGTATAGCATCGACGGCATAGATTCCGAATTTGCAATTCAGTTTTTGTGCGATATATCGGCCGCAGACCATCGGCATTAGTTGTGAGCTCGCCATAAAACCCATTACAATATCATAGTCGTCGGCGACAAGCGTAACCGCTTGGCGACTCCACTTCTCAACAATCGGTAGTACTCCGAACCAATGGAGAAGTTTGCGAGTCCATTTCCTTTGCTGTTTCGAGAATTGGTGTGTGTAAGTGTTGCGTACTCCTTGAATATCAGGCGTATAATCGGCCAATACATCGACCTCGGCATAGCGACACAACTCGCCGATGATTCGTTCGTATATAACCGAAATTCCACTACCAGCATGGTGGCATATTGCAAGGACTTTCATAGAACTATAATATTGTATCAGATGTTGCTGTGTCAATTTTATCGAGCAGTGCCAAGCGCAAAAGGTTGATTGCTGATGTTGTGGCACGCTCAATGTTTTGTATTCGTATTTGTCCGTACGTCATCTTTCGAGCGATAGTTTGCGTTGGTGTTGCAATAGCAATCCAAACCGTACCTACGGGCTTTTCGTCACTACCTCCCGTTGGACCTGCAATGCCTGTGGTTGCGATTGCGTAGTCGCTCTGCCCTACTCTGCGCACCCCTTCGGCCATCTGTTCGGCGACTTGCTGACTTACGGCTCCATATGTGTTAAGTGTTTCGGGTTTTACTCCAAGCAAGGCCTGTTTCGCTTCGTTGGCATACGCCACAACACCGCATTTGAAGTACTCCGAAGCACCTGCCATAGCGGTAAAAGTGTTGGCTATTTTTCCGCCCGTACACGACTCGGCAACTGCCAATGTTGCTCCTCTTTGATATAGAATTTTGGCAACCTCTTCGGCAACTGATGCGCCCTCGTAACCAAGTATATATTCGGGAATTATAGCATTTAATTCATCAAACGCTTTACCTATCATGGCTTCGCCCTTTTCGCGCTCTATGTCGTAACATGATAAGCGTAGTCTTATGGCTTTGGGGTTGGGCAGATAGGCCAAATGTAACTCTTTGGGCAAGGCGTCTTCCCAATCGGCTATGGTGGCTGCCAAAACCGACTCTGCCATTCCGAAAGTAATCATTGTACGATGAATAATCGACTTCAAAGCAAAGCGATTCACAAGGCGCGGAACAACCTCGTCGGTTATAAGCGCCTCCATCTCGAATGGCACGCCAGGTAGCGAGATAACAATCTTTCCGTCTTCGGTATCAAACCACATTCCTGGGGCGGTGCCGTTTCTGTTTGGGAGAACAGTACAGCACTCTGGTACAAGGGCTTGCGCTTGATTTAACTCGTTAAATTCGATACCCCGACGAGCGAGCATTTGCTCGACAAAACGGTATGTTGCAGGGTCTTGTACGAGTTTTGAATCAAAATAACGCGCCAAAGTATGCTTGGTAAGGTCGTCCTTCGTTGGACCCAGGCCTCCTGTTATAACAACGATTTCGGATTGTTGCAGCACTCGATTAAGTGTTGCAATAATGGTGCCAGCGTCATCTCCTATCGAGGTGCGCTCAATTACACGAATACCACAATCACCAAACTTGCGCGATATGAAGCAAGAGTTGGTGTCAACCACTTGGCCGATAAGTAATTCGTCGCCAATGGTTATGAGTGTTGCATTCATTTAGCTGTTATTTTATCAATCGTTTACAGATGTTTTTAACAAGCGATGGGCCTTCATAAATGAAGCCAGTGTAGAGCTGGATAAGGTTCGCACCTGCGTCCAACATCTCTTGTGCTTCATCGACAGACATAATTCCTCCTACGCCAATAATCGGATAGTTGCCCTCTGTTTTCTTGTGCAAATAGCGCACAACCTCGACAGCTCGTGTATGCAATGGAGCACCACTCAAACCGCCACGACCAATGCGTTTAATGCGTTTTTCCGAGGTTTTAAGGTTGTCGCGCGATGTGGTTGTATTGGTCGCAACAAGTCCGTCCAGCGGAGTTTCGATAAGTACATCGACAATCTCGTCCAACTGTTCGAAACTTAAATCAGGTGAAACTTTGACGAGAATCGGACGATAGTTGTTTTGTCCGCGACGGAAGTCAAACATTGGCTCCAAAATCTCCGAAATAGAGTCCTTGTTTTGTAACTTTCCGATATTCTCGACATTGGGACAACTTACATTTACTACAAAGTAATCGGCTGAATCATAGAGCGCACGGAAGGATTTGAGATAGTCACTTGCAGCCTGCTCGTTGGGGGTGTCGCTGTTTTTGCCGAGGTTTACGCCTACAACAATACCCTTCTTGCGTTTTGCCGACAAGCGCTCGGCCATCTTCTCCATACCGAGATTATTGAAACCAAAGCGGTTTATAAGGCCCCTGTCTTTTTTAAGTCGGAAGCAACGCGGTTTTGCATTACCTGGTTGCGGACGAGGAGTAACGGCACCTACCTCAATAAAACCGAAGCCCAAAGCCGAAAGTTCACGATAGAATGTGGCATCTTTATCCAATCCGGCAGCAACTCCAATTGGATTGGGAAACTTTATGCCAAGCACCTCGCGTTCGAGTGAGGGGTGTTCTACCTTGCAAAACAGAGCAATAATGCGTCGTCCCAGTGGCAACGCGCCAAAGAATCGCAACATCGCGGCTGTGAATTTGTGCGCAGTTTCGGGGTTGAATAGAAACAGAATTGGGCGTATTAGTTTTTTGTACATATTTGATTTATATTACTTTCGTGAATCCTTTTTCGGCTGCAAGTTTTTCCATAAGTGCGTATGCCTCATCGTAGTCGTTGGCAATTTTGCCATCGAGAATAGCATCTTTGATAACTGCTTTAATCTCTCCGACCTCACGACAAGGCTCTATGCCATAAGTGCGCATAATAAGTTCGCCGTCAATTGGTGGTTGGAAGTTGCGAATACGGTCTTTTTCCTCAATCTCGCGCATCTTCTGTCTGACAAGTTGGAAGTTAGCCAAGAAGCGTTTGACTTTGGCGTCATTGGCCGAGGTTATGTCTGCTTCGCACAAAGTCATAAGCGCCTCGACGTCATCGCCAGCCTCAAACAGCAGACGTCTGACTGCCGAGTCGGTAACCTCCTCCGCCAAAATTATGGGGCGCAAGTGCAACCCAACCAACTTTTGAACGAATTTCATATGCTCGTTAAGTGGCAGGCGCATATTGCGGAAAATATGTGGTACCAACTTCGCGCCCAAAGCCTCGTGGCCATGGAATGTCCAACCCAACTTGGGGTCGTATGCTTTGGTAAGCGGTTTGGCAATGTCGTGAACAACGGCAGCCCATCGCAGCCACAAGTCGTTGGTTTTAAGGGCAATGTTATCCAAAACTTTCAGCGTATGTTCAAAGTTGTCTTTGTGCGAGTTGGCTCCTCGTCGCTCCACACCTTTGAGGCGTTCCATCTCGGGAAAAATAAGAGGTAACAATCCTGCATTACTCAATAGTGTAAAGCCAATAGACGGAACCGGCGAAAGAACGATTTTATTCAATTCTATGATGATGCGCTCTTTGGATACAATTTTGATGCGTTCGGCATTGCGCTGTATTGCCTCGAATGTTTCGTCGCAAATATCAAACCCGAGCTGTGATGCGAAGCGAATGGCGCGCATCATTCGCAGAGGGTCGTCCGAGAATGTAATATCGGGGTCGCAAGGGGTGCGGATAATACAATCTTCCATATCCTCCATACCACCGAACGGATCGACAAGTCGTCCGAAATCGTCACGGCCCAGCGACCACGCCAACGCATTGATAGTGAAGTCACGGCGCAGTTGGTCGTCTTCCAGTGTACCGGCCTCGACCGATGGTTTGCGCGAGTCGGGAGAATAGGACTCTTTGCGAGCTCCGACAAACTCAATCTCCATACCATCGGCGCGCAACATAGCCGTTCCAAAACGTTTGAAAATAGATACTTTGGTACGCAACTTTTTGCCTATTGCACTCGCTACGGCAATGCCATCGCCCACAACCACAATATCCACATCGTCGCATGGGCGATGCAGATAGTAATCACGAACATAACCGCCAATGACATAGGCTTCGACGCCCATCTCACTTACAATGTCCGAAACGAGTCGGAATATGGGTAATGATAAAGGTTGCAAAATTTATCTGTTTTGAAGTTTTCGCAAATACATACCGACAACATTTTCAAGTCCGAGGTATAAAGACTCGGAGATGAGAGCGTGACCGATAGACACCTCATTGAGCCAAGGTATTTGCTTTGCAAAGTACTCTATATTTTCGAGACTCAAATCGTGGCCTGCATTAAGTCCGAGTCCGCATTTGCGTGCCTCTTCGGCAGCAACAAGATAAGGAGCAATGGCCTCTGCGGGAGACAACTCGGTATATTGACGAGCGTATGCCTCGGTGTACAATTCGACACGGTCGGCACCAACTGCGGCAGCTCCCTCGACCATTCGGGCGTCGGGATCAACGAATATCGAAACTCGGATTCCGTGTTTTTTGAATTCGGTAGTAACCTCGCGCAAAAACGAGGCGTTATTGATAGTATCCCAGCCTGCGTTTGAAGTGATTGCGTTCTCGGCATCGGGAACGAGTGTTACTTGCGCAGGACAAATGTCGTTCACAAGGTCAATGAACTTCGGGATAGGATTACCCTCGATATTGAACTCCGTTGTTAGCATTGGTTTGAGGTCATAAACGTCGGAATAACGAATGTGACGCTCGTCGGGACGCGGGTGAACTGTGATTCCTTCGGCTCCAAAACGCTCAATATCACCGGCAACTTTCAATAAATTAGGTACATTTCCGCCACGCGAATTACGTAAAACGGCTATCTTGTTTATGTTTACGCTGAGTTTTGTCATATAAATTTGTATATTTGCAGGTGTAAAGTTACCACTATTTTTCGTTATTGAAATGAAAATCTACTTTTTTTCGCGTCCGCTGCCTTCTCACACAGCCGCAGACCTCAGTAAAATCGTCGAAGTTACAGAGCGTTTGGGCGTGCAACTTATGGTAAATGCGGAACTTGCCGAGTTGATGCAAAAGTTGTGCGGAATAGTATTGCCGCACGAGTCTATATTTACAACATTACCCCCTTTGGACGATGTTGCTGACGCTATTATGGTTAGCTATGGTGGCGATGGAACATTCCTTGAAGCAGTGCGACGTTTGGCCGGTAATCAGATTCCGTTGGTGGGTGTTAATTGTGGCCATCTCGGATTTTTGTCAAGTATTCCGACGCTGAATATCGAGGAGGCACTCGAAGAGATTGTTGGTGGAAACTTCGTTATCGAGAAGCGCTCGATGCTCGAAATCTCGGGCGATTTTCCTGTTCGTCCGCCATTCCCCTATGCGTTTAACGAATTTTCGATACAACGACAGGATACAAGTATGATATATGTCGATACATTTGCAGGCGAACAGATGGTGGCTCGCTATGCAGGCGATGGTATCATTTTGTCCACTCCTTCCGGTTCGACCGCCTATTCATTGAGTGTCGGAGGCCCTATTATTGCACCCGATTGCAACTGCTTCGTATTGTCGCCCATTGCACCGCATAATTTGTCTATGCGCCCGCTTGTTGTACCCGATACAACCGAGTTGCAGTTTACTCTCACGTCACAATCACCCAATGCGACCGTAACTCTTGATAACTGCATTTATCAGGTGCCGAGTAATGCAACTTTTAGGGTTGCAAAGTCAAAAAAAACAGTATTTATAGCCAAGTTTCAAAATATTTCGTTTTTCGACACGTTACGTAATAAGATGATGTGGGGAGTCGATCCACGTGAAAAATAATCGATTTTGCAATCGTAATAATTTTTTTATGTTTATCTTTGTGCCTTAATACGGATACAATAGTGACCAAGTTTGAGAAAATACCGCAACACATTGCTATCATCATGGACGGCAATGGCCGTTGGGCGAAAGCTCATGGCAAGGAGCGTGTTTATGGCCATATGCAGGGCGTAGAAAGTGTACGTCGAGTCATAAAGGCTTGTCCGAAGTATGGCATTAAGTATCTGACTTTGTACACATTCTCAACCGAGAATTGGGGACGTCCCGCCGAGGAGGTAAACGCTCTTATGGAGTTGATGTGTAGTAGTATAGCAAGCGAAACTCCGGAGTTGTGCAAACAAGGTGTTGCTGTTCGTATTCTTGGCGACCGTAGCGCTTTGTCCGAGAAGGTCAATGCAAGTATCGATGATATTGAACGCAAAACAGCTGATGGCAAAACCCTGACGCTGTTGTTGGCGTTTAATTATAGTTCTCGTAGCGAGATAACTCGCGCTGTGCGTATGATTGCCGAGCGAGTGGTTGCGGGAGATTTGAAAGTAGAAGATATAACAGAACAAACCATAACGGAGAATCTATATACGGCAGATATCCCCGACCCTGATTTGGTGGTGCGTACAAGCGGAGAGTGCCGTTTGAGTAACTTTTTGATGTGGCAAGCATCTTATAGTGAACTCTATTTTATGGATGTGTTGTGGCCCGATTTCGATGAGGCGCAACTTGTGAATGCGATAGAGGCGTACAATAAGCGTGATCGCCGTTTTGGCTTGTTGAATAATGAATAGAAGAGTAAAAGGAGTGATGAGATACCTTATATTATTAGTTGTGATGATGCTGTCGATGTGGGTTGATGTTTCGGCCCAACAACCAAGCGACACACTCTCTCAACAACAAGTGACCGCAACGGCCGACTATCAAAAGTCACAACGATATGTGATTGGAGATGTTAAGGTGAAAGGCGTAAAATTCTTTGACGCCAATGTGATTCGCTCCAATGTCGGTTTTACTCGCGGCGACAGTATTACCATTCCGAGTTCCCGAATTTCCAATGCTATCAATAAATTGTGGAGCATGCGCTACTTCTCGGACGTGCAGATTATTGCACACCCGCAAGCTGGCAATGTTGTCGATATTGACATCGTTTTGCAGGAGCGCCCGAGAGTTTATCGTTGGGAGTATGTTGGTGCGCGTAAGGGCGAAACCAGCGATTTGAAAGAGAAATTGCAAGACCTGAAACGAGGCGTTGAACTGTCGGAACACCTTATCAATAATTGCGAGAATATCATTCGTAACTTCTATGTCGATAAAGGTTTCCGCAATGTAGAGGTCTCGACTGTCATTTCGAACGACAATGTTATTCAAAATGCCGTAAACATCAAGTTTGTAATTGACCGCAAGACAAAGGTGCGTGTGGGTGAGATTGTTTTTGATGGCAATGAGGCATTCCCCGATAAGCGTTTGGCTCGTACCTTTAAGAAAATACATAAAGTTAGTCCTCTGTTCTTCCAAAATAATAAGTTCAAAGAGAAGGAGTTTGAGGAGGATAAGGAGAACTTGCTCGACTTCTATAACTCGAAGGGTTATCGTAACGCCGCAATTTTGGCAGACTCGCTCTACCCTATTCCCGATAAGGAAAATCGTATTGGCTTGTATGTCAAAGTACACGAGGGTAATCAGTACTATTTCCGTAATATCACTTGGGTCGGTAATAGTGTTTATGATACACGCGATTTGAAGACTTTGTTGGGTGTTAAATCGGGCGATTTGTACGACCGCAAGACTTTGTATAAGCGTTTGGGTTATGGTAAGGAAGATAATATTGATGACGAATCGACCATAAACTCGCTATATCAGAACAATGGTTATCTGATGGCGAAAATTGACCCGAGTGAAACCATTGTTGGCGAGGACTCAATCGACCTCGAAATCAAAATTTTTGAGGGAGAGCCCTTTACAATCAATAATGTCGAGATTTCGGGTAACAACCGTGTGAATGACGAGGTTATTCGTCGTGAGTTGGTAACACAACCCGGAGATTTGTATAACCGCTCGTTGTTGATGGAGACGGTTTACCGTCTTAATAGTATGGGTCACTTTAACGCCGAGAGTATTCAACCTGTTCCCCAACCTGTTACTGCCAATTCGGTGGATATTGCATGGCCATTGGAGGAGCAAGCAAGTGATAAGGTCGATATCTCGGGTGGTTGGGGTGCCGGTATGTTTGTCGGCTCGATTGGAGTGCAACTCAATAACTTGTCGCTTCGTAAGTTCTTCAAGAAAGACGCTTGGCGACCCTATCCGCAAGGACAAAACCAACAACTCCGTATTCAAGGACAATCCAATGGTACCTACTATAAGGCTATTTCGATGAGCTTTACGGAGCCTTGGTTGGGTGGTAAACGCCCCAATTCGCTCTCAATCTCGGCATACTATTCGGACGAGACCGATGCTTATTATGCTTGGCAGGAGGGCAACGCCCACTTCCGTACATTTGGTGTGTCGGCAGGTATTGGTCAGCGTCTGCGTTGGCCCGACCCCTACTTCTCGCTCTATACCGAGTTGTCGTATCAACGCTATATGTTGAAGGATTGGACAAGCTTTATCGTGTCGAATGGTTCGAGCAATATCATTAGCTTCCGTGCGATATTGGGTCGTAGCTCTGTAAACCAGACTATCTATCCTCGTACGGGTTCGGACTTCTCGTTGTCGGTTGCGGTAACACCTCCCTACTCGCTCTTCGATAAACGTGACTATTCGGATAAGTCAATGAGCAACAATCTGCGTTATGGCTGGATTGAGTACCATAAATGGCAATTCAAAGGCAAATTGTTCACACCGCTGGATCCTGCCAATAAGTTGATATTGATGGCTCGTTTGGAGTTCGGTTACCTCGGCTCGTATAATAAGAATAAGTTGTCGCCGTTTGAGGGCTTCACCATTGGTGGTGATGGTTTGACAGGATATAGTGTTTATGGTGTCGATGTGATTGGTCTGCGTGGTTATACCGATGGAGCATTGGTGCCGGCCGAATCAACAGCCAAGAATGACTATGCTCGTGGTTATACCAAATACACGTTGGAGTTGCGCTACCCCTTCCTATTGCAACCTCGTTCAACCATTTACGGCTTGGTTTTTGCCGAGGCAGGTAACGGATACTCTTCGTGGAAAAACTTTGACCCGTTCAATGTTAAACGCTCATTGGGTGTCGGTGTTCGAGTATATCTGCCTATCGTCGGAATGCTTGGTGTCGATTGGGGTTGGGGCTTTGACGCACCTGCCGGAGCAACAAAACGAAGCGGAAGCCAATTCCACTTCACTATTGGAACCGAATTTTAACCTAATATAACTACCTAATTATGAAAAAGAATCTGTTTGCAGCCTTTGTGGTAGCTATTTTGTCAATCTGTGCAAGCAATGCTTATGCACAAAACTATGCTGTCGTTGATAGCGAGAAAATATTCAAGTCTATTGAAAGTTACAATACAGCGGTCAAAGAGTTGGAGAGTCAAAGCAAGAACTACCAACAACAAATTGACCAAGCGTTTGACGAACTCGAAAAAGAGTATAACACTTATCAAAGTGTAAAGGCTTCGTATTCGGCTTCGCAACGTAGCGCAGCCGAGCGTAAAATCATCTCGCGTGAAGAGGAAATTACCAAATTCCAAGAGCAAGTCTTTGGCGAGAATGGCACTATCGAGAAGATGCGTGACGAGAAACTGAAACCTATTCAGGACAAAGTATTCAAAATCATTGATGAGTATGCTGCGGCCAAAGGTTTGGGCTTGATTATTGACATCGCTTCGAACCCGACCGTATTGTACTACGCACCTTCGGCTGACAAAACCCAAGAAATCATTAAAATTGTAAATAATAACTAGAAAGATGAAAAAAGCTATTAAACTCTTACTTGCCTGCTTGTTTATTGTTTCGGCAGCCAATGTATCGGCGCAAAAGTTTGCACGTATCGATTATGAGCGCGTAATTGCTACTATGCCCGAGATGGATTCGGTTGATTTGAAATACCAAAAAGCAGCACAAGACTACCAAGATTTGTTGGAGAATATTCAAGTTGAGTTGAATAATAAACGCTACGACTACGAGAAAAACAGTGCTACTATGTCGGCTGCGGTAAAACAACTCAAAGAGAAAGAGATGCAAGACCTTAATACTCGTTTGCAAGAGTTCTACCAATCGGCACAACAAGAGCTTGCCAAAGTGGAGGCCGAGTTGATGGAGCCCCTTGTAGCTCGCGCCAAAGAGGCTATTACCAAACTGTGTAAAGCAAACGGTTATGTGGTTGTATTCCAAAACGAGCAAGTTGTCTATCTCGATGAGGAGGCTGTTAAGGATGTGACCGAAGAGATTCGTACTACTTTGGGTTGTGTAGATCGTCCTACACAAACAGAGCAAGCCGGTTTGTAGTCCGTAATCAAACAGATAATTAGGGGCTGTTCGACAAGAGTGTTGGAACAGCCCTTTTTGACAAAAAATTATTAACCTTGCAGAATGAGAGTCGTAAAAACCATATTGAGAGTGTTATGGAAAACAGCGGTTTCATTGGTGCTGATTGCGCTTGCGTTGTGTATAGCCACAAGTGTCAGCCCGATATATGATTTCGCCGAGCCCCAACCATTCAGTGGCCCCGATATTTTCAATCCCTATCGAAATTTCGATACGACCACAGTATGGAAACGAGCCAACTTCCATACCCATACTCGCGTAGAGGGAATATTTAATGAGTGTGAGAAGTGGCCGAGTGAGGTGTATGAGTGCTACGAGAAACTAAACTACGATATAGTAACTTTCTCGAATCATAACGAATTGACCACTCACCCGTTTGATTCTGTACTGCAAGTTAATGTTTATGAGCACGGATATAATCTGTTCAAATATCATAAACTTGTGTTCGGCTCGCCTTGCGTAAACTATTTTGACCATCTTCTACCCTTGCTATCTTCGCAAAAACAGTTTCAACTGAATGTTTTGGGTACGGATAGCGACATTATACAGATAAACCACCCGCTCCGAACAAATTTCCTTTCGAAACGCGATATGGAACGCCTCGAAGGGTATGAGTTAATGGAACTTGATAGTGGCAAGAGTACCGAAAACGAGTATTGGGATTGGGCTTTGAGTGCGGGCCATTATAGTTTTGCTTTGGCAAATGACGGTTTACATTTTCCCGATCGCTCGTCGGCTATTGCAATTCGTTGCAACTTTCTTGATTGCCCGTCTGCAAAATATAGCGATATTCTTGCCACATTGCGTGATGGTTGCTACTATTCGATGCGCGTGCCAAACTATGGCAATGGCGATTGGAGTGTAAAGTATGCTCGCAATAAATGTGTGCCATATATTACGAATATTGGAGTGCAAGATAGTACGATTTATATTGCATTGTCGCAAAAAGCCGATAGTATAATAGTTTGGGGGCAAGACCATAGGGTTTGCCATAAGGCTGCCGACGCAGACAGTACAAGTTATACCTTTGCCACCGATGATACCTATGCCCGTTTTACAGCCTATCTGCCCGATGGCGAGGTTGTTTATACCAATCCCTTTGCCCGATATGATGCTTCGGTGGCTCGAACACCATTTACAGCTCCCCAACACAAAGTAAATGTGTGGTTGTCGGTTTTGTTTAATGTGATGCTGCTTGTGCTGTTCGTTGGCGATGTGTGGCTACTGTGCAAAGTTTTTCGCAAAAAGAAATCTACCCGATGAAGAAAAAGACCAATATAACCGTCATTAGTTTGGTGTTGAGCGTGTTTACGCTGGTGGCCTATCACATTCCCGCTTTACGCTTGGTATTCGAGAATGTAGAGGGGGTTAATACTTTGCTTCTGGGTTGTGGAAGCGCTTTGCTTCTGCTGGCAGGCAACTTCTTTGTCTATTATCTGCTGTTGTATGCAGGTCGCCTTGTGGGTAAATGTATTTTGGCATTTACATTTCTGGCCAATGCAATCAGTTTCTACTTTATCGACGTCTATGATGTGTTGATAACGGACAAGATGATGGGAAATGTGTTTAATACGCGTTTCTCGGAGGCGTCGGCATACTTCTCGATGACGGCCGTTTGGTACTTTTTGTTGCTTGGCGTGGTGCCCAGTGTTTATTTGTTTGTACGCAAAGTTGATTATGGTACGATTCGACGCTTCTTTGCGAATATGGGAGTAGCATTGGCTGTTGTGGCCTTGGTGGTGCTGGGAAATATGCGGAATGTGTTGTGGATAGACCGTAATTCTACCGAATTGGGCAGCCTATTGATGCCGTGGTCCTATGTCGTTAATACTGTGCGATACTATAATCAGGAACAGCAGAAGAATCGTAAGGAGATTTTGTTGCCTGATGCTCATATTGCAACAACCGACAAAGAGGTCTGCGTGCTTGTTATCGGTGAGTCCGCCCGACAACAAAACTTCTCGCTATATGGCTATGAGCGTGATACCAACCCGCTGCTCCGACAAGATAGTGTCGTCGCCCTTCGTGCCGAGGCGTCGGCAACATATACAACCGCTGGCGTAAAGGCGATACTCGACCATAAACCCTCAAATGATTTGTATGAGATACTGCCCAACTACCTCAATCGTGCGGGAGTTGATGTCGTGTGGCGTTCATATAATTGGGGAGAGCCACCTGTGCATATAGATAAATACTTTACAGCAAGAGAGTTGCAATCGCTTTATCCCGAAGCGAATGGCAAATACGATGAACTGCTGTTGGCAGGACTGAAAGATGAAATTGAAGGTAGTGATAAGGACAAAGTGTTAATTGTGCTGCATTGTAGTACAAGTCACGGCCCTACCTATTTCAAAAAATACCCAGCCGAGTTTGAACGGTTTACTCCCGCTTGTACTGCGGTCGAGGTGTCGGCGGCAGACCATAGCGAACTGGTTAATGCCTATGACAATACGATTCTATATACCGACTATCTGTTGCACTCTGTGATTGAGATTTTGCGTGATGTGCCATCGCACCGTAGTTGTATGTTGTTCGTGTCGGATCATGGAGAGTCGCTTGGCGAGAATGGGCTCTATATGCACGGTGTTCCTATGAGCCTTGCTCCTCGCGAACAGATTGATATCCCGTTTGTTGTGTGGACTTCGGAGGGCGCGCAGACGGTTAAACCGCTTGACAAAGTTGGTCACTACCACGTTTTTCATAGCGTACTCAACTTCCTCAATATCGCAAGCCCGATATACGACGAGCAGATGAATATCTTTGAATAACAAATATGAAAAAAGGCAGTCCACACGGACTGCCTTTTCAGTGCTTCCTCAGGGGCTCGAACCCTGGACCCCAACATTAAGAGTGTCGTGCTCTACCAGCTGAGCTAAAGAAGCATCGTTTTAGACGGCACAAAAGTATAAACTTTTTTTGGTACAACAAAATTTTAATATACTTTTTTCGATTTTTTTTGCCCCACAGAGTTTTATCACTACATTTGCGCTATGAGAAAGATAGGGCTCATATCCGATACGCACGGACTTTTTGATTCCGTACTCCAAGAGTTTTTGGCAGATGTCGATGAGGTGTGGCACGCCGGCGATTTTGGTAGCGAGGAGTGCTACAAGAAAATAGCTTCGTTCAAACCTCTGGTTGCGGTTTATGGCAATGTCGATGGAGGCAATCTGCGCCATTGGATGCCGTCATCGCAGAACTTCGTGTGCGAGGGCAGTCGAGTCTTGATGACCCATGTCGGAGGATACCCCAATCACTACGATTCCAGAATAGTCGATGCCATTCGTTTGGCTCGCCCCAATATTTTTATTGCAGGACATTCACATATTTTGCGTGTGATGTTTGACCGCCGTTTTGATATGTTGTATCTCAATCCGGGTGCGGCGGGTATCTATGGATTTCATCAAGTTAGAACGGCTTTGCGTTTCGAGATTGAAGGCGGCGAGGCTCGCAAAATGGAGCTCGGAGAGTGGCCCAAGCGTAGTTTCGAGTAAAATGTGATGTAATATCGTTTGCGGTAGCGCCGTTATATGGGCGAACCAAAATGATTATTATATGCAAGCAAAACACTCGCGCACTCTTGGTAGTATCATCAGCCGTATGGCTTTTGATGCCGAGCGCAACAACTACACTGATTGGCTCAGCGACCGTTTGTTTCTTCGTGTTTTGTCGTCGGCAGGTTGTCGTGCCGAAACGATACTCTCGTCACTTCTCAAAGATTGGGAGATACATCGAATGAAGAGTCGCATCGAGCGAGAAATAGAATCAACCATACAACATAATGCCCCATCGCGTGGAACTTTTTTCGCAAATTTATCGGACATACTCGACGCGATTGCGGGTGTTGATGCAACGCTGACAACGGCACACATCGTACTGATGGTGCTGAACGACAAGCATACTATATCATCGCGCGTACTCGAAATGTATGGCATAACGGTATCGGCCATCGAGGAGAAAATGTTTGGTATTGTCGAAGACGAGGATACTATGGTTGTTCGTGACCCTCGTCTGTTTGGCAGCACCTCGTCGTTACCCATAAATATTGCAGATTCGGTACGCTCCGAGAAAAAGGAGTCGGTGCTGGCTCGTTTCTCGACTGATTTGACAGAGGTGGCTCGTAGGGGCAAAATAGATGTGGTGATTGGACGTGAGGCCGAGATTGAGCGATTGATACAGGTGTTGGGTCGCCGCAAGAAGAACAACCCGGTACTAATCGGTGAGGCGGGTGTCGGCAAGAGTGCCATTGTCGAAGGCTTGGCATTGCGCATTGTCAATAATACTGTTCCGCGTTCATTGCAAGGTAAACGGGTTTTGTCGCTTGATGTAGCCTCATTGGTGGCCGGCACCAAATATCGTGGCGAGTTTGAAGAGCGTATGAGTGTGATTCTCGACGAGTTGCGTAGCAATAAGGATATTATTGTATTTATTGACGAGATACACACCATTGTTGGTGCAGGTAGTACACAAGGAAGCCTTGATACTGCCAATATTCTCAAACCCGCATTGGCGCGAGGCGAAGTGCAATGTATTGGTGCGACAACTTTTGACGAATATCGACAGAGTATTGAACGAGATGCTGCGTTGGAACGCCGTTTCCAGAAGATTACGGTTGAGCCTACCACCGCAGAACAGACCTTGCGTATTCTGCAAAACATAAAAGTTCACTACGAACAACATCACTCGGTGCGCTATACCGATGAGGCTTTGGTGGCGTGTGTTGAACTTACTCAACGCTACATTGCCGATCGTCATTTCCCCGACAAGGCTATTGATGTAATGGACGAAGCGGGTGCGCGACAACAACTTTTCGGAGCGGAGGATTGTCGAGTGGTTGATAAGCAGGATATAGGGCGTGTGATAACTTCGATTACAGGTATCCCTGTTGAGCGCGTGGCTCGAAGTGAGCGTGGGCGTTTGGTGGGTATGAATTCCGAATTGGAAAGCGTAGTAATCGGACAGTCGGAGGCTGTCGGTAAGGTTGTTAAGGCGATTTTCCGAAGTCGCTCAGGATTGAAAGACCCCAATAAACCGATAGGCGTTTTTATGTTTGTCGGACCTACGGGGGTTGGTAAAACACACTTGGCAAAGGAGTTGGCACGACGATTTTTCGATAACACCGATGCGTTAATTCGTATCGATATGAGTGAATATAGTCAGCAACATAATGTATCACGATTGATTGGCTCTCCTCCCGGATATGTTGGTTATGGCGAGGGTGGACAACTGACCGAGGCCGTGCGACGACAACCCTACTCTGTGATACTTTTCGACGAGATTGAGAAGGCGCATAGCGAGGTCTATAATCTAATGTTGCAGTTGTTGGACGATGGAATGTTAACCGATGGTAATGGTCGCAAGGTAGATTTTAAAAACACCATTATAATAATGACTTCGAATGTGGGCTCGGCTAACGCGGTGCGTCGCAGTCAAACGGTTGGTTATGTGACATCTGCCAATAATCGCAATCGAGTAACAGCAGAGTCGGAGTATCGCAAAGCGTTGATGGAAACATTTGCACCTGAATTTATCAATCGTATAGATGATGTGGTGATATTCAATACATTACAGATGGTGGATATTGAGGCAATTGTGGATTTGGAATTATCGCAGTTGAGCCGTCGAGCCGAAAGCTTGGGCTATCGCATTGAGTTGTCGAATGACGCACGACGACAACTCGCGCTGTGGGGTTATCAGCCCGATTATGGAGTTCGCTCGCTTAAACGAACAATCCTGGAACGAATCGAGGAGCCTTTGGCGCAGATGATTGTGTCGGGCGAAATCTCGCAAGGCGAAACGGTTGATATAGACTATGTTGAGCAGGAGCTGCGATTGTTAGTTCGCGCTGCATAGCAGCCCTACTCTATTGATATTAGTTTTGTTGTAGTCGAGTTGCCGTTTTGCTCATTATTGACAACAGCGAGCATTATGCCCATCTCCTTGGCAATCCAAGTGGTTACAAAGGTTTGTTCGCGTCGTCCGAGAACTCTGGTCGAGGTGTTGTATGATATTTTCAGAGTGTTGAATATTCGGTTATCGACCGTTAGTGTCTCCTGATTCATAATCTGTATGTCATAGACCTCGGTTGTTGTGCGAAAATTCATACCTGCAAAGTTGATGCGACAATTAAGTTGCTGATTGGCGAACGTAGTTTGCCCGTCAATCGTAGCAGGCAGAGCTATGAGTATGCCTTTGGTGTGCACGGTGGCACCCGACATATTCATTGTTCGGTTGATTGCAAGGTAGGTTGTGTCGTTGGAAACATAACTCTCGGCATACAGTACTGCTCCTGTCGGTTGCATTCGGGCATTGTATAGCGTTGAACTTTGGCGGACAATCCAACGGTTGCCGGCTTTGTAAACCGAATCAACGCGGGCAATAGAGTAACTGATTATCTGTCCGTTTTGGTTATAGACTGCATATTTGAATTTAGCGGTTGTGTCCGACGGGATATACCAATTTTGTTGTGCAGAAGCACCATAGCAAGTGATGCAAAGAATGATTGCGAGCAAATATTTCATAACTACAAAAAAGAAAACAGTTATTGTCGTGGTAGGCAATAACTGTTCCTTTTGAGTAGTGTTAGGTTGTTTATTTTCTTTTATTTTTAAGTTTTGCAAGTCCACCCATAGCGGTCTCTTTATAAAGACTTGGAATATCGTGTCCGGTTTGTTTCATCGCCTCGACTACATCATCAAAACTTACGCCGTGAATACCGTCCGAGAAAGTTGCATAAATATTAGCGTCCAAAGCACGAGCTGCGGCAATGGCATTTCGCTCGATACACGGCACTTGTACCAATCCACAAACAGGGTCGCAAGTAAGACCCAGGTGGTGCTCCAACGCCAATTCGGCTGCATACTCAATCTGATTGGGAGTACCTCCGAAAAGCTGGCAAGAGGCAGCTGCGGCCATAGCACACGCAACACCAACCTCACCTTGGCAACCCACCTCTGCTCCCGAAATCGAAGCATTCCTTTTGACAACATTACCAAACAAACCGGCAGTAGCCAATGCGCGAATAATGCGGACATCGCGGAATTGATGCGCCTTATACAAGTGATACAGAACCGCAGGAAGAACACCGCTCGAACCACAAGTTGGTGCAGTTACAATGATACCACCACTCGCATTCTCTTCTGATACTGCCAATGCATAGGCATAAACATTACCGCGAGAGTTTAGCGAGTGTGTATATCCTTTTGCCTTTACAAAGTAGGTTGCGGCTTTGCGTCTCACACCCAAACCTCCGGGTAGTACGCCCTCGTGGTTTAGTCCGTTCTCGATAGACTGACACATAGTTTGCCATACCTCTTGTAAATAGTCCCAAATCTCGGGACCCTCGCACATCTCGACATACTCCCAAAAGGCGCAACCCTCATTGCGACACCACTCCAAAATATCGTGAATAGTCGAAAGAGAATATACCTTCTCGGGCTTGTTTATTTCGTGCTCATCGACAATCTTGCCACCACCAACACTGAATACTAACCATTTGTCTGTAACTTCGCCTCCAACCAGCGACTCATACAACATTCCGTTGGTGTGTCGTTCGAGTACGGTGTCGGCTTTCCAGATGATTTCAACGGGAGCGACTTTCTGCAATTCATCAATGATTGCAATATCGGTCATGTGGCCTTTGCCCGTAGCGGCGAGGCTACCATAGAGGGTAACTCTGAAACTCTCGGCCTCGGGGTGACGTGATGCAAATTGTGATGCTGCTTTTGCAGGACCCATAGTGTGGCTACTTGACGGGCCACGACCGATTCTATATAGTTCTTTGAGAGATTCCATTGTAATATTCTGGTGAATGGTTTAAAAACAATGCAAATGTAGTTTTTTTGTGTAAGACCTCCAAAAATATTTTGCTGGCACGTACTTTGAACAGCCGATAAACGAATGTTTAACTAAATTTTAAGGAGGAGTTAATATGTCGACCATCACAAGACGAAATCAAAGCTGGTTGCCTTCCATTTTTAACGAATGGTTGGGTAATGAGTGGCTGGAACCTCGCGCAAACGGCGCTACCCCTGCCATCAATGTAAAGGAAACAAAAACCGAATATCAGGTAGAGGTTGCAGCACCCGGTATGTGCAAGGAGGATTTCAATGTGGGTATCAACGAGAATGGTGATATGGTAATCACCATGGAACGCAAGGGTGAAATGCGTGATGAGAACAAAGAAACGCACTATTTGCGTCGAGAGTTCGCTTACACCAAGTTTCAACAAACAATGATTCTCCCCGAAGATGTTGATCGCGAGCGTATCGCAGCAACTATGGAGAAGGGTATTTTGTGCATTGAGTTGCCCAAGAAACCAGAGTCTGTTGAACACAAAACCAAGCGTCAAATCGAAATTAAGTAGAATGGCCCTCGATTGATGGACGATGCCGTGCGCCTAATTGCGCACGGCTTTTGCGTTTTGGCAATAAACAATTAACTTTGTAGTATAAACCAAATGAGTAATGGATAAGAAATTTCTTATTGTTGGAACGGGTGGCGTCGGAGGAACGTTGGCGTCGTTTTTGGCGTTGTCGGGAGTTGATGTTGATTGTATCGCTCGTGGAGAGCAACTTGAAACCATGCGACGACAAGGTTTGCATCTCAAATCGGGCATTATGGGCGAGCATCAAGTGATGCTCAATGCTTTTACAGCCGAGGAGTATGACCGTAAAGCCGATGTTATTTTTGTGTGCGTTAAAGGTTATTCGTTGGATTCGGTGGCCGATGTGATTACTCGCGCAGCAAAGTCCGATACTCTTGTAATACCGATTTTGAATGTATATGGAACGGGACCTCGTATTGCCCGTATGGTGCCCTCGACTGTGACTGTTCTCGATGGTTTGATATATGTGGCAGCCTATAAATCTGCCGTAGCCGAGATTACCCAAACGGGAGCAATGCTGAAACTTATCTTTGGTGCGCGTCCAGAACAAAATGTTGCTCCGGAGCGTTTGCAGGAGATTAGCGAGATTTTAACAACGGCACATATCTCCAATAAAATATCGGAGGATATCAATCGTGATACCTTTATCAAATGGTCGTACATCTCGGCTACAAACTGCGCGGGATTATATCACAATGTCACAATGGGTGGTTTGCAATTCCCGGGCGAGGCGCAAGATATGTTTTGTGCCCTCTCACGTGAGAGTCAGGCGATTGGAGAATCCTTGGGAATAGTATTCCCGCAACCGATGGACGTCTATAATGTTAAAGTTGCATCAGGCATCAATCCCGAGAGTACGGCTTCGACACAGAAAGATGTAGCAGCAGGTCGTCAATCCGAAATCAAAGGAATGTTGTTTGATATGGTAGAGTTGGGCCAAAAGCAGGGTATCCCTACTCCAACCTACGATATTGTTGCCGCTCGGTTTGCTGATATGAAATAGAAAGAACGCCTCACATAATCTGCGAGGCGTTCTTTATTTAAGTCGTTATTACCTACCCGAAAATTTTATTGAGAAGGTATGCTAATCGGTACCCTGCTTTGGCGATTTGCTCCTCTACAACGGGGGGCATTTCGAACGAATATGCGTAGGAGTAGTTACCATTTGCGGGGGTCTTTTCGTAAACCATTTTTGCAATCTCGACACTCTCGGCAAACCAATCCTCGACACTACCTTTGCATATTTCTCGGCGGGTACGACGGTCTGCGCGGTCAAGTTGTTCGCACCACTCCGAATAGTGCCATTTGTGGTAGGACTCAATGAGTTTCGAATCCCACAAAGAGTGTAAATTAGTGCTCTTGCCAAACCACTTGATTTGATGTCTGTTGCCACCTGCGTCAGTTGCTCGACCAGCATGCATCGGGCAGTGAAGGTCGCCAACAAGATGAATTAAGTATTTGGTATAGGTCGAGCGCAGGCTGTCGCAAATATCGCGTTGCTGCAAAGTGTTGATGCAGTCGTTGATGGCGGTTACAACATCGCCTTTGGGATTTTTGCGCATCGTTTCGTAGCTTTTACCCTCATCGACATTGGCGTAGTGCCATGTGTAAGTCGCCTCGTAGCCATCAACATTACGCAGATAGTCCATCCACGACGAATAATATACAATGGTGTGTCCGTCGAGTATCTTGTGTAGTTCGCGTCGGGCTTTGGGTTTGAGGTTATGGTCGGCTATGGCGCAAACAGCATCGTGACCAACGGCGCCCCAGCCAAAAATACTTTGGCTAAAACAAAGCGCAACGACGGCAAGTAACGAAAAACGCTTCATATTAGTTGTTCATAGTTGCCAACAACTCGTTGTTGTCGATAGTGTTCTCCATGTGTTTGCGAATCTCCTCCATCGCTTCAACCGAGGTCATATCCGACAGGTAGCGACGCAAAATCCAAGTCTTTTGCAGTGCGTCTTTGTTGAGTAACAAATCCTCGCGACGAGTACCCGATGCCACAACATCAACAGCGGGATAGATACGTTTATTGGCGAGCTTACGGTCGAGTTGTAACTCCATATTACCCGTACCTTTGAACTCCTCGAAGATAACCTCGTCCATCTTGGAGCCGGTGTCAATAAGAGCGGTCGCAATGATGGTAAGCGAGCCTCGCTCCTCGGTATCACGAGCGGCACCAAAGAAACGCTTGGGCTTGTGCAGTGCATTAGCATCGACACCACCCGAGAGGACCTTGCCCGAAGCGGGTTGCACGGTGTTGTAGGCGCGAGCCAAACGGGTGATAGAGTCGAGGAAAATCACTACATCGTGTCCACATTCAACCATACGTTTTGCCTTTTCGAGCACCATTTCGGCAACCTTGACGTGGCGGCTTGCCTGCTCGTCGAAGGTAGATGCAATAACTTCGGCCTTAACATTGCGAGCCATCTCGGTAACCTCCTCGGGGCGTTCGTCAATAAGCAGGACAATCATATAAACCTCGGGATGATTATCAGCAATAGCGTTAGCAATATTTTGAAGTAGGACGGTTTTACCGGTTTTGGGTTGAGCTACGATAAGTCCGCGTTGTCCCTTGCCGATTGGCGAGAAGAGATCAACCACACGTGTCGAGAGATTGTTGTGTCCTTTCTCGGTCAAACAGAATTTTTTGCTGGGGAATAGCGGGGTCATATACTCGAATTGTACGCGGTCACGTACCTGCTCGGGTGTAAGTCCGTTAATCATATCGACTTTCAACAACGGAAAGTATTTTTCACCCTCTTTGGGCGGGCGAATGGTGCCAGTTACAGTATCGCCGGGTTTCAAACCAAAGTTCTTGATTTGCGAAGGTGCTACATAGACATCGTCGGGCGAGTTGAGATAGTTATAGTCGGCCGAACGCAAAAAACCATAGCCGTCGGGCATAATCTCCAAAACACCCTCACACTCGATAACGCCCAAGAAATCATCTTTGAATTCATTGTAATTCTTGGTGTTGATGATAGGCTCAATAGTAGTCGCAGCGCTCTCCTCGATGGTGGGAGTTGCAGACGTTTCGGTCGATTGTGCGCTCTCCTCTGTCTTGTTTTTGGGCTTACGACCGCGCTTCTTGGGTTGCGGCTTCTCCTCGACCTTTACCTCTTCGGGAGCTGTTGTAACCTCTGCTGCGATAGGCTCGTTGTTTTGCACAGGCTCTGCGGGTGTGGGCGAAACTTTTTGCGCCTCTGTTTTGCGAGGGCGACCTCGGCGTCGTGGCGCGGGAGCAACAGCCTCTTCCGACGGAGTTGCAGGCTCTCCTGTAATCAGAGCTATAAGTTCTGCCTTGTTGTGTGCTCCGGAAATACCCATAGCCGCAGCGATGACTTCAAGCTCTTCCTGCGACTTTGCTTTCAATATATCAATGTCTTGCATTATCAACTATTATGTGTTGTTTCGGGAAAATATGGCACATCGAACGAGTGCCTTTGTGAATGAATCTTCTGCAAAGGTAATGTAAACTTGTTGAAAAACAAATTTTGATACGACTATTTCAAACTTTGATTTAGTTTTTCCAAATCTTCGGGAGTGTCGATTGATACGGTTTCGACATTGGTTATGCCAACTCGCACCGTATAGCCGTTTTCGAGCCATCGTAGTTGTTCCAAAGATTCTGCCAATTCGAGTGAACTTTGGGGCAAACGTGTAATTTGGCGCAAAACATCAGCACGATAGGCATACATGCCGATATGTTTGTAATAGGTATGGCGGCTTTGCCAATCACAGCTCTCGGCACCACGAATATACGGAATTACCGAGCGACTGAAATATAGTGCGCGATTATCGGCCGACAAAACTACTTTGGGGGTGTTGGGATTAAAAATATCCTCGTCGGCAGCAAATGGTTTAACCAGCGTTCCAATTTGCGTAGAATCATCATCAAACAACGATGCAATGGTCGAGAGGTGGTCGGTGGCGATAAGAGGCTCGTCGCCTTGAACATTGATTACAACATCGTACTTTGCGCCCGATAAGCGCTCGATTGTTTCAAGAGCCTCGGCAATACGGTCGGTGCCGCTTTTGTGACTGTCCGAGGTCATTACAACTCGTCCGCCGAAAGATGTTACGGCCTCAAATATGCGTTTATCATCAGTAGCAACCCAAGTGTCGGCAAAGTGTGCCGAGGTGCGTTCGTAAACCCATTGAATCATAGGTTTGCCAAGAATCGAAACTAATGGTTTGCCCGGGAAGCGTGTCGAGGCATATCTGGCGGGAATAATTGCGAGAAAATTCATAGCAAGCAACAATTGTTTATGCAAAAATAGATTTTTTTTTCGAATTATGGTTACATTTGTACTATGACAACCGCAGAAAAAATAGCAAAAATCGCTATGCGCTTGACAACTTTTGGCGATGATGCCCAAAGTCAAGCAGTTGTGCAGCGCGCAGTGGAGCTAAATTCGTGGTTTACGGATCAGAGTGTTATAAACTCCGTAAGGGCGATAGCAACCGATATGTTACAGCCTGAACTGCTGAATGAATGGCTGTCGCACTACCCTATTCCCGTTGCCCAGCCTCGACGAGTTTTAGTGATAATGGCTGGTAATATCCCTGCTGTGGGCTTTGCAGATTTGTTGTGTGTCGTGGCGTCGGGCCATGCCGCGCTTGTTAAATATTCGAGTAAGGATACCCCGACAATGCAATATGTTGTGAGTCTGTTTGCCGAATATTTCGATGTGCGAGAGTATGATGGCGGTGAGCAGATAGATGCACTCCTCGCAATGGGCAGTGATGCGACAGCAGCAGTATTGCGCGAGAAATACGTAGGAGTACCGATGTTAATCCGTGCATCTCGTAGTTCGTTGGCTGTTTTGAGTGGTGATGAAAGCGCTTCGGATTTGCAAGGTTTGTGTCAGGATATAACTGCTTATGATGGTCGGGGTTGTCGTAGCGTATCGCTTGTATTTGTGCCTTGTGGATACGATTTTGGCGGCTTGTTGTCGGCTCTTGCCGAATGTGAAGTGTCAAAAAAGTGGATGCAGGTTTATAAGCACACCAAAGCGTTGTGTCGAATGTCGGGAGTCTCGTTTATTGATGCAACAAATACTATTGTGGCTCGTTCCGATGAGTTTCCGATGAATATTGCAACAATCCACTATGCTGAATATGCTTCGCAAGCGGAAATTGATGAGTGGCTCAATGCCCACAACGATAAAGTTCAATGTGTGGTTGGGCGTGTCTCCCATCCTCGTGCTGTGGCTTTTGGTCGGGCGCAACACCCTACGCTATGGGATTATCCCGACGGAATAGATACAATGCAGTTCCTTAATTCGATATAATTAGTATATTTGTAATAAACCAAAAAGCGTTGCTTTATGTCAATGATATTGAGATTCAGAATGTTATCTGATGAAAATGATGCATTCTTGCGCGAGTACGAAATGCCTTATGATGCAACTCTGCTCGATTTTAATGACTATATCTGTCGTAGTTTGCACTATGATTCCGATATGGCGTCTTTCTTTTTGTCGGATGCCGAATGGAATAAAGGACGAGAGTTTACTCTGATGGATATGGGATTTGATGAGGATATGCCCGAGGAGATGGCTGACCAAATGCCGCAATATATGGGAAATGTGACTCTCGGTCAGATAATGCATCACAATCGCGACCGTTTGATTTATATGTTCGATATGCTTGCCGAGCGAGCATTCTATCTTGAATTGACAGGTGCTGATGTCGCGCAAGAGGGCGTTCGTTATCCTCGTACATCGGCTTCGGAGGCAGCCGCCCCCGACCAATATGATGCTTCGGCCGAGAGTAGTGATCGTGGTTCGATTTTCGATGAAGTGATGTCGGAATTCGATGATTTTAGCGATTATGGCTCGGATGATTATGCCGACGATGAGTACTAAACCAACACTTATCACCATTGTAGGACCGACGGGCTCTGGTAAAACAGCGCTTGCCGTAAACCTTGCTATGCACTATGGTGCCGAGATTATCTCGACCGATTCTCGTCAGATTTACAAGGGAATGGCGATTGGTACGGCGCAACCCACTGCCGAGGAGCGAGCAGCAGCCCCTCACCACTTTGTCGATATTTTGGAGCCAGAGGAAGATTTTACTTGTGGTGAATTTGAGCGTCGTGCTTTGGCTTTGTTGGAGGAGTTGTTCAAACACAATGATATTGTTGTAGCGGTTGGAGGCTCGGGACTCTATGTTGATGCGCTGTGTCGAGGTATGGACGATATGCCATTGCGTAATGATGTGGTGCGTGATGAATTGAATAAACGCCTGCAAAATAACGGATTATCGGATTTACTTGAACAGCTACATCAACTTGACCCTGTGTTTTATGAACAAGTGGACCGCCAAAATCCCGTGCGTGTACTGCGTGCTTTGGAGGTGTGTCTGACGACGGGTCGTCCCTACTCCGAGCAACGCAAAGGCCGAGTTGCAGATCGACCTTTCCGCATTGTGAAAATAGGCGTTGATATGCCTCGTGATGTATTGTATGACCGTATCAATCGCAGAGTTGATGTGATGGTAGAGCAAGGATTGGAGAACGAAGCACGCGCTCTCTATCCCAAACGCGCGTTAAATTCGTTACAAACGGTTGGTTATCGTGAATTTTTCGACTATTTCGATGGCGCGATTACTCGTGATGAGGCAATTGAATTGATTAAACGAAATTCGCGCCGTTATGCCAAGCGACAGATGACTTGGTTTGGGCGTGATAATGATGTGCGTTGGTTTGCGCCAACCGACATAGAGAATATTGTTAAGTATATAAATGAAAAGGTCGCCGAATAGCGACCTTTATTACTCCTCGTCATCAACGAATGTATCTCGTGCGGCGGTGTAGGTATCCCATTTCGAGAGAACTGCCATAAAGTCTTGTGGCAAATTGCTTTCAAAATAGACCTCATCTCGTTTCGATGGGTGTTCAAAACCTAGACTGCGCGCGTGTAAAGCGTGGCGAGGCATCAACTGAAAGCAATTCTCGATAAACTGCTTATACTTATTGAATGTCGTACCTTTGAGGATACGATCGCCACCATATCGTTCGTCATTGAACAGCGGGTGGCCGATATACTCCATATGCACACGAATTTGGTGGGTACGACCCGTTTCCAAACGACACTCAATAAGCGTTACATAGCCATAGCGTTTGAGTACCTTGTAGTGTGTTACTGCGTGTTTACCCTCGTCACCATCGGGATATACGGCCATTTTAAGACGGTCGTATCGACTGCGGGCAATGTTTCCTGTAATAGTACCCTCGTCCTCTGTGAAATTACCCCATACAAGAGCCACATATCGACGACTTATGGTGTGGTCGAAGAACTGTTTGGCAAGGTGTGTATGGGCGCGTTCATTTTTGGCTACTACCAACAAACCCGAAGTGTTTTTGTCGATGCGGTGCACCAATCCTGCGCGCATATCCCCCTCTTGGAACATAGGCAGTTCGCGAAGATGGTAGGTCAGCGCATTGACCAGCGTTCCTGTATAGTTACCGTGACCGGGATGTACGCACATTCCAGCCTCTTTATTGACAATGATAATATCATCGTCCTCGTAAACGATGTTCAGAGGAATATTTTCGGGTATAATTTCGAGTTCCCGACGAGGATAAGGCATTACCAACGATATGCGGTCGAGCGGTTTTACCTTATAACTCGATTTAACGGGCGAGCCATTAACCAAAATATTGCCATTATCGGCAGC
>SUZD01000020.1 GCA_015060105.1 Rikenellaceae bacterium | reverse complement strand
TCTCCTATGTAGAATTTCGTAATTTTCGTAAAAACTAACACTGAAAATCAGTGAGTTAAAAATAAAGCCTGCCTAACGAAGAGACAGGCTTTTTACTATTGTGATACTCGCCTTCTGCGAAGAATATGCAGGCCGACACCCATATCTCGGCGGATAAGGCGGTGTATAACCTTATAGGTCGGCTCAATCACTTTGAGTGGTCGGATTCCGCTGTAACGCAGCATCAGACCAATCAGGCAGAGAATGGCAACAAGCAGGAGCCAGCCGTATATCTCTTTCATCGATTCAAGCAGCGACTGCACCTGCACCATACCATACAACTCGCCAAACGATGCGCGGGTGGTCGAGAGTGTAAGGTGGTCCATTCTTTCGCTCAATAGCATCGAGTTGCGCTCCATTGTGCATTTCAGCACGCGACCGACAATGGCATTGCCAATCGGAGCAGCCAGAGCCGCACTAAACATATTCTGGAACGACAAACCGTGCAAAAAAGTGTAGGGAAAGGGTAGGCGGGCGTTGGCGGTAAGCATAAGTATTGCCACTATAACATAACCCGCCGAGCGCACTATAACGGGGAGATATAGCGCCTCTTTGGGCAGGTTGTAGTCGATGCGGAAATAGAAATATGCCAAGTAGAACGCAAAGCACGAAAAGGCGATAACCAGCATACGCTGATAACTCCATTTGCGTCGGGCGAAGGTCTGCCAAGTGAATACCACGCCGATTACTACTCCTACGATAGCCACCCAATTAAGCGTCAGGCTATTGAGGTGGTCGTAACCCAGCACACCCTCCATCAGTGCGTGCTCGAAGATGTGCGATGGTGCCAGCAGCAGGTCCATAACGAGAATAATTCCTACGCAGATGGGTACAATGGGAATTTTGAAGATTTCAAGCGAGATGTAGGGGTGGCGCAGAAACGAGGCTCGCCATAGGTTTGCTCCGAGTGACACCGCACCCAACACCGTAGCCAAACGGATATGCTCCGACTGCCACCAATCGTAGTGCTCGCCATAGACACTGATAAAGAGCACCGACATTGCGGTTGTGCCCCACAGCAACATTCCTATCCAATCGATACCAAACAAGGGTAGGCGAGGCATAATGCGGACTCCTTTGTAGCACACCAGCACAACGAGGTACATCGTAAGCAGTGCTCCGATGATAAACCAGTGCATATAGTGCCACGACGCCCACACCGAAAAAGCCAGCGATGCAATGCCCGTAAGTTGAATGGTGCCATTGACCATCAAGTATATATAGCAGAACCATATTGCCATATCTCGTTTGGGGGTAATCCACAACTGGATTGTTGAGTTGCACTCGTAGATACCCCACATACGGAAGAAACCCGCCACAAGGCTCGTGCCCACAAGCACAGGAACGCTTCCCGTGTGCATACATATCAGGTTGGCGACGACCAACACCATAATACAACTACCCATAGCGGTCTTGGGGCGTACGGCCCATTTCAAGCGGAACATAATGGCGAAGAACAGAGCCATACCCACCAGCGAGGCGTGACCGGCCATCATAATATCCTCCTGCAAGAGCTGGGTCGAGCCGACCATCTCGCTCACTGCCGCCAAATAGACTCCGCCCGTGCAGTTGAGAATGATGATAAACAGTATCACCAACCAGGGTTTCAATGGCTCGGGAACGAACCTGATGTGCGGAATGGAGAATGGTTGATTGGGATTGTGATGATGACCCATTAGTACAACACTTTACATTCGACGTTCATACCTGCACTGATGCGCTCCATAGCCTCGGTGTCGTTATCTTCGGCGAAATCGATGCGAACGGGAATACGTTGCTCGATTTTCACGAAGTTGCCCGACGAGTTATCTTGCGGCATAAGCGAGAAACTTGCACCCGTAGCACGCGAAATGGAGCGAACAACGCCCTTGAAGGTGTGGTCGGGTATTGCATCAACCTCGATTTCGACCTCTTGGCCGATTTCGATGTTGGCGGTTTGTGTCTCCTTGTAGTTGGCAACAATCCACTTGTCCTCGGCATCGACAATATCAACTACCGTTTGTCCGGGTTGAATCAACTGTCCTTGTTGAATCTCCTTGCGACCCGTAAAGCCATCGCACGGGGCAAGGATTACGGTGTAAGACAAGTTCAAACGAGCCAACTCCAAAGCAGCCTCGGCTAAATGGATACCAGCATCGTTTTGTCCCAAGCGAGTGCTTTGCTCACGGCTGACCGAGCGAACACTCTCTTTTTGGTTTTGGAGCATTTCGTAGCGCGCTTTTGCTGACAGGTAGGCTGTTTGCATATCGTCGTATTGTTGGCGTGTTACGGCATTTTGCTCGAAAAGGGTGCTGAATCGTTTGTAGTTGCGCTCGGCATTTTCGAGGATAATGCGCGCCTCCTCGATACTTGCATCGGTTACCGAGATGTTGGTGTTGGTGGTCGAGATGACATTGTGCATTGCATCTTTGCCTGTTCGGGCATTGGCAAGATTGGCCTCGGCTTGTGCCACCATATAGCGATATTCGGTGTCCTCGATAATCAGCAGGGTGTCGCCTTTGGAAACTTGGGTATATTCGTCAAAGCGTACCTCCTTAACAAATCCTTGTACGCGAGAATTAACCGGTACGATGAGTTGCTTGACTTGTGCGTTCTCGGTGAACTCAACATTGCCGAGATGAATAAACTTCTCGCAAACCCACGCAATAGCACCGAGCAATAGAATGCAAGCACAGATGTTGTAAATCAGTTTTTTGGTCTTTCTTTTCATAGTATGAGCGTTTTATAGATTTCCTGATGTGTTTTTAAGTTTGTAGTAGTTGAAAATGACGTTTATTCGTGCATTGACGAGTTGCAGCTCGGCTTCGAGCAGTTGGTTCGATGCGTCGAGCATATCGGTTACAAGAGCGATGTCGTTGCGGTAGCGATTCTCGACCACAGCATAGTTTTCGTTGGCAAGTTGCACGCTCTTTTCGAGTGTTGCCACCTCGTCATACGCCTCCATATATCGTGTGTAGTCGGATTGAATGGCGAGCGATGTTTGCTCCAATGCGGTGTCACGATTGCGACGACTCAACTCGGTGCCCAAGCGTGCCTGTTTGATACTTCGATTGGCTTTGTAGAGCGACGATAGTTTGAACGATACGCCAACTCCCACATACCAATAAGCGAAGTTGTTGTTCAGTACAGGGACTTCAATGGTAATAGGGCCATCGAGATTACCTGCGGCAACCAGCGCAACGGTAGGACGACGTTCGGCACGGGCTAACTGCTCGGCGCGCTCGCCAATCTCGACAGCCAATGCCGATTGTTTGACGGCGTGGGCGTTGCTTTGCGCTTGCAGCTGCCAATAGTCAATATCCTGCACGGGTAGCGATTGGTTGATGATGGTGCTGTCGGGTTGAATTTGCGCATCGGCAGGCAATCCGAGCATAGTAGCCAAATCGTAGTTCAGAATCTCGGTGGTGTTGGCAACTCTTCGTCGTGCAAGTTCCAGATTTTTGAGTTGTAACTCGTAGCGGGTAACATCGTTTTGGAGTGCAACCCCCGCCTCGTTACGCGCCTTTGTGTCACGCAGCACGACCTTCGTCAGTTCGATGTTGCGGTCATAGACTTTCAGCGCATTTTGAAGTTTGTAGAGGTCGAGATAGAAACCCGTAAGCATAAATCTGATGCGCGAGCGAGCAGCCTCACGATTGACTCCCGCCATCTCCTCTTTCAACTTGGCCATAGCGATACCGTTGGTAACGGCACCACCGCCATAGATGAGTTGTGTGGCTTGAATTGCGAGGTTGTTTCCGAAATGTGGCATACGAATCTTCTGACCATTCGAAAAGTCGCGGTCCATAAGAAGTCCGTTGCCGAGAAAACTTGCCGACAGCGACAAGTCGATGTCGGGCAGACGGCCACTTTGTGCCACACAGACGGCTTGTTGTGCTTCGAGGAGTGCGGCGTCCTCGGCTTTCATTACTTTGCTATTTTCGTCGGCCAGCGCAAAAACTTGCTCCAACGACAATACGTACGTATCCTGGGCATAGCTACCCATAGCCCATAATGATGCACATAGCACCATTATGAGCAGGCGAACATTGCTCATAATATAATTAGGTATTTAATTAAGATTTATAATGAGTGGGGGAGTTACATCAACGTTCAGTCTTCCCAGTTAGTGCTGATGTTGTAGTGATAGGGAATGTAGATGTACGATGCTGAAATGCTGTGATGTAAGTTGGTGTTGAGTTTCATTATAAAGGGAAAACTTTGTGCTTTCCGCCTGCAAAGGTACAAAAAAATGTCAAATTGCCCACAGCCTCAAATGAAAAGTACCCTCTGACAATGGTCAAAGGGTACTTGAATAGTTTTATTATATAGCACTATCCGCAGTGGAAATAGCGCTTAACAAGGCGGAGCATCTCCTCTTGGTTGCCCTCCAACTCGCTGCGCAGAGTCTTGTCGCCATAGGAGCGCAACTTCTTGATAATACCGTCAATCATAGCGGGACTGAACACATTGTACTTCTCGAAAATGGCGCGTTGTGCTTCGAGGCAATCGGCCGAAGCCTCGCAACTATCGGGCAGACTTGCCAACGAGTTGAGTTTTGCCTCGTTCTCCTTTTGGTGGATATTGACATTGACATAGGTCTTGGCGGCAATATCCAAAGCGTTATCCAACTCAAAACCATAGCGGCACGCAACAGCCAGGCCTGCAATCAGTTGATAGATGTCGGCAGAACCATCGGGCGAACGCATCTCGACGGTCTGTTTCTGGGTAGTGTCGTAGTTGCTTTTGCTCTCCAACGGGTTGGCGATTTGGCACATATCGCTCGCCGC
>SUZD01000019.1 GCA_015060105.1 Rikenellaceae bacterium | reverse complement strand
TCGGCTTCGTAGAGAAGGATTAACTGTTCGAGAACGCGGTCGCGCTCTTCGCGGTCATACTCGTCTTTGAGGTCTTGACCGAAAATCTTGGCAATGCCCTGCCAGAAACCCGCAACAAAACGACCACGAAACTCGCGTACAATCTCGTAGGGACTGTGCTTGGTTTGACGGTCAATAAGACGCACCAACATCTTGCCTTGCGAACGGGTCATGCGACCCAAAACGGGAGTGTATTCGGCTTTAATCTCTTTCTCGATTTTGCGGGTATATGCCCTTTGCTCTTTGCGTGTAGGGAGTCGCATCAGCGTATCCTCCAAACCTATCATCTTCTGCTCGGCTATTTGGGCAATAGGATAGGCAATTTTCAAATCTCGTATCATACGAGTATAGCGCCTGAGGTCTGTGCGGTGCTTGAAACAATATATCGGACGCATATTTACGACAAGAGTGGTATCGCCATTGCGCTCGACTTGATAACCATAATAGACAACCCCTCGACGACTTCGGAACTGACTTGTGGGACGCTTGGTCTGTGCCGAAAGGTCGAGAATGCAAAATAGAAGAAAAAGCAGTATCGTGAACCGTTTCATCTAAAAATAGTTATCTTTGCAAAGATACAAAATAACGACGAAATCCAATCTAATATTTTATGATACTTGAAAAGGGACTTAAAGCAGAGAGTAAAACTATTGTGACAGAAGCGCTTACGGCAGAGATGATGGGGTCGGGCGATATGTCTGTTTTTGCCACCCCTGCAATGGTTGCTCTGATGGAAAATGCGGCAATGCGTGCTGTTGCCGATGCGCTCTCGGAGGGGCAAACAACTGTGGGTTCTGCTATCTCTACCTCGCATATTTGCCCTTCGAAGGTGGGCGCCGAGATTATAGCCGAGGCGGAACTTGTGGAGGTTGAGGGCCGCCGTTTGCAGTTTCGTGTTAGGGCCTATGATGGCGAAAGAGTTATCGGCGAGGGCGAACATACTCGTTTTGTTGTCGATAAAGAGCGTTTTTTGGCGAAACTTGCGTAAAATTATTATCTTTGTAGCTGGTATATTAGATATTTTGACGCGGTGAAGACTTTTTGGAGATTATTTTCGTTTGCAAAACCTATTGAGAAGTACGCAATTCCGTACTTCATCTATACATTGATATACTCGGTGTTTAATGCGTTTAACTTTGTGCTTATTGCACCGATTATCAATGCTTTGTTTACTGACGCACCTCGCGTTGTCGTGCGCCAAATGCCGAATCCCGAAACGAGCGAGAATTTCCTCAATGAGCTAATCAACTACCTGATTTACCGCATCTATGGCGAGTCGTACGACCAAATGGAGGTGCTTATCTTCCTTGCTGGTGTTATTGTCTGCTCGGCTTTTATCAGCAACCTGTTTCGCTTCTTGGGTCAGTGGACTATCGAGAAGATGAGTATAAATACTTTGCAGAAGATTCGTAACGAAGTTTTCCATAATGTGACCCAACTCCATGTCGGATACTTCACCAATGAGAAGAAGGGAGATATTATTTCGCGTATTATGTCGGACGTTCAGGTTGTTCGCTTCTGTGTTGTTCGTACCCTGCACGTTGCTTTCCGCGAGCCGCTTTTGATATTGACCTATGTTGCGGTTATGATTAAGCTGTCGTGGGAGTTGAGCGTATTCTGTGTTGTCTATCTGCCGTTGGTGGCGTTGCTTATGGGTGCTATTGTTAAGCGCCTGCGTAAGCCGGCCAAAGATGCTCAAAGTTTCTTCGGCGGAATGACAACCACTATCGACGAAACACTTACGGGAGTGAAGGTTATCAAGGCCTATAATGCCGAGAACTTCTTTGACGAGCGTTTCCGTACGGTTAATAAAACCTATGCTACACTCCAAAAATGGATTGCCAAACGCCAACAAATGGCTTCGCCGATGAGCGAGTTTTTGGGTATTACAGCTGTTGGCGGAGTGGTAATTGCGGGAGGTTATCTCATTACTCGCGGCGTTTTTGGTGTGGGTGAATTTTTGGCCTATGTGGGTATCTTCTCGCAAGTGACCCGCCCTATTCGTTCGTTTACCGACGCCTTTGCCAATATCAATCAGGGTGTTGCTGCGGGCGAACGTGTGCTCGAAGTGCTTGATGCCGTTAATAATATCCCCGATAAGGCTGATGCCAAGATTTTGGAGAGTTTCGAGCAGGGCGTGGAGTTCCGCGATGTTCACTTCTCGTATGATAATCGCGAGGTTATTTCAGGAGTGTCGTTCGAGATTCCCAAGGGTAAGACTGTTGCTTTGGTAGGCCCGTCTGGTGGCGGAAAAACCACAATCTCGGATATGATTCCTCGCTTTTATGACCCCGATTCGGGCGCAATTCTCATAGATGGCATCGACGTTCGTGACTATACCAAAGAGAGTTTGCGAAATCATATGGGTATAGTATCACAAGATACGGTACTGTTTAACGATACGGTTGAGAATAATATCCGTTTGGGTAACCCCTCGGCGACAATGGAGCAGATTGTTGCTGCAGCCAAGATTGCCAATGCTCACGACTTTATTGTCGAGATGGAGGACGGCTATAATACCAATATCGGTGACCGAGGTATGAAATTGTCGGGAGGCCAACGCCAACGTTTGAGTATCGCCCGTGCGGTGCTGAAAAATCCCGATATTCTGATTTTGGACGAGGCTACTTCGGCTCTCGATACACAGAGCGAAAAACTTGTTCAGGAGGCGCTAAATTCGCTTTTGGCAGGTCGTACATCATTGGTTATCGCTCACCGTTTGAGCACCATTGTCAATGCCGATTTGATTTTGGTGGTTAAGGAGGGACGCATTGTCGAGCGCGGTACTCACGAGGAGTTGTTGGCCGAAGAGGGACTTTATGCTCAACTAATCGCAATGCAACAATTAAAAGAGTAATATAATACCAAGAAGATATGAAAAGCATTAAATCAGTTTGGATGTTGATGGCTATGGCCACTATCCTTTTTGCGACATCTTGTCAGCCTACCCCTCCGCAAGGTGGTGGCGAGCCAGAACCTCCCGTGCGAGAGTTGCAAGTTAAGTTTGCCAATATGTTGCACCTGCCTTTCGAGGTTGAGGTTGCCAATACTGTAAATGTATCGGCTAAAATTACTGTCCTCAATGGTACATTGAGTAATGTAAACCTCTATTATACCGTGACAGAGAATGAGGTGATTGGCGATGAGCAAATTGTTGAGATGACCCCCGCAAGCATCGGTTACTACGAGGCAGATATTCCGGCACAAGCAGGCGGTGCTATTGTGAAGTATTGGATTGAGGCTTCGGGCTTCGATTTCGAGGGTGCTGATTTCAACGAGGTGTCGGATATGGGTAACTATATTGTGACGGGCGAGAATCCCGATACGGGCGATGATCCCAACCCCGGTGATACACCCGTTGTTCCGGTTGAGGACCCCTGCAAGGCCATTCGCCTTAATGAGATTTCGACAGGTGCGTCGATTGGCGAGTATATCGAGATTTACAACACCTCGAACAAGGAGGTTAATCTCGACGGAGTTGCTATCTACAAGAACTGCGACTACGAGGAGCCTCTGATTGTGTTGGATGGTGTGACAATGCCCGGCGAAAGCTATGGTGTGTTGTTCGTTAAGCAGACCAATCTGACTCTGCCTTCGACTGCGATGCTACTTGGTACTACCGATCGAGGTTTGGCAAGCTCGCGTGCGCTCTGCGTAGAACTTGGCCGCGATGCGGGTGCTACAATCTATGACACCTATACCAACACCATCAACCCCTATACCGATGCCACCGATTGGAATACCGACCCTGTTGAGATGGAGGCGAAATTCTTTGCCCGCTTTACCGATGGCTGGTATTCGGCAGGTATCCAAACCCCGGGTGATGTAAACCTTGACCCGCAAGTGAAACTCAAACACCAAAAGAATATTGCATTGGCAGTTTCGGACGCCCCCTATGTGTCGCGTATGGGATTTGACCCGACCAGCATTGTTGAGGGTAAAACATTGACCGTATATGCCTATGTTTATAGTGATGCATATAGCACTATTCAAAGTGTTCAATGCTCGGTGGCTGGTAGTACAGTAACACTGAATAAGGTTGATAGTTGTCGCTACGAGGGCTCTTGCCGCTTTGATTCGGACGGCGACTATGTGGTAACCGTTACCGCAACCAACAACGATAACCGCAAATACTCACTCGATAATAAGGTTATGGTGTGCCCTGCGAATACGGAGTTTGCACCTCAAACGGCTGTTCGTTTGAACGAGGTTAATACCGATGATAAGTATATCGAGTTCTATAACACTTCGAGTAAACCCGTCAATCTTGTGGGTATGTATATCGAGAAGAATAACGAGGACATCCTGCTCTTCATCAATGATAATATTGTTTTGGACGGTCACTCTTTTGCAGTGTTGGCTTGTGGAGCCAAAGACTATTCGTCAACCGATTACCTCTACCTCGGTTCGAGCGATAAGGGTATTTCGGGTAAGAAATCACTCTGTATTGAGTGGATGGCTTCGTATCCCGAGAAACTCCGTGTCGATGCATTCTGCAATACCAAAGATACCGATCCTCGTCCGAAAGTGACAGTGTGGGACGATCCCGCAGGCGTCGAAGTTGCAATTTCGAGCTACTCGGCAATCCGCTATCAAGATGGTGTAGTAGCTGTTAAGAGCCAAATAGAGGGCAATGCAGACCTTCCGAATCAATGGTTTTATGCAACGTCTGGCTCGCTTGGTAGCTCCAATAATAACCTGACTCGCAAGGGCCGTCTGAAAAATCAGATGGCAACCATAGCTCCCGTCCCCGAAGAGTAGGTGACGATGACCATAAACTAAAAAGGGTGTGTCTAAAACTTGTCAGACACACCCTTTTTAGTTTATTGATTAAAGACTATTTGTCGAATCCAGGCCAATCGTTGGTAGTGTTCCGTTTAGTGTGTCTGCGGCTATAAGTACCAAGCCTGTAAGTTTTGGATATCGTTGCAAAGTTAGTT
>SUZD01000001.1:221656-228754 GCA_015060105.1 Rikenellaceae bacterium | reverse complement strand
AAAAAAAGTGGCTCAATGGCCACTTAAATAGTTCTTTTGTGAAAAAATCCTTACTCTTCGAGTACGTAATCTCGATGATAAATAGGGTCTAATTTCTCGCGCGGGGTGAGGAAGAATACGCTGCTTGCCGTTGTGCAGACCTCGCCCGCAGCATTGCGCAACTCCGCCTCGATTGTGATAAGGTTGCGACGCTCCTCGACCACACGGGCGCGCAACTCCAACCTGCCCGCCGATACCACAACGGGTTTGCGATAGCGCAACTCCATTTTGGAGGTAACGCCCACCGTTTGATACTTGCGCGACACCACCCAACCGCACGTTTCGTCAATAAGTGTCGCCTGAATACCGCCGTGTAGTGTATCAATCCAACTCAGAAAGTCCGAAGTCGGAGTCCAATAACTCACAATGTCATCGCCGTCCTCGTAGAACTCCATGTGCAGACCGTGAGGGTTGTCGGGGCTGCATGCAAAGCAGTTGTAACCCTCGCAGCCAATCCAAGGATTTTTAATCTTTTTCATAGCCTATTTTTCCAATCCTTTGATATAAGTTGCCATAACCTCGTGACTCATTCCCATCGACGAGAAACCGCCGTCGTGATAGAGGTTTTGCATTGTTATCTTGCGTGTGTAGTCCGAGAATAGCGTTACGATGTAGCTGGCGCACTCCTCGGCAGTTCCATTACCCAGCGGAGCAAACTTCTCGGCATACTCCAAAAGGTCGGTCAAACCTGCAACACCACTGCCCGCCGTTGTCAGCGTGGGCGATTGCGATACGGTATTGACACGAACTCGTTTCTCGCGGCCATAAACATATCCGAAACTGCGCGCAATAGACTCCAACAGAGCCTTTGCATCGGCCATATCGTTGTAGTCGCAAACGGTTCGCTGTGCCGCCATATAGGTCAAAGCCACAATCGAGCCCCACTCGTTGATAGCATCTTTGCGTCGTGCTACCTGCATCGCTTTGTGGAACGAAACGGCCGAGATGTCGAGTGTCTTGTTCAGAAAATCATAGTTGAGATTGTCGTAGGCAAAACCTTTGCGCACATTGGGCGACATTCCGATAGAGTGCAACATAAAGTCGAAGCCACCCCCGAAGTGCTCCATAGTCTTGTCAAACAGATTTTCGAGCTCCTCGACATTTGTGGCGTCGGCAGGAACTACAATAGTGCCGCACTTCTCGGCGAGACGTTGTATTGCACCCATACGCATCGAGACTGCGGTGTTTGTAAGTACGATTTCGGCTCCCTCCTCAACGGCTTTCTCTGCCACTTTCCAAGCGATTGATTGCTCGTTCAACGCTCCGAAAATCAAACCTTTCTTACCTTTCAATAATTGATTAGCCATAACTTTCAAGTTTATTGATTCGGCAGTAAAGGTACTATTTATTTGCCAAAATCAAAAAAAGCAGAGCCTATCAACTTGTGTGTGACAGGCTCTGTTGGTTGTTTACGGACAGGTCTATTTAGCAATAGGCACTGCCGATTCGTACATTTCGGGAGTAATCTCGACACTTCCGTGGATAAAACATTTACACTCTCCAGTTGCGGTCCAATCTTGTGGCCAAATACCGTTGTATCTAGATTTATAAGTTATCGCCCTCTGACCATCAAAAATTAGTTGTACACTGTCTGCATCACGTCTGCGGCCCAGATATTGAATAGCTGGAATTACATCGGGTTGTAACAAGATTTCGTCGAACAGCACAGCCTCTTTCGAGTCACCTTGGGGTAAATCGAATTTGTGTTGCTCCTGACCATCATAAGCCACAATTACTGCATCTACACCACTATTATTTTGAAATGTAACTATTGTCGTATAAGCGTATTCTACCAAAGGCTTGCACGCCGACAAAACGAGTAAAAGCCCACCAATTAAAATAAAAATCCTTTTCATAGTTTTTTTGCTTTTTTCTAGTCTATATCTACCACCCAATTAGCTTCATAAACTGCAAAAAGAGTGTCAATGTCTGCACTAGTTACACCCGTAGGTAAATTGGAACGTAATCCACTCTTTAAAGAATGGGTAGAGTAAGCACTTTGCAGAATATTACCAAGAGTAGCGAAAGAATACCCACTTACAACATCATTGGGTAATCCACTCATTGTATTATTGCTAATACTTTGATTGTCATCATCTATTAGATCAATAAACAAAGGTGAATATGCAAGACTTCTCCCATTATTAAAAGGCCATTCGACGTTACAATATCGCTCTTGCGCTTCTTTGTAGTGGATGTTATTGCTAACATCAATGTCTGTTCCAAAAAAAGTATGGGAATTTCGTGTCAAATATTCAGACTCTTCTTGAATTGTATAATAGGCAACAGCATTAGCCCAACTTTCCTTGATAATATCATCTATATTATCAAACTGTGTCCAACCTATAGTAAAACAATGCCCCGCATGACCAAGTTCATGACTCGTAGTGCCAAAAATGCCTGGCATTGTTTGCTCTCCGTAAGAAGAACCTTTAAAAACTCTAATGTCTGAAACCACGCCTGCTCCAGCTGGATAAAAGAAACCATATGAAGCCTCGTCATTCAAATCAGGCATATAACTCAGTTTTAGACTATAATTATTAGGTATCGCTTTGGGATAACCTAATTTAGTTTGATAGAAGTGACGATAGCAAGCCCTATGCATATGACCTATACGCAAAGCAGAGCCTTGTGCAACTCGGCAGTTCCAAGACTCGCCCGTTACCTTAGGACCAGTTACAGTTGCTTGACCTGTCGCTCCGGCACGGATATTCCAGTGCTCCCTCTCCCATACAATTGAATATGTTGCGCCATACTTGAAGCCCTCTGTCATTCTAAAATAGCCCAAAGAGTCGGTAATTGCAGTGTAAGTAACTCCTGCACGGGTAATACGCACCTTAACTCCTCGTAAGGGTATGTCATAGTTTAAATAAGTATCCCAAACCACGACTCGTCCACTACCATACCATGTACTCGCCCGTGTTTTACAAACGGGTTCCTCTTCATTACCCGTGATACGCATTGCTTCATCTACAAGTTGTTCCGCAAGTTCAGAGTCGATATGAGCGCAACGCGATGACATTCGTGTTTTGATGTCATCAGGAACAAACATTTCATACAATAATTCCCGCTCAACATTATTTGGCAGTTTATCATAATCAATAGGCACCACCGCATAACGCACACTTGGAGTGTCGGTTTCAAAATTCTCGCCTTCTGAAATGATAGCATCCAAAGGGTAAGGGAAAAACTCAATATCCTTACATACCTCCAAGTCCGCTAATTCAAAAATATCCTTTGGCGAAAACTTGTAATATCTGTGCGTCGGTTGCACAGCAGAAATAGATTCAGCTCTGGTCGCTCCTTTAAGATTGGAATACGCTGTTCGCATATGCTCCAATTTGTAATAATTTTCAAAGTGACCAATTACCGAAGAGGTCTCATCCTTGGTTTCATACCAAGTGTTAGATGTTGATGTGATTGTGCTTTCCGGATTTCGAGCGGTATTATCCGGTTCGAAACCCTTGGTGCAACCCGCTACTCCCAGCAGCAGAATTGCAAACAAAGTAACCCGTTTCATAGTTGGTTAGGTTAGAATATGTACAAAGATATATAAAAGAAAAGTAAAAAAAAAATAGCGTGCCAAAATTTTAGCACGCTTTTTACTTTTGAGGTTAAACTCAACTACTCGTTCTCCTCGACAGCAACTTTCAGTCGATTGATAAGTCCCTCGGAGCCGATAATCATCGGCAAACGCAGATAGGGTTGAATCAGCCCTTTGGCATAGAGAGCACTCTTGACACCTGTGGGGTTACCCTCCTCGAATAGCATCTTCATTGCGGGTATAAGGCGGGCCTCCATAGCACGAGCCTCCTCTTTGTTTCCTTTGAGTTGATTATGTATCATACCGCAAAAACTCTTGGGGAAGCAGTTTGCTGCAACCGAGATAACACCCAAGCCACCCTCGTCCATAATGTCGAGTGTCAGCGAATCGTCGCCCGAAAGCACAAAGAACTCCTCGGGTTTATCGCGCAGAATGGTACGGATTTGCTCCATATTGCCACTCGCCTCCTTGATACCGATGATATTGGGCAGTTGCGCCAGGCGCAATGTGGTCTCGGCCGAGATATTCACACCCGTACGCGAGGGGACATTATAGAGGATAATAGGCAGGGGCGACGCTTGCGAGATAGCCTTATAGTGTTGATAAATGCCCTCTTGCGACGGACGGTTATAGTAAGGAGCCACGCTCAGTACTGCATCGAAGCCACGAAGGTCGAAACGCACGATTGCATCGATAACCTCTTTGGTGCAGTTACCACCGATACCGATTACCAAAGGCACACGGTTATTATTCAGACTCTTGATATAGCGGGCGATAGCCTCACGCTCATCTTGAACGATTGCGGGGGTCTCGGCTGTTGTACCAAGTGCCACGATATAATCGACACCGCCGTCAATCACCGAGTCCATCATACGACCCAATGCGCCGAAATCGACACTGCCATCGGCATTAAACGGTGTAATCAGTGCGACACCAACGCCTTTATAATCAAATTTACTCATACGGATTCTTTTTTTATTTGGGTTTGCAAACGCAAATATAGCAATTATCTAAAACAAACTACCCTGAATTGCGGTATTTTCTGCATAGGGTTTTGGCGTTTCGGGTTGTTTGCCTACGCCCAGCATCTCCACAAAACCATTTATGTCGATAATTTTGACGCCCAATTTCTCGGCTTTGGCTCGTTTGGCAGGGCCCATATTGTCGCCCGCAAGCAGATAATCGACTTTGGCCGAAACCGCTGCCACATTGCGACCTCCGGCCTGCTCAATCATCTCTTTGAGCTGGTCGCGGCCATACTCCTCGAAAGTGCCCGAAATCACAAAACTCAACCCTGCAAGCGACGCCGAAGTCGGCTCCTTGCTTTGTTGCTCGAATTGAACACCCGCAGCACGCAGACGCTCGACACGCGCACGATTCTGCTCATCGGCAAAGAAGTTCACAATACTTTCGGCAATGCGCTCGCCAACATCTTCGGTCTCGGCCAACTCCTCGGCCGAAGCGCTCATAAGCGCATCTATCGAGCCGAAGTGGGCAGCCAAGCTCTTGGCGGTAGTCTCACCCACATAGCGAATACCGAGCGCAAACAGCACGCGCGCAAACGGCACTTTGGTCGAGTCGGCAATATTGGCAACGATTGTGGCAGCCGAACGGTCGCCCAAGCGTGGCAGTCGCGCTATGTCCGCAGCCGACAGGTCGTACAGGTCGGCTACATCGCTCACAAGGCCTGCCGAGTGAAGCAGGGCAATGGTTTCGTCGCCCAGCGATTCGATATTCATCGCCTTGCGACCCACAAAGTGAACAATGCGTCCCACGATTTGCGGAGGACACGCCGAACTGTTGGGGCAGAAGTGTTTGGCCTCGCCCTCGGGACGAACAAGGGGAGTACCGCATTGCGGACAACGCTCGATAAATTGGAGTGGGGTGCTATCGGCAGGGCGTGCCGACAAATCGACACCCGTGATTTTGGGAATAATCTCGCCACCCTTCTCGACATAGACAATATCGCCTATGCGCAGGTCGAGAGCGGCAATCTGGTCGGCATTATGAAGCGTTGCGCGTTTAACCACCGTACCCGCAAGTTGTACAGGTTCGAGGTTGGCAACGGGGGTTATGGCTCCCGTGCGGCCTACTTGGAAATCCACACCGCAAAGGCGTGTTTCGGCTTGCTCGGCCTTGAACTTATACGCCACAGCCCAACGGGGCGACTTGGCGGTAAAGCCCAAGCGGCGTTGGTTGGCATAACTATTAACCTTGATTACCACGCCATCGGTGGCAAACGGCAAGGTGTGACGCAACTCGTCGATATGGTCAATATAGTCGTAAACCTCCTGACGCGAGTGGCAGATGGTTGTTCGCTCCGACACCTTAAATCCCCAACGGCGCATCGCCATAAGGCTATCATAGTGCGTTGCAAAGGGCAAATCGTCGCCAACCAGAAAGTAGAGAAAACAATCCAAACCTCGTCCGGCTGTTACTGCGGGATTTTGCTGTTTAAGGCTACCTGCGGCGGCGTTACGCGGGTTGGCAAAGAGTTGTTCGCCACTCTGCATACGCTCTTCGTTGAGGCGGTCAAACGACGCATAAGGCATCAATATCTCGCCTCGAATCTCGAACATTTCGGGATAGTCGTCGCCCGTCAGGCGCAATGGCACCGAGCCGATAGTACGCACATTAGTCGTCACATCGTCGCCTCGAACTCCATCGCCGCGCGTAACAGCACGCAACAGACGACCATTTTGATAAATCAGCGATATGGCCGTTCCGTCGAACTTCAACTCGGCAACATACTCTGCCTGCTCGACCTCGCGCTCCACGCGGTCGAAGAACTCGCCCAACTCCTCACGCGAGTATGTATTCGACAACGAGAGCATCGGGTGGAGGTGCTCGACGCTCTGAAACTCGCGCGTAAGGTCACTACCTACTCGATGTGTAGGAGAGTCGGGGTCGTCCCATTCGGGGTGCGCCTGCTCCAAATCTTGAAGCTCTCGCATCAGCCCGTCGAAAGTGATATCATCAATCTCGGGAGCGTTCTCGACATAGTATTTATGGTTGTGATAATCGAGTAGTCGTCGCAGTTCGGCAATTCTGTGTTGCATGGTGCACTAAATTTTTGTGTAAAGGTAATAATTTTGATTGAAAGAAAGCCATACAAAAAACCATTCCACAATTTTTTTTCGCTCCAAAGGCTTGTATTTAGGATTTTTGGTGTATTATTGCAGAAAATTTTTCACAGACTATGGCACAAACAAATAACACAAAGAAAAGAGTAATAATCAGTTATAAGAATCTTCCCGAAGAATTGCAAGAACAACTCAAACTGCAACACCCCACAGGATTTACCGATAGCATGATTCGTATCGACAAAGGTCCGGGCGATTTCTTTTATGCTGTAATCCTCGAAACCGACGAGATTAACTACTTGGTAAAGATAGATGTTAAGATTGACAGCGAGATTGAAGAGGAGGACGAAAAAGACTACTACGACGAGGATATCAACGGTGCAGACCAAATCGAGGAGGCCTCGGACGAAGACGAGAACTAAAATTTACTAA